>CAZXEY010000198.1:0-1828 GCA_964639695.1 uncultured Antarcticibacterium sp. | reverse complement strand
AGGTGGGGGTGCCGGTATGGCTCCAATGCGTTCTCACCTGTATCACCTTTTCAGAACCTGCCAGACAGGAAGAAAAGTGACTTACTGGTATGGTGGACGTTCTAAGAGAGAATTATTTTACACAGAACATTTCCGTGCTTTAGAAAGAGATTTCCCTAACTTTAGTTTTCACCTTGCACTTTCAGAACCTCTTGAAGAAGATAACTGGAAAGTTAAAAAGAGCCTGGAGGATGAAGGAGATGGTTTTGTAGGATTTATTCACCAGGTGGTTATTGATAATTACCTTAAGCATCACGATGAGCCTGAAGATATAGAATACTACTTCTGTGGGCCACCATTGATGAACAAGGCAGTACAACAAATGACTGAGGATTTTGGAGTTCCCCCGGAAAATGTGAGATTCGACGACTTTGGAGGATAATATTAGATTTGATTTATATTTAAAGCAGCTGCCTTTTGGCAGCTGTTTTTCGTTTTTACTATATCAAAATATTTGTTTTAAAGGAGTTGAATAATTCCTGAATGCGCTACTTATTGTTTAATTTTGCAACTCTATGAAAACCGAGCTTACAAAACAGGAACTGCACAATCTTGCTATGAACGTGGTGGGGGATGATCTCAGGGATAATGGATATGAGTTCCTGGGGGTTAACAGCGCATTCAAAAAGAATCCGCAGTTTGTTGCCCTGAAGGAGAAGAAACTTCATTTTGTCATTGTGAGAGCAGTAACATACCCGGATAATCCGAAGAAATACGATCCTGTTTTCATGAAGAAAATAAAGGACCATGCCCAAAAATTTAATGCAAGAACCTATTATGCCGGTGTGGGCTTGGCAAATTCTGCCAATTATGAAAAACCCGTGGTAAAGGAAGAAGACTATATTGTTAACTATGAAGGATTACAGGAAATTGAATAAATTTATTTACGTTATCGCATTGCTTTTCATCTATGGATGTGAAGAAACAGAAACCACAGAACAACTCTATACAGGAACAGCCTTAGGAACCACATATCAGATCAAATTTTTTCATTCTGAAGAAATTGCAATGGAACCTGCCCTCGATTCCATATTTCGGGTGATCAACCAATCTATGAGCACGTATATTGATACTTCAGATATTTCAAAGATCAATGCCGGGGATTCAACAATAGCCGTAGATTCTGATTTTATCGAAGTTTTTTATTTTTCAGATAAAATATATAGGGAAAGCAATGGTTTTTTTGACCCTACAGTAGGTAATTTGGTGAACGCCTATGGTTTTGGTCCCGAAAGAGGAGATAGCTCTCTTACACAGGCTAAAATTGATTCTATGTTGCAGTATGTGGGTTTTAATAAACTAGAGCTTAAACCCGACAATACTATCTCTAAAGAACATCCTTTAGTCTATATTGATTTTAATGCTATTGCCAAAGGATATACTGTGGATGTAATTGCGCGGTTCCTGGACCAGGAAAATGTTCAGAATTATTTAATTGAAATAGGAGGAGAGCTGGTAGCAAAAGGTATTAATAAGAACAAAGAACAACCCTGGACGGTTGCAATTGATGATCCCCTGCAAACAGATGAAAATCGCACCTTTAAAACCGTAGTGCAGCTTAAGAACCGGGCCATGGCTACCTCAGGAAATTACAGGAAATACCGTGTAGATTCTATTACAGGTCAAAGATTTGTTCATACGATAAATCCTATTACAGGCCTTTCACAAAAAAACAATCTTTTAAGTGTATCTGTCCTGGCTGAAAATTGTGCTTTGGCAGATGGTTACGCTACGGCTTTTATGGCTTTAGGACTGGAACCCTCTATAGAAATGCTGAAAAGGATTAAGG
>CAZXEY010000197.1:0-1898 GCA_964639695.1 uncultured Antarcticibacterium sp. | reverse complement strand
TTGGAGCCAGCGCCGCATCTTTAGATGAGGTAGTCATTACCACAGTTTCAAGAAGAGATTCTGAAGTTGCCTTACTACTGGAGCAAAAAGGGGCAATCCAAATTAAAACTTCCATTGGGGCTGAAGAACTTGCCAGAAAAGGAGTTGGGGATGCTGAGGCAGCCGTAACCAAGATTTCAGGAATTAGTAAACAACAGGGAGTAAAGAATGTTTTTGTAAGGGGCCTTGGAGACAGGTATAATTCTACCACCTTCAATGGATTACCATTACCTTCTGAAGATCCTGAATATAAAAATATCGCTTTAGACTTTTTTGGATCTGACATTATACAGAGTGTGGGTGTAAATAAAACATTTTCTGCAGAACTTTATGGTGATGTTGCAGGGGCGAGTATTGATATTAATTCCAAAACCCTTGTTACTAACAACTTATTTAAAATAGGGTTAGGCACCGGGTTTAACAGTCGTGCACTTTCTGAAGATTTTTTATTACCTGATGGAAGCAACTGGCTTGGTTTTAATCTGGATAAAGGAAGCCCTATTAACAATTTAGGCACTTATTCCTTTGTCAATTCTTTTAATCCTGAATCACAAAGCACCCAGTTAAACAACGATGCTTCAATCCAATTAGGAAAAAGATTCAATTTTGGAGATAATCAATTTACTGCAATGGTAATTGGATCTATAGAAAACGATTACGTTTATGAAAAGGGAAATACCAAAGTAATAAATGCACAGGGCTTACCTTTAAGAGACCTGGATTTTGATAAATATTTATATTCCGTTTCTCAAATAGCTTTAGGAAACTTCAAATTTGATTTTTCCAATCTTGGAAATATCACCTATAATTCCTTATTAATACATACAAATGCCCAAAGCGTTGGCCAATATTTTGGACAATCGGCGAACATTTCAGAAGAGGATGATGATTCAGCGTTTATTAGAAGACAACAGATTAATGATAATTTGATTTTTGTAAATCAATTACTAACAAATTTCATTATTACTGAAAGAATTTCTCTGGATGTTAATGCAGGTTATAACATCACCCGGGCAGATGAGCCGGACAGAAGACAAAATACATTCGTTTACAATGGCAGCAATTATAGAGTTGCAGTTGGAACTCCTAGTTTTAACTTAAGGTTTTATTCACAACTTGAGGAAAATGAGCTAGTAGGAAATTTCAAGACCTCCTATAAGATAGGAGATATTGATAGTGAAACAAACAATGGGGAAATCTCCTTTGGTTATAATTATAAAGATACCGATCGAATTTTTAATTTTTTGCAATTCAACCACGATTTTGGTTCTCCCGTTACCATAGACATCAACAATCCTGACGAAGTATTTAATCAACAGGGAATTAATAATGGTAATTTTCGTCTAGTTACAAACAGTGGTTTTGGAGCTGCATTTAATCCACTTGCACCATTTTTTTATGAAGGGGAAAAAATCATTCATGCGGGATTTACAGACTTCCTATATAATTTCAACGAAAAATTTTCAGCAAATCTTGGTTTTAGATACGAAAATATTAGGCAATATGTTAATTGGAACACAAATCTTTCGAGTAGCGAATTTGATTTAAACGTGGACCCTTCCATTTTAGATGAGAATTATTTCTTACCCAGCTTAACTACAAAATATAATTTTAATGAAAACAGTATTTTAAGATTTGCAGGAAGTAAAACTTATACATTTCCACAGTTTAAAGAGGTTGCACCTTTTCTATATGAGGACGTTAATTTTTCCAGTTTTGGAAATCCCGATTTAATGCCTTCTGAAAATTACAATTTTGACCTTAAGTATGAGTATTATTTTAGTGCTGGAGAGATTGTTTCATTAACCGGTTTTTACAAAAAGATTTTAGACCCTATCAACAGGGTGCAGGTTAATTCT
>CAZXEY010000196.1:0-2299 GCA_964639695.1 uncultured Antarcticibacterium sp. | reverse complement strand
CTGTTGCAGATACAGGTGTCGGCGCTGAAGGCCAAAGGGGAGGAGATAACGCCAGAGGCGGAGAAGGAGCTGCTGGAGCGCATCACCAACAAGTATAACGAGGAGCTGTCGCCCTACTATGCCGCCGCCAGGCTTTGGGTAGACGGTATCATAGACCCGCTGGAGACGCGCAAGGTGATCTCGATGGGGATAGAGGCGGCAAACCATGCCCCTATCGAGAAACCGTACAATGTGGGCGTTATCCAGACCTAAACAAAAATTAAAAATTATTCCTTTAGCGGCACCTGGAAATCCTTATAGTTTTCTGAATTATGTGTTTGTAAATAAAAGGGATTTGGAAAATTCTCCTTTTTTATCAGCGGTTTTAAAACACGAGAGAATTCACCTTGAGAAAATGCACTCCCTTGATGTTCTATTGTTGGAACTTATTATTTGTTTTTTCTGGTTTAATCCTTTTGTTTGGCTGTACAGGATGTCAATTTTGGAGAATCACGAATATGAAGCAGATGCAGGGGCTATAAAAAGCGGCATAGATACAATGGCTTATGCTACCCAAATTATTAATGCCGGTAATAAATCATCTGGAAAAATATTAAGCGGCTTCAGTTTTATAAAAACTAAAAATAGAATAGATATGCTTCAAATTAAAACAAATTCAAGATTGACTAGATTAGGTAAAACTGCATTAGCAGTCATAGCTTTTGCTGCAGTATTTGCGATGAGCTCATTTTCTGGTGGAAATTCCTCTCAGCCATACGTGGTAGTGGTAGATGCAGGGCACGGAGGTAAGGATCCAGGAAATCAAAATGAAAAAGAAATTAATCTACAAATTGCCCAACAGCTTTCAATGTTAAGTTCTCCGGAAATAAAGATCATTTTAGTAAGGGACAAGGATGAACTATTAAGTCTTAATAGCCGAAAAGAATTTATTAAAGCTCAAAATGCTGATTTGCTTTTAAGCCTTCATTGTAATGCTCATCCTAATAAAAGCAAAAGTGGAATGGAGGCTTATCATCTAAGAGAAGGAATTTTTAAGCAGAAATCTTATCAAATAAGTAAGATACTTCTTCAGGAACAATTAAATAAACCTGAAGCTGCTGCAGAAATAAAGGAGGCTAATTTTATGATTTTAAGAGATCTTCCTCATCCCGGAGTATTACTGGAGTTAGGGTATCTCACCAATAACGAAGAGGCTCAAAATTTAAAGAACCCTTCTTATCAAAAAAATCTGGCCCAAAATATATATTCTGCTCTGCTAAAAATAAAAGATGCCAGATAAATTCTCGCAGGGAAATCCTTCAAACAAAATGTAATTGTAGCATTTAATTACATATAAGAAAATAAGCTCCGATATTTCGGAGCTTTCTTACTTATAAAGAATTGGCACTACATTTAGTAGTGTCCTTAAAAATAATCCTAAATATTCAAGGACCTCATATTCTGTTGTTGGTAACCATTGATATCAAAAGATAGACTGTAACTATGGAAGAAAATACAAGAAAGAAATCATAAAATGGTTTATTTAATTTACCTGAGAAAAATGCTCCCACGCTACCGGCAATACAAATTATTGGAAACAAATAATAGTAGGAGTAAACCGAATATGCCGCCTCCTTATAATCTATACCATTAAACCTGATGTTTATTACTTCACTTAAGATTTGAGATTTCTGAATTTCTACCAAATCTCCTTTCCTTAATATATTATATAAAGTTGCTTCTCTAAAAGGAATTTCGCTTTTCTCGGTAAAAATTCCAATAACAGTTCTGAAGTCGCGGTCTCTTACAGTCCCTACTTCTTCCTTATAATAGGCTCTATGCTCTACCCTTTCTTCTGAAACTTCCACGCCTAAAAGCATATCAAGTAACAATATTGCCGAAAATACTAAAGTGAAAATATTAATTATTCTTTTAAAATTCTTTAAAGAATAATCCATAGAATTTAAGGTCATTGAGGCCGGAATTTTTTTTACAGGAAAGTATTTAAACTACAAATCATTTACTTCATCAAGCTTATAAAATTTTAATTCTACCTCCATCTCGGCTAAATATTCTTCAATAGTAGATTTAAATCCTACACTTTTCCTTAATTCATTTACTGTTTCAGGATCTTTTACCGGCCATAAAAAGTAGATCCATTGGCCTTCTTTACTAGCCTGTCCTTTTATCTGGGTACCATAGATTTGTTCCTGCCCTTTATCCATTAGATTTCTATCCTCCATCATTGCCAGCGAAGTTTTAGAGATTTCACCTTCTTCAGTAGCTTTCCGAATAAGAGGAATGTATTGATCTATTTTAT
>CAZXEY010000195.1:0-2346 GCA_964639695.1 uncultured Antarcticibacterium sp. | reverse complement strand
AGTGCGTGGTTTTCTTTGCAGGTTCTCCTTTTCTGGGATGAACGAAGTTAATCCCTCATTCTAGAAACAGGGTATCCAAATTAAATTTTAGCGAGTTTTTTTAATAAAATTAGGAGATAAAAACGAGCGCTGCGGCAGCAGTGCGTGGTTTTCTTTGCAGGTTCTCCCTTTCTGGGATCAACAAAGTTAATCCCTCAAATTAGAAAAATGGCTACTGAAGCAATTTCCAGTAAGTCCATTTTTGTGAAGTAATAAAGACAAATCGCAGCAGCAGTGCTTGGTTTTCTTTGCAGGTTCCCCTTCGTAAGATCAACAAAGTTAATCCTTCTTTCTTCGCTACATAAGACTATAATAATTTAATAATAAAGTATTTAGGTTTTTTTATTTCCTGTTAGGCCATAATTTGTACCAAAGGGAAAAGAAAAGGAAGCTAGGATGCAGAAGTACTATTAAAAGCAGAAAAGAGTTCTCTACGGGCAGTTGCGACACTTTATTTTAACTTCTCTCCTGAAATAAAGTTTACTAATATATATTTTAATTCATCTCACCTGCGAGAATTGCGGTATTTGGTGATGCGTGGTAGGCGTAGTCCTTTATTATCCATTTACTGGCGCTTAAAAATTCTAATCTTGCCCAACCGTAATGTATATTTTTATTGATTAAAAATCTTAAACCAACGTACCTGTCTCCTTTATCTTCCCAGTTGTATCGGCACACGTCGTCATTTGGAAAGCAATATCCATATGCAAAATTTACTCCCGATTCATAGGATTCTCCATCTTTATAAGTAGAGAGATTGAAGATTTTTTGCCCTTTGTCAAGAGCGGCTGGATGACTGTACCATGGATGCAATGAAAGAATTCCATTTGTACTGTTCGAATCTGATTTAATGCCGGATGCGAACCAATCATCCTCCAGACTGGATGTAAGAACAAAATCAACGTGGCCATCATTGTCCAGGTCAAGATTATACTGGCCGTCTCCCGTACCACTGTTAAAGTCGGGTTCTACATCTGTGTAAATAATAACCGATTCACCATCAGTGGATGTATCATTACCATTGGAAGCCTCCTCATCATTAGGCATTTGTTTATCAACTGGTGTTTCATTCTGAGGTTCTACAAAATAATCGCTTTTAGAACAAGAGATGACCAATAAAAAAATAATAAGCAATCTCAACTCCATGATTTTTGAAATAAAGACAGCCTTAATTTTTCCTGCATAAGGGGTTGCCACCCATATAGTTTTCATAATTCACTTTTTAAATAAGACATTTATTTAAGCCTTTTTCCATAACAAGAGAAAACCTTATATAGAATTAAGTACTTTCTTTTTATTTATCATAAGTAACTGATTCTTAATACTATAAAGGTAGAGAATAATTTGGTGAGAAAATATAATTAGCGACAATAAGTTGTTTACAGGCGATAAAGAATGGGAATTCATAGACTAAAATTTCAGGAACCTACAAAAAAGAGCTGCAGAGTGGTAATTAAAAAATGTATGTATTTTTAAGGATAGCGGATTTGTGCGGAATTCAAAAGAATCTCACCTTTCACCTGGCTCGCAACACATTTGCCACTACGGTAACCTTATCTAATGGCGTCCCTAATGAAATGGTAAGTAAAATGCTTGGGCACAAAAAATTATAAACCACCCAGCACTACGCCAAGATTCTTGACAGGAAGGTTAGTGATGATATGGCAGCTTTACGAAAACGAAAGTATATGATGGATAAGCAGAACCAGTAGAAAAAGTAATGTTCACGGTTTAATTTTTATCTTAGCTCTTCAAACGTATCATACTATATTGAAGATTCCGAATTTAATATAGAATAACCTTCCAACTATAAATGATGACCTCAATAAGAGAATTAGAACAAATTAAACAAGCCATAAAGACTTTGGAAAGTTGTGAAG
Organism: uncultured Antarcticibacterium sp.; assembly: GCA_964639695.1. GTDB lineage: Bacteria > Bacteroidota > Bacteroidia > Flavobacteriales > Flavobacteriaceae > Gillisia. Next base: position 427 of record CAZXEY010000195.1, on the reverse strand, counting down.
AGCATACAACTGAGCCTTTTAGAATTGTTTTAATTACACTCAAACAAAAAATAAAAGAGCTTGAGAAGAAAATCTGATATTACCATCTTGATTTTAAATTAAATAAATATTAAATCTTTATCCTGGCCTTTCCAATGGCTTTTGTAGTTGCTGTTAATTACCTATTATAATGACCTAGTATTCGAAGTTTTTCTAAAAATCTTCTATGTCAAATGGCTTTCTAATAAATTCATTTGCACAGGTTTGATTTAGTTCAACATGGGCTGACATAAGCAGAACTGGTATTAATTTTTTTCCCTTAATAGATTTAATTTAATTCCAAAGATCAATTCCATTTCCATCAGAAAGCATAATAAAAGAATCACTTCTGGTGCATTCTTCTTTTCCAATACATCTAAAGGTAGTGCTTTTGGAAAGCTAACAAGAG
>CAZXEY010000194.1:0-2494 GCA_964639695.1 uncultured Antarcticibacterium sp. | reverse complement strand
TTTTTATCAGGATTCGTAAATATCCGCTCAAAAAATCCGTCCCTCTCTGCAGGTTCACAATTCAGCAAACTAACCACTTCCGCTGAAGGAGGAGAAAATTTGGCCTGGGTTATTTCACTAAATTCCTGATGCTGATTCAGCTTTTGAAGAAAGATTGCAAAAACGGGTAAAGCACTGTTAGCTCCCTGACCAATAGAGGTGTTTCTAAATCCAATTCTTGGATCATCTGTTCCTACCCATGTTACAGTTACAAGTTTGGGAGTAATTCCCACAAACCATCCATCTTTATTATTTTGAGTAGTTCCGGTTTTACCTGCTATATCATTATTTAATCCGTAAGAACTTCGCAGCCTTACAGCGGTACCTTCATTTATGGTTGATTTCATCATTTCCAGCATTATTTGCCGGTTTTGTTCAGAAAAAGCAGGTTTCTGCTGGACTTCAGGTTTAAATGCCGCTAAAAGATTTCCATCCTTATCTTCAATCCGGGTGATGTAATAGGGAGTACTGGGTCTGGATTTATTGACATAGGAGGTGTAGGCCTTGGCGACTTCTTTTAAACTTAATTCGGCTGTACCTAATGCAATGGAAGGCACTTTGGGTAACTCGCTTGTAATTCCCATTAATTTAGCCTGGTTAATTACGTTGTTGATTCCGGTTTCCATTAAGATTTTTACCGCAATAGTATTAATGGACCTGCTCAGGGCCGTTTGCATATTGTAGTTCATATATGGATCTTCCTCGGGAGCACCGGAGTTGGAGGGTGTCCATCCGCCTTCATAGGTAACTTCGTTTACCGAAAAATAGGCGCAGGGATCCAATCCATTTTGCAATGCGGCTGTATATACAATAGGTTTAAAAGTGGAACCTACCTGCCTTTTACTCTGAGCAACATGGTCGTATTTAAAGTTTTTGAAATTTACACCACCAACCCAGGCTCTTACGGCACCGGTAGAAGGTTCCAGCGCTAAAAATCCTGCACTCAAAAATTTATTGTAATAGAGGATACTATCTAAAGTTGATAATTCTTCAACCTTCTCTTCACCAAAATTGAATAGTTCAACAGGTTTTTTATCCTGGTCAAGTTTCTCAAGGATTTTTTTATCATCCAACCCTTCTTTAGCAAGCTTTTTATACACATTTGTTCTTTTTACAGCATCCAGAATGATATTTTTATCTGTGGCCCAGGGGCCATTTTTGCCATAGGATCGTTCGTGAGCATTTTGCAACTTTGATAAATGTTCATTAACCGCTTCTTCGGCCAAATTCTGCATCGTATAATCTATCGTAGTATGAACTATTAATCCGTCGCTGTAGATATTATATTTTTCACCATCCTTTTTCTTTATCGTATCAAGAATATTCTCAAGATCCTTTCTAAGCTGTTCTCTAAAATAAGGAGCAGGTCCACGGTCATGGCTATAGGAGGTATAATCTAATTTTAGCTCCTTTTGTTTTGCTTTTTCCAATTCAGCTTCAGATAAATACCCATATTTTTCCATTTGCACGAGTACAACATCCCTTCTTAGCCTGCTTCTTTCAGGGAAAATCCGTGGATTAAAATAATGAGAGGCTTTCAGCATTCCTACCAAAACCGCCGATTCCTCAAGCTTAAGTTCCCGGGTATTTTTATTGAAAAATTTTAAAGAAGCACTTTCAATTCCGAAGGTGTTATCACTAAATGGAACAGTATTAAGATATAAAGTAAGAATTTCCTTTTTTGAATAAATCTCTTCAAGCCTTTCTGCTATTATTGACTCCTGAACTTTATTTACAACAATTCCCAGGGGACCAAATTCTTTCCTGCCATAAAGGTTTTTCGCCAGCTGAAGGGTTATAGTGCTCCCACCACCAGAGCTCTTATCCTGAAGTAACAACGTCTTGAAAAATACACGTAACAAACTCCTGTTATCAATACCATCATGCTCATAAAACCGTGCATCTTCAGTTGCAATTAGTCCTTGCACCAAATGTTCAGGAAATTGATCATAGGTTACGGGCTGCCTGTCATAAATGTAATATTTGCCAATTAGCTCCCCTTCAGTAGAAAGAATTTGGGTAGCCTCATTTTGTTTTAACTGGCTTAATTCCGGTGAAGAAGGAATTTTTCCAAAGAGGCCGAAATAAATAGAAAGGTAGAAGAGAAGTAATAAAATGATTAGTGACAACACAACAAATAGTGGCCATTTCCAGGGAGACTTTAATAATCTTTTAAACATACTTTTCATTACAGTACAAATAAACGAATACAGGAAATCATTTATTGGACCGTTTAGTAAGTTTTAAGAAAAGAATAGCATGAAAAGAAGTAGCCGGTAACTTTTACAGTACCGGCTACTAAAAATGTGATGAATACATATCTTAATATTTAGGGTGAAGATATTTTTTAAAGTTCCTGGTCATTCTTGATCTGGATAAAATTTACACAGGAAAACAATTTTTGTAGTATAAAGTTCCCCGGGTAGTTTTTTTCAGATTTAAATAATGACGACGA
>CAZXEY010000193.1:0-2527 GCA_964639695.1 uncultured Antarcticibacterium sp. | reverse complement strand
CGGTACCACCACACAAATTATTCCTGTAGCCTCTGTTCATATGAATGGGAAATTAATATTTGAACCTAACAAAAAAAATGTCACTTCACGCCTTCAGCAGGAGTTTATTAGAATGACAAGAGGTATTTAATATAATTTTTCCGTATAAATTAAAATCACTGGGCTTACCTCTTAAGGATCTTTAATCTTTTATAGCTCCGTGCCTTTTTAATATCGGGATAATTTTTTCAAGAGGTATTGCTTCTATGGTATGACCATCATAGCCTGTAACACTGGTAGCCATAAACAGGGAATTTAGAATTGCCTCTTCGGTTGCTTCAATGGCGGCCATAAATATTGGAGACATTAGATCATTGGGAACTGTTTCTGCCTTTAAAAGATTTGTTTCCAGTTTATAGGGAATCCGTATCCCTTCATCAGTAGAAAAGGCAATGATATAATCCCCGCTTCCGTTCGAAGCTATGCCACCTGTCTTTGCCAATCCTAAAAATGCCCGTTTCGCCAATCTCTCCAAATTCCGGCTGTCCAGAGGAGCATCGGTAGCTACCACAATCATACAGGAGCCATCTACGTTGTTAAGGAGTTGATTGCGGAAACTAAATTTTCCCAATTCTTCTCCCACCGGCACTCCTGCAATTTGGAGCACTCCGCCAAAATTTGTCTGTACCAGGACTCCGACTGTATAACCTCCTAAACTTTCGGGTAGTTTACGTGATGAGGTTCCTATGCCGCCCTTGAAACCAAATGCAACCGTTCCTGTACCTGCACCAATATTGCCTTCTTCTACTTTTCCACTCTTTGCCACCTCAATAGCTGAAATTACATCCTCCATTTTAACATGCCTGCCCCGAATGTCGTTCAGGTAACCATCATTGGTTTCTCCTACAACTGCATTTACAGATTGCAGGTTTTGATTTTCTTTTTGTCCAAGAGTATATTCAATAACCGCAGCCATTCCGGTGGGGACACTAAGGGTATTAGTCAGAATAATCGGAGTTTCAATGTTTCCCAATTCCTGGACCTGGGTAATGCCTGCAAGTTTTCCAAAGCCATTTCCTACAAAAATTGCTGCCGGTACTTTTTCCTGAAAAATATTTCCGCTATGAGGTAAAATGGCCGTTACTCCAGTTCGCACTGAATCACCCTTAACCAAAGTGGTATGACCAACCTTAACGCCGGCAACATCGGTTATGGAATTTAGTTCTCCGGTGGGTAAAACTCCTATCTCAACTCCTATCTCACGTACCCGTTGCTGTGAAAAGCAGGTGCTGCTAAGAAATATACACAGGAAGATCATAAGGCTGGCTCGAAATCTCATAGGATGAAAAAATATAACATTTTATGAAATTTATAGTTTTTTTTTGAGACTATACCACCTTAGACAAGCTTAAAGTTCTAAGATAATGTAGTTCAAATTTTAGATCGTATCTTTGCACCCGCTTTTAAATAATATTAAAGGCACAGAGCTTGCAGGAATGCTTTAAGATCTGAAGAAATTTTAATTTTATGAGAACGAAGTCAATAAAGAAAAACAGGATCAACGTTATTACTCTCGGGTGTAGTAAGAATGTTTACGACAGCGAAATTTTGATGGGTCAGTTGAAGGCGAATAAAAAAGATGTTGTTCACGAACAGGAAGGCAATATTGTTGTTATAAACACCTGTGGTTTTATTGATAATGCAAAGGAACAATCTGTAAATACCATTCTGGAGTATGTTCAGAAAAAGCAGGAGGGAGAGGTTGATAAAGTTTTTGTTACGGGATGTTTAAGTGAACGTTACAAGCCAGATCTTCAAAAGGAAATTCCAGATGTTGATCAATATTTTGGGACAACAGAACTTCCGGGACTATTAAAAGCTCTGGAAGCAGATTATAAGCATGAATTAATAGGAGAACGCCTTACCACTACTCCCAAAAATTACGCATATCTTAAAATAGCTGAAGGCTGTGACAGGCCTTGTTCGTTTTGTGCTATTCCGCTTATGCGTGGCAAGCATCGATCTACCCCAATTGAAAATCTGGTAACTGAAGCAAAAAAACTGGCAGCGAACGGGGTAAAAGAATTAATTCTTATCGCCCAGGATCTTACTTACTACGGATTAGATTTATATAAGAAAAGAAATTTAGCAGAGCTTCTTGAAAATCTGGTTAAGGTTGAAGGGATAGAATGGATAAGGTTACATTATGCATTTCCTACAGGTTTCCCTATGGATGTCCTTGAAATTATGAAGCGAGAGCCAAAGATTTGTAATTATCTGGATATTCCTTTACAGCATATTTCTGATGATCTTCTGAAGTCTATGCGTAGAGGTACCACTCACGAAAAAACCACAAAGCTTTTACAGGAATTCAGAAAGACTGTTCCGGAAATGGCAATTAGAACCACGTTAATTGTGGGATATCCCGGTGAAACTGAGGTTCACTTTCAGGAATTGAAAGATTGGGTGAAGGAAATGAGATTTGAACGGCTGGGATGTTTTACCTATTCCCATGAAGAAAATACGCACGCGTATAATCTTGAGGATA
>CAZXEY010000192.1:0-2535 GCA_964639695.1 uncultured Antarcticibacterium sp. | reverse complement strand
TCCTCCTTCATGAGGTTATATCTGAGAAGATTTTTTGCCTCTCCCAAATCTGCAACCGGGGATTCATTCATTCCTAATCCAAAAGACCTATGAAATTCACTAACTGCGGCAATTTTATTTTTCATTTTATTTAAATAAAAGGGTTTTCCTAATGCTTTTAGCTACTGCTGAAGTTCATTTTATACAGCCGATAACTTAACTTTGCATAAAAATAATTAAATGTTTAGCACAGGACAATGGATTTTTGCGGGTTTATTTTTTATCGCTTTTTTAATAGCAATAATATACAGCTACCGCAAAGATATCGCCCTTCACCGAAAATATTATAAAGGAAGCCTATATGTACTGGCAGGATTTATACTTTTTATAATACTGCTGTTCATCATTAAATCGTATTTAAAGAGCTAAGTCCCAGCAATAAAAGCCGGGAAACTCTTCTGAATTCAAAATATTATTTGACTTTGTTCGGAAGGGTTGGATTATATTTATCTTATTAGCATATTTGAGTTAGGATCCTTTTCAGTAATTATTCAGGCATTAGTCAATATTGCGCATTAAATTGTATTAACCTTCTAAAATACCTGAAGTAGCAGCGATTTTTCCGGCAATTGTAATTAACAGCATCTTGTAAAATACTTATATTAGCTGTCTTGAAAGTAAAATTCATTAAATGAAAATCCTTAAATATCTCTTCTTTCTTTTACTCATTGTTATTATTGCAGGTTCTATTTATGTTGCCACTAAAGATGGTGATTATGTAATTGAAGAAACAGCAATAATTGAAGCACCTCTACCGGTAGTATACAGTGAGGTTAACAATTATAGAAACTGGGAAAGCTGGGCTCCCTGGATTGTCAATGAAGAGGATGCTGTTCCTAATTATTCTGAAAATCCCAAAGGGGAAGGTGCAGAATTTTCCTGGACCGGAGACGACATAGGAGACGGTACTTTAGTTACCACCAAAACTATTCCCGATTCTTCCATAGAGCAGTCAGCAGTATTAAACCCCACTTTTGCTGAAACTGAAGGGGAGATGTACTGGAGGTTTGAGGAAGTTGAACAAGGCACAAAAGTTACCTGGGGAATTAAGGGGAATCAAAGCTTCAGGGAAAAACTGGCTTATACTTTTAATAATAATTCCCTGGCAAATGTTTTAAGACCGAGATTAAGTGAAGGTCTTGAAAATTTAAAAGAATCTACTCTAAAGAAAATGAGCGTGTACTCAATTAATGTTGCCGGCGAAACCACCCATGGCGGCGGATTCTATATGTACACTACTACAGCGACAAAAATTAGCCAGATCCCTGAAAAAATGGGAGATATGTTTACCACCGTCTCACGATATATGGAGAATAACAACATCAGTAAACAAGGAGATCCTTTTATCCTTTACAATGACTGGGATGAACAAAATAATTCCGCTATCTATTCTGCAGGATATTTCACCCCTAGCCTGGTTATAACCCCCGAAAACAGCCAGGTCCTAAATGGGATGATGCCGGTGCAACGGGTAGTAAAAACCACTCTTAAAGGAGATTATAAAAATTTAAAGGAGGCGTGGGACAGGACTTACCAGTACATCCAGGAAAACAATTTAATGGTGGATGAAACCAGGCAACCCTTTGAGGTTTATAATACCTTTAATGAAGAAGTCCAAAATCCTGCCAATTTTGTTACTGAAATCTATATTCCTGTAACCGATGAAACCGTGCAGGAAACTCCTGTTATTGAATTTTAAATGAAATCTTTACTGCTGGTATTCGTGGGTGGAGGCTTTGGTAGCCTGTGCCGGTACCTGATTTACAAAATGCTGGATCAGGAACAATTCTCCTTTCCATACGCAACCTTTAGCGTAAATGTTGCCGGCAGTTTGTTGTTGGGATTGATCCTGGGATATGTCATTAAACAGGAAAATTTATCGGGCGGTATGATCCTCTTTTTAACAACCGGCTTTTGTGGTGGTTTTACAACCTTTTCAACCTTTGCTTTTGAAAATCAGCAATTCTTAAAATCGGGAGATTATTCCAGTTTCTTAATTTATGCTCTTGGCAGCTTATTCTTAGGAATTGCTGCAATTTTTTCCGGTATTTACTTTTCCAGGTTTATTAGCTGAAACCCTTTTTTATCATTTTAATATTTCTATTTACTTTTCTTTTGTACCGGTTGTTTACCGCCTTAAAATTTAAATTAATTTTGAAGCTTAATTTTTTGGAATGCTTCTTAAAGTTTACAAAGCTTACATAGGATCTTTTACCGGTTTACGAAAGGAAGTATGGCTATTGGCCTTGGTAACTTTTATTAACCGTGCGGGAACTATGGTAATTCCTTTCCTCTCACTTTACCTCACTAAAAGCCGCGGATTTTCACTTGACGAAGTTGGCTGGATCCTGAGCTTTTTTGGATTGGGATCGGTGGCGGGATCCTGGGTAGGTGGTAAACTTGTGGATACTATAGGACATTACAAAACGATGGCCGGGAGTTTGATGCTCTCTTCCCTCTTTTTTGTTCTGCTTCAGTTCCCTGAATCTTTTTGGG
>CAZXEY010000191.1:0-2642 GCA_964639695.1 uncultured Antarcticibacterium sp. | reverse complement strand
GAAGATCTTGATGAATTAATAGCCGGTTCAGTTTCTATTAAAAAGAATATAGTTGAACAGGATCCTGAAGAAAAAAACCTGAGAAAAACATTGAATTTCGGCCATACTTTTGGCCATGCTATTGAATCTTATTTTTTAACTCATCCCACCAAAAAAGCTTTGCTACATGGGGAAGCTGTTGCTGTTGGAATGATCATGGCGGCATATATATCTAATAAACTAAAAGGATTTTTGGATACTGAATTAACGGAGGTTACCACTAAACTTCTTGATTTTTTTCCAAAAATAGATCTTGGCATGGAGGACTATAATGAAATAAATGATTTACTTAAATTCGACAAGAAGAATACCTACGGAAATATAAATTTTGTGCTTTTAAATAAGATTGGAGAGCCTGTGATAGATTGTAAGGTTGAAAATGAAGTTCAGTTAGAGTCATTTAAGTACTACACGACTCTTAAAAACTCCTAATTCATTATAATAAGTAATTAATATTTTTTACATTTTGACTCCGTTGGAGATTATCCAAATTTTATTATAATTGCACGATCAAATAATAGTTATGAAAAGAGTTATTGTAGACTATAAAAAATTAACGCCCGAGATCCTTAGTCTTCTGGTAGAAAAATATCCTGATGGATACGATGATGATCAAATAATTTCATTTAAAAATGCTAAGAATGAAACTATTGAAGCTGTAGAAGTTCGTACCGAGGATTCAATTTACCTTGTAAAAGTAAGTACCAGGCTGGAAAATACTATGGCTAATTATGATGAGGATGATTACGATGAATCAGACTTTAATGAGCCTATTGTAGATATACCAGAGAAAGAAATTGGAGAGGAAGACGAAGATCAGGACGAAGACGAGGATAAATAAAATAAAAAGCTGTCTGAAACTTTAGAGTATCATCTAAATTTCAGACAGCTTTAATATTAAAAAATATTCTGATTAAGCGTGTTGTTCCTCGTGTTTCCCTTCTTTAACCTCTTCAATTAATTTTTTATTGAATGCCGGTAGGTCATCGGGGTTTCTACTAGTTACAAATCCTTGATCCACAACTACTTCTTTATCTACCCAATTTGCTCCCGCATTTTCCAAATCTTTTCTTATTGAATGAAAGGATGTCATTGTTCTACCTTTTACCACTTCTGCATTAATTAAAGTCCAAGGTGCATGGCATATCGCGGCAACAGGCTTACTTTGTTTAAAGAAATCTCTAACAAAATTAAGCGCATCTTCGCTTCTTCTTAATTTATCAGGATTAATAACTCCACCCGGCAGCATTAAAGCGTTATAATCTTCTGCCTTTACATTATCAACGGTATTGTCCACTTTATATTCTTTAGACCAATTCCCGCTATCCCAGGCCTTAATTGTTCCTGATTTTGTGCTTATAATATCTACTTTAAAACCTTCCTTCTCCATTGCTTCTTTAGGAGATTTAAGTTCGCTTTCTTCAAATCCGTCTGTCGCTAGTATAGCTACTCTCTTATTCATAAATTTTCTTTTTAAATTCAACAATTTCTTTCATATTAATATAAGGTTTATAGAAAGTAAACTCTGCTAAAAGGCTTATAAATAAAGGAAGTGGAATGTTAAAGTTTCCTAATCGGGGGAAGATTTCTTCTGTTGTTTTTCATATTTAACAACCGTTTTGCTGGATTTAAGTTCATTAAGGATCCTGTGATCTTCAGGGAGTTTGAATTTCTTTTTCTCCAGCTTCTCAATTTCCTTATAGATTGCCGGCCTGCTGAATCTGTTAGGCCTTATGGTTTCATTTTTATGAATTGCATACTGTACCGTAAATTCGGCACCAAAGAACATGATTAAGCAGGTGTAATTTACCCAAAGGAGTATTAAAATAATAGAAGAAGCACCTCCATAGACTGATCCAGGATTACTTTGGCCAAAGTAATATCCTATCAGGAATTCACCTATAAGGAAGAGAACCGTGGTCATTGCTGCCCCGTAAATTGTGATTTTCCATTTTAAAACCACATCGGGTAATAACTTAAAAATAGCAGCAAATAAGATCGTTATGAAAATAAAAGAAATAACATAATTCACAATACCAAGGCCCACAGAGGTTATTACAGGAGCTCCTTCAGAAATATAATCTCTCAATATTCTTACAACAGCCGATACTATTAAAGAGAGCAATAACAGAAATCCTATTGCGAGGACCATTCCAAAAGAAATAAGACGGTCCAGTACCATTCGGGCAATTGTTTCCTTTTTTGCAGCTACATTCCAAATATTGTTCATTGCAATTTTAAGCCGAAAGAAAACCCCGGTGGCACCAAAAAGAAGAATGGCGATACCAAATATAACTGCCCATGTGGAATTCTCATTAATAGCCGCGCTGGTGATCATACTTTCAATAGCCTTTGCAGCATCTGTTCCAATAAAATCCCCAATTTGTGTAGTAATCCTACCCTGCACTGCCTCCCTGCCAAAAAAATATCCAGCTATGCTTACAATTATAATTAAAAGGGATGGCAATGAAAAAATAGTATAATAGGCTATTATTGCACTTTCTGCCCAGGGATCGTTGGTAATCCAGCCCTGGTAAGCACGTTTTAAAAGTTTAAAGAAAGTTTTTAAACGATTCATAAACCATATTTACTTTGAAACAGGA
>CAZXEY010000190.1:0-2744 GCA_964639695.1 uncultured Antarcticibacterium sp. | reverse complement strand
CATTTTTTATCTTTCTGCTGGTTATTAAAGGTTCCACAAGTTTCTAAAATTCTGAACCATAAAAGATTTATATTTCCTGAAAAATGGAATTTGTAGAGAAACAGATTTTATCATCCCGGGAAAAGGAGGAGATCTTTAGCCTTTGGAATAGCGAATATCCACAGAATCTCAGTTACGAGCGGCAACAGGATTTTGAAAATTACCTGGATAATCTTGAGGATCAATTTCATGTACTTATACTGGATGAGGGAATTATAAAGGGCTGGTATTTTGATTTTATCAGGGATAACAGCAGGTGGTTTGGGACAATCCTTCATCGTCATCTTCAGGGGAAAAGATTGGGCACGGCCTTGCTCAATCTTGCAAAAAATAAAAGAACGGAATTAAATGGCTGGATAATCGCAGATGAAACCTATAAAAAGTCTGATGGAACCCCTTATTTATCTCCGGCAGATTTTTACCGAAAAAACCATTTTAAGATTCTTCAAAATGAAAGGTTAACCACCGAAAAATTTTCTGCCATTAAAATCTTGTGGAGACGAACAACAATAAAGCTTGCAGAAAATCCCCTGGAGCTTTCTCAAATCCTTACACTTCAGGAAAATAATCACAAGGAAAAATTAAAACAGGACGAAGAAAGGTTGGGAGGTTTTGTGACCGTACGTCACAGCCTCGAACTGCTTACAAAAATGAACGACCGTGCAAAGCAGGTAATTGCAAAGCACGATGATACGGTAATTGGCTACGCATTAGTAATGCCTAAGGAATTTAAAAGTTTTATTCCGGTTTTAAATTCTCTGTTTAATTCTCTTGAAAACATACTTTACAAAGAAAGAAAACTGAGTGATTACAATTATTATATAATGGGCCAGATATGTATAGATGCTGATTTTAGGAAAACAGGAGTATTTGAAGATTTGTACAGAAAACACAAGGAAATTTACTCAAAGGAATATGAACTTTGTATTACAGAAGTGTCTTCTAAAAATATCCCATCTCTTAAAGCACATAAAAAAATGGGGTTCGAAGTTCTTTATACTTTTACAGATGAAATTGATGAATGGAATATTATGGTGTGGGATTGGAATTAGCTAAGGATCCTCCATAAAGGTTCTGCAATATTATTTTCTTCTTTTCATTTTAAATAATTGCAGGGTATCTCTCATTATTTATATTTGCTTATGAATTCCATTGATCAGTTTATTGCCGATTTCGCCTCGTTTGTATGGGGACTACCTCTTTTAATTCTTCTAATTGGCGGCGGATTTTACCTCCTCGTTATTTCAAAATTTTTGCCATTCAGGTATCTGGGACATGCAGTCCAGGTTTTGCGAGGGAAATATGATGATCCTAATGATCCGGGGGAAATCAGCCATTTCCAGGCACTGGCTACAGCATTAGCTGCAACGGTGGGAATGGGAAATATTGCGGGAGTTGCAGTTGCAATAGCAATAGGAGGTCCAGGAGCTATTTTCTGGATGTGGATTAGTGCGGTTATTGGAATGGCAACAAAGTTTTTCACCTGTACGCTGGCTGTTATGTACCGAGGGAGAGACAGCAAGGGAGACATCCAGGGAGGCCCTATGTATTTTATAGTGGAAGGACTTGGAAAGAAATGGAAGCCGTTGGCGGTTTTCTTCAGTATTGCCGGTCTTGTTGGAGCATTACCTGTTTTTAATGTGAACCAGTTAACCCAGGCGGTAAATTTTATCATTTTAAATCCAAACGGAATAGAAACCGGATTTACAACAAACCTTATCATTGGCTTGATATTAGTGGTTTTAACATCCATTGTTATTTTTGGCGGATTAAGCAGGATTAGTAAAACCGTTGGGAAATTAGTTCCCGCGATGGTAGTATTATATTTTATAGCGGTAATTATTATCCTGGTTGTAAATATTGAGCAGGTGCCTACTTATTTCTCCCTGATCTTTACAGATGCTTTTGCTGCGGAAAATTATAAAGGAGATCAATTTTTAGGCGGAATTCTTGGAGGTTTAATAATTCTGGGAATTAGGAGGGGAGCTTTTTCAAACGAAGCGGGTATTGGTACATCTCCAATGGCCCATGGTGCTGCTAAAACCAATGAACCGGTAAGGGAAGGACTTGTAGCAATGTTAGGTCCTGCCATTGACACCCTGGTAGTTTGTACACTCACCGCACTTGCGATTCTGGTTACCGGGGTGTGGCAGTCTACAGATGTTAATGGGGTAAGTTTAACGGCAACAGCATTTAATCAGGCAATTCCTGTATATGGAAATTATTTGTTGATGTTATGTATCGCCATCTTCAGTATTTCCTCCTTATTTTCTTATTCTTATTACGGTACAAAATGTTTGTCCTTTCTATTGGGAGCAGATAAAAAACACTACTATAATTACTTCTATATACTAAGTATTTTATTGGGTGCCACGACCTCATTAAGTATGATGATCAACCTTATCGATGGTTTCTTTGCATTAATGGCAATTCCAACAATGATCTCCACATTAATTCTGGCGCCGAAAGTTTTAAAAGAAGCAAATAAGTATTTCAAGAAATATAAGACACAAAAAAGGCAACCTGCTGCTATTGAAAAGTAACTATTCTTTTTTCTGAATTGCTTTTTATAGCCAGCTCAATTACTTTAATTACCTCTTTGGCTTCTTCAGGTTTAACCAGAAGTTCATTTTGTTTTGTGATTGCGTTATAAATATTGCGGTAGAAACATCGGTAATCACCCTTTTCACTTGGAACTTTAAAAT
>CAZXEY010000189.1:0-2839 GCA_964639695.1 uncultured Antarcticibacterium sp. | reverse complement strand
AAAAATCTAAAAATATGAGCTTAATAAAAAGAAATGAGGCCAATTGGCTGCCATCAGTTTTCGACGATATGTTTAAAACAGATTGGTTAGGAGGAACAACTAATGTTAACAGCATAGGTACGACCATTCCTGCCGTTAATATTAAAGAAACGGAAGATAATTTTATCGTTGCCGTAGCTGCACCGGGTAAGTCTAAAGAAGATTTTAAAATTGAACTTGATAATGATGTGCTTACCATTTCTTCTGAAGAAAGGAAAGAAATGGAGACTAATGAAAAGAATGGAAGATTTACCAGAAGAGAATTTAGCTACAGTACATTTAAAAGAGCTTTTAGTTTACCTGAAACCATAAGCAGCGAAAAAATTTCGGCTTCCTATGTTAATGGAGTCCTTGAAATCGATTTGCCTAAACGGGAAGAGGCTAAAGTACAACCAAAACGAATGATCGAAATTTTATAATTAAGGTTTTTTTTATTAGAGGAAAAAGCGCCGGGCACCGGCGCTTTTTAATTTCCTAATAAGATCCACCGGTTTCCTGCACTCTGTATTTTATAGACCTGTCTTCCTGTAATACTGGTCACTGTAGTATTGGTGGTGATGTCCAGAAGATTATCCCCGGTACTAAAATTCAGGTTTTTAGATCCTATCCCCGGCCATCCAATAAGAATGATAATTCTTCCTTTGTGATCGGAAGCCTTGGGAATTAAAATGCCTGAAACTTCGTTGTTGATCCTTAGGGTATAGACTTCATCTCCTATTGCATATTCTCCTGTTGCACCCCCGGTAGATGAATAATTACTCACATTATTATAAGTCCAACTCATGGTGCCTGTGCTGTTTAAGGTAAGTATTTGTTCATTTTTGCCTCGTGTTGCCGGCAAAACGTATTCTTCCTCTGGAGTTAGTCCAATACCTAATCTTCCGGCGAAGTAACCCGCATACACATTAGCATTGGCGTCTCCTAAAGCTGAACTGTAAATTCCGTAGATGTTTCCACTTCCCTGTATGGTCCCAATCTGGGTGTAAATTCCATAATTATTACTGCGGGCGCCGAACGTTCTTCCAACCCGGTTAAAAATACCATAGATATCATTGGTGCCTGCGTTTTGGTAGGTTTCGGTAAATATGCCATAATGGATTCCACTTCCTATACCACCTACATTATTTTTAATTCCGTACTTATTACCATTGGTGGCGCTTCTATTATTACTCTCGATTCCGTAAGTGGTTAAATTGTCGGTCGCAGGATTGTTATTATCAACGTCCAGCCCTTTTTTAATGGCAAGGTCTGTATTGGAATTTAAGGCAACCTGTAGTTTGGAAGTTAACTCCTGGGTTCCTATGCCTACATTACCCATTCTATACAAGGGGTCGGTAATATTATTAGGGCTGGCAGATGTTCCGGTTTTATAAAAGTTGGCAGAGCCGCTTCCGCTAATTGTTTCCCACTTTGCTGAATTATTATTCCAGAAGTAAAATCCGGAGGGAAATTCCGGTAGATTTTTGTTCAGAAAAACAAGCATTCCATGTTGAGCGGCTGAAGGTGCGGTAACCGGAAATTTTTCAACCCTGGGTATTAAAATACCATCAATAACTGCAGGATTTTCAGGTGAATTTGAAATAATATCCAGTTGAGCTTTGGGATTGGAAGTACCAATTCCAACTTGTGCAAAAGAACTGAAATAGCTGGCAAGAACAAATAAGACGAATAAGATTTTCATAATGTGCCTGTTTGATTTCACAGTCACAGTAGATCAAAAAAAGTAGATGGTTATCTTTAAGATACTTAATATTAAATTGAGAATGAGTTGTTTATGCTAAAATTAACTATTCTCAAATTTATAAAAGTAGATATTGAAATCTCAGTAGATGGTATAAACAGGAGGGTGTTAATAATATAGGGTACCAGGAGAAAAACCAGTTAAAGAAAGGAAGACTCAAGGAAGAAGCTGTAGGGAACTTCCTCCTCAAGACAACCTATACAGTGTCAAAATTATAAAAATCCGTTTAGGTTATATTTTAACAATTCTTAAAATTCCCTGAAAATTTTAAATAAGATTTCAAGTAACATTTTGTTGAGTGGTTAAAACAAAAGGCTATTAAACTTAAGCAAGTTCTTTTGTCTTTTCCTGTAGCATTTTTATTTCATCCCTTAATCGGGCTGCTGTCATGAAATCAAGATCTTTTGCTGCCGCTTCCATTTCTTTTCGCTTATCCCTGATTCTTTTTTCCAACTGAGGTTTACTGAAGTAGGCTGTTTCTTTTTCTGCAGCTTTAAGAGTAGGAGCAGTTTCAATTTTATAAGCTTCTTCTTTCTTTCTTACAAGTGTGCTGTTAAATGCTTTTACGAGCGCCTGTGGAGTAATATTGTGTTTGGAATTATAGGCAATTTGTTTTTCTCTTCTGTAGTTGGTTTCATCAATGGTTTTCTGCATACTATCGGTGATCTTATCGGCATACATTATGGCTTTTCCTTCCAAATGGCGGGCAGCCCTTCCAATTGTCTGCGTCAATGATCTGTTGCTTCTTAAAAATCCTTCTTTATCGGCATCAAGAATAGCTACCAGGGAAACTTCCGGAAGATCCAGTCCTTCCCTTAAAAGGTTCACTCCAATAAGTACATCAAAAATACCTCTTCTCAAATCGTTCATAATTTCAACCCTTTCCAACGTATCAACATCAGAATGTATATAACGGCACCTCACGTTGATCCTCGTGAGATATTTTGTTAATTCTTCTGCCATTCTTTTGGTAAGAGTAGTTACTAAAACCCGTTGATCTTTTTCTGATGTTATGTGGATTTACTAAATAAGGTCATCAATTTGATTTAAACGGGGCCG
>CAZXEY010000188.1:0-3173 GCA_964639695.1 uncultured Antarcticibacterium sp. | reverse complement strand
TAATCTTTACCTACCGTTATTACTAAGATTATAAGTAAAATATAAAAACCTCCGACTATGTAAAAACCTGCTCCCGGAGAATCCAATGCATCGCTCAAACTAATCGCAACTGCAATCGAAATAAACAATAGAGCAAAGAACCCTAAAAAACTAAGTAACAGTACATTAATAAGGGAAATTGTTCCCTTTGCAAATTTCTTGTAAAGATCAAGTTTATAGTATTCGAGGCTGCTGTATTTCAGTGCCCGAATATTATCTTTTAATTCGCTAATACTGTCGGTTAATTTTTCAAAAGCCATAATAAGCTTATACTACTGCCTTATCTGGCCTGTCTGTTCCTCCTGTTTTTCCAGTACCTGAACCGGTTCCTGAACCTGGGGAATTAGAATCCTTTTGTAATTTAGCATTTTGCTTTCTAAGATCTTCCAGTTTTGATTCCATAGCTGAAAGAATTTCATCTGCTTTATAACTGGCCGATGAAAGAGTTTCCTCAAGGCGAGCTTCAAAATCTCTTCTCGCTTGTTTTGCTTTAGTTGAAAGATTAGCTGAAGTTTCTTTATATCTTCTATTAAGATCATCCTGAGCTTTTCTAGCGTCGCGCCCTAATTTTTCTCTGGTTTTTTCACCACTATCTGGTGCATATAATAATCCAACAGCTGCACCAATAGCTGCACCCGTAAGTAAAGCAAGTAAACTATTTCCTGACTTTGCCATAATGTTCTTTTAATTTTTAGAATTAATATTCTTTATTCTTTCAAAGATACAGTAAACACGGGCGTTTGCCTGTTAACAACCGGTTAATATGTTTATTTCTAGTGCTAAAGTATTCTTAAAGCTGCTTTAACATTAGTCATTACTGCTTCCCCAAGAATCCCGAAGTGTTACAGTTCTGTTAAAGATAAGTTTTTCTTTTGTGCTTTCCTTATCAACACAAAAATATCCTATTCGCTGAAACTGAAACTTATCGGATACATTGGCATCTTTTAAACCGGGTTCAACATATCCTTTAACTACTTTAAGCGATTCAGGATTTAGGAAATCCAAATAATCTTTCTCTTTATCGCTATCTGGTGATTCTACGGTAAATAATCGATCATAAAGCCTTATTTCAGCCTCTACGGCGTGTGGGACAGAAACCCAATGAAGGGTTCCTTTAACTTTCCTAAGCGATTCTTCAGTACCGCTTCCACTCTTGCTTTTTGGATCATAAGTGCAGTGGATTTCCGTAATATTTCCTGCTTCATTCTTTATTACTTTTTCGCCTTTAATAATATAAGCACTCTTCAGTCTCACCTCTTTTCCAAGGGTTAGTCTAAAAAATTTACGATTGGCTTCTTCTTTAAAATCCTCTCTCTCAATATAGAGTTCTCTTGAGAAGGGAATTTCCCTTACACCCGCATTTTCGTCCTCAGGATTATTTTCTGTTTCCAGCCATTCTTCTTTCCCTTCTTCATAATTGGTTATTACCAATTTTACAGGATCAATAACTCCCATCACCCGGGGTGCAGTTTTATTCAAATCTTCCCTGATGCAAAATTCCAGTAACGATACATCAATAACATTGTCACGCTTTGCAATACCAATGGTTTCGGCAAATTTTCTTATTGATGCCGGTGTATACCCTCTTCTTCGTAAACCTGAAATAGTTGGCATTCTTGGATCATCCCAGGAGGATACAATTCCTTTTTCAACCAACTGCAGCAATTTTCTTTTACTAACCACAGTGTGGCTAAGGTTTCTCCGGGCAAATTCTCTTTGTTTAGGCTTAAAATCCTCATTGGAACTTACCTTATCAAGAAACCAGTTATACAATTCGCGGTGCGGTAAAAATTCAAGCGTACAAAAAGAGTGAGAAACTCCTTCTATAAAATCACTTTCACCGTGAGCCCAGTCGTATAGCGGATATATTTTCCATTCATTCTCAGTTCTATGATGTCTTCTATGAAGGCTGCGGTACATTACCGGATCCCGCATAAGCATATTTTTTGATGACATATCGATTTTAGCCCTCAGAACATGCTCCCCTTCATTTGTTTCTCCATTTTTCATCTTCTCAAAAAGAGAGAGGTTCTCTTCTACCGATCTGTCTCTGTAAGGACTGTTCTTTCCTGGTTCTGTAGGTGTTCCTTTTTGTTCGGCAATAACAGAGGAAGGCTGACTGTCTACATAAGCGTAGCCACTATTAATCAAATCTACTGCCCAGTCATAAAGCTGCTGAAAATAATCGGATGCATAACATTCCTTTGCCCACCTGAAGCCAAGCCATAATACGTCTTCTTTAATAGCATCTACGTATTCCTGTTCCTCCTTAATGGGATTTGTATCGTCAAATCTCAAATTCACCGGGGCGTTGTATTTCTCCCCCAGTCCAAAATTTAAACAAATGGAGGATGCATGCCCTATGTGCAGGTATCCGTTGGGTTCGGGGGGAAAACGAAATTTTAATTCGTCCCTGCTATAATCGTTCTTTAGATCTTCTTCTATTATCTGCTCAATAAAATTGAGAGATTTTTTAACTTCAGCCATAATTTCCAATAAATTGAGCTGCAAAGTTACCAAAAATAACAGCTATATAAAGAATATAAGGTTCTAAGAATAATATGAACAGGGGGTATATTTTTGAAAAAACTGCAATAAAATTTGAACAACAGATTGTATATTAATAATAATTATTATAAATACATCTTTAACTTTGTAAAAAAAGCTTTGGGAAAAATTAAGCTGAAAAACATAAAAGTCTATTCCTATCACGGTTGTCTTGATGAGGAAGGAAAGATTGGGAGTGATTACAGGGTAGATCTTACGGTAAAGGGTGATCTTTCTCATTCTGCAAAGACAGATAATCTTTTAGATACCATAGATTATGTTCACCTGAATAAGATTGTTAAAGAAGAAATGGCAATAAGAGCTAAATTGCTTGAGACGGTAGCCGAAAAGATTCTTAACCGAGTTTTATTGGAATTGCAACTGGTTCAAAAAGTTACGGTTCACGTTTCAAAAATCAATCCTCCAATAGGAGGAAATGTTGGGATGGTAACAGTTTCCAGAAGTAAATCGAGATAGTTTTTTTATTCCGTTACTGGAAATTTTTATTACATTTGCCAACCATTAAAATAATGGCATCGTGGCCGAGTGGCTAGGCAGAGCTCTGCAAAAGCTCGTACAGCGGTTCG
>CAZXEY010000187.1:0-3240 GCA_964639695.1 uncultured Antarcticibacterium sp. | reverse complement strand
GAGACATGCTCAATCAGATCTATAATCTGCGATTCTTCATTCTTTCCTAATTTTTCTTGAATAGTCGTACGGCCTAAAAAGTCATCATAATAAAAAATTTGCTTCTTCTCTCGATCAAAGGCCCTATGTGCTTCTGAAATATTTGAGGAAAAGTCAAAAAATCATATACTTCACAAAAAGCAATATATTTCCCCCTTGATGAAAAGAAATTATAGAAAGCATTAAAATTGGAAGTAGGTTCATCTAGTATTCGTATTTGATTTTCTCTGTGATGGGGAAAAAAACGAATTTTATCTGGAAACTTTTTTGAAAATTCTAAACAGATTTTTCTTGTTCCATCTTTTGAATTATCCTCTCCTAATAATATTTCAAATGGAAAATTAGTTTGCTGGTTTAAAATTGAATTTAAGCAGTCAACAATAAAATTTTCGTGCTGGTAGGTTTGAACACAAATACTTACTAATGGATTGGGATGGCTTGAATTATTGAATTCTTCAACACTCTTCTTCTCATAAATTTTTTTAAATTCTTTAAAATCCATTGCAAGGTTAGTCGGTTGAATTTCTATAAAATTCAGTATAAGATATATTTCTTCTTTTTGAAGTAGGTGCAGAATAAATAGAATCGGGTTGGGTGTCATTTATAATGACAACCCCCATTCCCAGTAAATTTCTTTCTGCTATAGTAGTATTTTCTTTTACCGTGGAATGTAAACCTAGGAAGGAAAAATCTCCAATCTTAACATTACCTCCAAGTAAGCATGAGCTTAAAAGAGTATGATCACCTATCTTGCAATGGTGGCCTATACTTGCATTAAATAAAATACTGTTGTCTCCTATTTCTACAAATGGTTGAATGACAGAACCTTCTCCAATAAAACTATTTTTACCAACTTTTAAATTGTTCCAGTAGTGAGATTTGGAAGATATATATTGGGCAAAATTGTATCCAATAATTTGTCCTTTACTGAATATTCTTTCCCTAATGACATTGTTCCCAACTGCAATAAAGAGAAAATGATCGTGGGGTGGGAATTTATCTGTAATCTTCTCGTAAGGAATTATGGAATCATTGTTATATTCTGGGTTGTTGTTAAGAAAATCATTTTCTATACAATGGCCCACTACAGAATATTCGCTGTCATGGTTAAAAACAAATGATGCATATTCTTCAAACCTGCCCACCCCATAAATGATTAATTTTTTTTTATTCATTAAGACTTTTTTGCCTTTACCTTTTCAAAGATATAACATTAGCCCAAACTGTCAATTGAGTAAAAAAAAAGAATTATAGGCATTATCTTACAAAAAGTAGGAATGGAATAACACTAAATAAGGGAGTATGACGGGGGAAATAGTTAGTTATCGAAAAGAAAGGAAAAAACATTTTAGAAAGATTGTACTTTATTAGTTTTGAGGCACTTAATCTAAATATCACAATAATGAAAAAGATCCTACTTTTAGTAATGATGGCAGGCTTATTTTCCTGTAGCAAACAGGAGCTTGTAACGCAGTCTGACAATATTGAGGCTATAGATGCTATAGTATATGTGGATAAATGCGCGATTACAAGCTTTAATTTTGGAGAGGCCGGAAATATTTCCGTAAAAAATGATCGTGATTTTATTTATTACACATTTACCGCCAACAATAATTATTTTCTATCTCAGGTAAGTCTTCATTACACTGCAGAAGTCTCAGGTTTTCCTACTAATAATGGCGGAAATATTTTACCAAAAAACTTTTTACACCAAAAAACATTAGCAGCAGGTGTTGTCAATTACGAATACAAAGTACCTAATAGTTTGTATGGTTACGATCTTTTGGTTGCTTCCAATGTAACTTTTCAAAATTCTGCAGGGGAGGCTGTATCATTTTGGGCAGGGGATATTGCAGTTAAAAAAGGAAATTGGGCATATTTTAATTATAATGTGCAGGTACCGCCCTATAACGCTGGAAATGACAAATCCAGAGTAATGACAATCTCCCAGGCAAAAGCACTTCCAAGTTGGGATGAGACAAGAAAAGCCTTTACTTCCATGTTAGATCCCGGGGTTCCTGAAGGGCAAAAAGTTGGAACTTTTGAGCCTAGTATTTGGGAAATTATTAATAAGTTTCATGACCCTAACGTGGGTGGAGTTGGTACTTATACTACGGTATATACTTTAGGAACAGAAAATTGTTTTGATTCGGTAATTTTAACCATAAACATTGTTGAAGATAACCTCTAAGAAATTTATTCAGAAAAATCCGCTATTACAGCGGATTTTTCTTTTGGTTTTCTTCTGGTTTTCTTCCAAAATAGTGTAAATAAGGATTAAAAAATTTCTTAATTCTGTAGGAAAAGAAATGGGTTTTCTGTTCTACAACGAGTTATATTCCGTTATATCGAAAACTGAACCTCACACCTAAATATTTATAGGACTATTTTTTAATTTCACCCTCAAATCAATAACTTAATCTAAATAATATGAAGAAACTATTACTAATGGTAGTGGCAAGTTTTTCCCTGTTTGCCTGCTCTGTAGATGATGATCTAAGCTCCGTTGAAAATCAGGGGGAACAATTAAATGCAATTACATCTGGGGACGATTGTGCCGGAATTGCAGGTGATGATAATTCCAGATGGATCGAAATATCTGAAGCAGCGGCTATAGGTAGCTGGGATGAAGTTAGAAAATTATATACAGGCTTGTTAAGCCCTGGTGTGAGTCCTGCAGGAACTTTTCAGCCATCTATTTGGGAAATAATCAACCAGTTCCACGCCCAAGGATTAGGAGATTTAACTACAACCTATACTGTTACAAATGGAGATTGTTCCGATTCTGTTACTTTAACCGTTAAGGTAGTTCCAGATGGTTATACTCCTCCTCCAGTTTGTAATATAAGTGCAGGACCAGATAACTCTGTTACTATCAGCAAGTCTGAAGCAGATGCTTTGGAAAGTTGGGATGAGGTAAGAAAATTGTATCTAAGCCTTGTACAGCAAGGCACATTAGAAAATGGAACTTTTGATCCAACAATTTGGGATATAATCAATAGTTACAATGGTGTAGGAGAATATTCCACAGTTTATACAGTTGGAGAAGGAGATTGTACAGACTCTGTAGTACTAACTGTTATTGTAGTACCAGACGGTCAGCAAACTCCAGATTGTAGCAGCGTGACAGCAGGCCCCGATAATTCAAAAACTATTACAGAAACTGAAGCTGCGGCCATTCCAAGTTGGGATGAGGTAAGA
>CAZXEY010000186.1:2848-3311 GCA_964639695.1 uncultured Antarcticibacterium sp. | reverse complement strand
TACAGCCCTGGCCATGGCGATCACATATGGTTCCCCAACCGATCAACTTGCCGGGGCTTTAAATAGTTTTAAAGGTGTTAAGAGGAGATTTACCTATAGGATCAAATCGAAGGATTTGGTACTAATTGACGATTACGCACATCATCCTGCAGAAATTGCAGCGGTGCACCAGGCAGTGCGGGAAATGCACGCCGGTAAAAAAGTTTTGGCTGTCTTCCAGCCCCATCTTTTTAGCCGGACAAGAGATTTTGGAGATGAATTTGGAGAAAGTCTCAGCAAATTTGAGAAGGTAAGGCTGTTGGATATTTATCCCGCGAGGGAATTACCAATTGAAGGAATTACCTCAGGCTGGCTCCTTGAGAAAGTTCAAAATGAAGATAAAGCTCTAATTCAAAAAGAAGATTTGCTTCGGGAGATAAAAAATTCCAATTGTGAAGTTATTGTAATGATGGGAGCCGGAGAT
>CAZXEY010000186.1:0-2838 GCA_964639695.1 uncultured Antarcticibacterium sp. | reverse complement strand
ATATAGGGGAAATGATCGTGGAAATCGAAAAAAAACTGCGGGATGAAAATTAATTACAACTACATAAAAGCAATTCTGGTTATTGGAGTCGTAATCTTTTTATTTGGTTTTGCTGAAAAGCGCAATAATACGAGGAAAGTAGAGAGTTTTGAGGTGGAATTTAACGATCTGGAGGATCTATATGTAACTGAGGAAGCGGTTAATAAATTGTTAATACAAAATAAAGTAGCCGTTACGAGTGTAGGTAAAGAAACTTTAGATTTGAATAGGGTGGAAGCTGTTCTCAACAAACACGAACATATTGAAAATGCTGAAGTTTTCGTTACTCTAAACGGAGTTTTGAAGACAAATATTACTCAGAGAAAGCCAATAGGAAGAATCCTTGAAAATGGTAATTTTTATGTTGACAGGTTTGGGGAAAAAATGGCCCTATCACAATTTTATTCCGCGAGGGTTCCTGTAGTTACAGGAGTGGGACAAGAGATGTTAAAAGAAGTTTTTCCAATCCTGGATTATATCAGCAAGGATGATTTTCTTACCAGGCATATAACAGCGGTAAAAAGGAAAAGTGGAGGAGTTTACGAGTTGGAAGTGAGGCAAATGGATTTTAGTTTATTCTTTGGAGAAGTAGACAACATAAATCAAAAGTTCAACAATTTTAAAGCTTTTTATAAAAAAGCACATAAAGATCAACTTTTAAATACTTACAATGTGGTGGATTTACAGTTTGGGAATCAAGTTGTATGCACTAAAAAATAAGTTATGGAACAAAAGGATATTGCAGTAGGTCTGGATATTGGAACCACAAAAATTGTGGCGATGATTGGACGCAAGAATGAGTACGGGAAGATGGAAATCATTGGCATTGGTAAGTCCAAAAGTATGGGCGTACACCGTGGGGTGGTCAATAATATTACCCAAACCATTCAATCGATCCAGCAGGCAATACAGGAAGCCGAAGCAGATTCAGGATTAAAAATAGATGAAGTAGTGGTTGGTATTGCAGGCCAGCATATAAGAAGTTTACAACACAGTGATTATATAACGCGGCCTAACCCAGATGAGGTTATTGATGCAGATGATATTCATACCCTTTGCAATCAGGTCCATAAACTGGTAATGCTTCCGGGAGAAGAAATTATTCACGTATTGCCCCAGGAATTTAAAGTTGACGGGCAGGGGGAAATAAAGGAGCCAATTGGGATGTATGGTGGCAGGTTGGAGGCTAATTTTCACGTGGTAGTTGGACAGGTTTCTTCAATAAGAAATATAGGAAGATGTGTAAAAAGTGCAGGGTTAGAACTTTCGGCTGTTACCCTGGAGCCCTTAGCTTCGGCTAACGCAGTTTTAAGCCAGGAAGAAAAAGAAGCCGGTGTTGCATTGATTGATATAGGTGGTGGCACAACAGATCTTGCCATTTTCAAAGATGGGATTATTAGGCATACCGCAGTAATTCCTTTTGGGGGAAATGTAATTACAGAAGATATAAAAGAAGGATGCTCAATTATTGAAAAGCAGGCAGAACTTCTTAAAATTAAATTTGGATCGGCGTGGCCGGGAGAAAATAAGGATAATGAAATTGTTTCAATTCCGGGATTAAGAGGAAGAGAACCGAAGGAGATCACCCTTAAAAACCTCTCAAAAATCATTCACGCAAGAGTAGTGGAGATTATTGAGCAGGTGTATCTGGAGATCAAAAATTACGGTCACGAAGAGCAAAAGAAAAAGCTGATTGCGGGAATGGTATTAACCGGGGGCGGTGCCCAGCTAAAGCATCTAAAGCAATTAGCAGAATATATAACAGGAATGGATACCAGGATTGGATATCCAAACGAACACCTGGCTGGAAACAGTGATGCTGAAACTACCAGCCCGCTGTATGCAACAGCAGTAGGACTTGTATTAAACAGCCTTGAAAAGAAAAATGCTCAATTCCAGGAACAGGCAAGCTTAAAGGCCCCTGAAAAACCAGTGGCGAAAGCACCGGTGGAAGATGTGGAGACAGAAGATGAAGAAGATTACAAGCAGCCCCTTAGGACCAAGAGCGCTAAGAAAAGCATCTTCGATAAATGGGCAGAGAAGTTTAAAGATTTTTTAGATAACGCAGAGTAAAGATAATAGAACCAGTAAAACAGGATTTATGAGCAGTACAGATTTCGGAAACATTTCATTCGATTTACCAAAGAACCAATCGAACGTGATTAAGGTTATTGGTGTAGGAGGAGGCGGTAGTAACGCTATCAACCATATGTTCCAGCAGGGAATAAAGGGGGTTGATTTTGTTATTTGTAATACCGATTCCCAGGCACTTGAGAACAGTACCGTTCCTAACAAGATACAGTTAGGGGTGAGTTTGACAGAAGGGCTTGGAGCAGGAGCAAATCCTGAGGTGGGCGAACAGGCAGCTGTGGAAAGTTTCGAAGAAATTAAACGAATGCTGGACACCAATACCAAGATGGTATTTATTACTGCAGGAATGGGTGGAGGTACCGGTACAGGAGCTGCTCCAATTATAGCCAAACAGGCCAAAGAAATGGATATTCTCACAGTAGGGATTGTTACAATTCCTTTCCAGTTTGAAGGAAAAATGAGAAATGATCAGGCTCAAAAAGGAGTCGAAAAATTGAGAAAGCATGTAGACTCTCTTATTGTAATAAACAATAATAAACTGCGGGAAGTTTATGGCAATCTTGGTTTTAAAGCTGGTTTCTCTAAAGCAGATGAGGTTCTTGCTACTGCGTCCCGTGGAATTGCTGAAGTAATTACTCATCACTATACCCAAAACATAGATTTACGGGATGCGAAAACTGTTTTGAGTAATAGTGGTACTGCTATTAT
>CAZXEY010000185.1:2338-3385 GCA_964639695.1 uncultured Antarcticibacterium sp. | reverse complement strand
TGAGCAACCAGAAAAGGATAGGAAAGATAAGGGTAGCTGCAACATTTTCTTTAGGTTGAAATTTATGGTAGCTAAATAAGGTAATAGTAAGCGAAAGAAAAATGGCCGCAGCAATGTAATAATATCCATTATAAGTAAAGCCGTGCTCCATTTCTGAATATTCCGGATAAATAATAAGGTTTAACTGCCAAAACAGGAATACAATTAATCCAGATCCTAATAAACTAATCAGGAAAGGAACAGCTCCTTTGAAAATGGATTTTAACTCCAAATGCTTTTTGAAAATCCCATAGATCACTACCGCAAAAAACAATACAAATCCCATTATGAGCATTGGAAAGATCCAGGAAAATGGATATGAAATAAGAACACCCAACGGCACATGAAAATAAAGCAGATCTTCTTCAGAGTTCAGGGCAGTAAGATCTGCATCCTTAAAATAATAAAGTAACGGCATAAGGTAACTTCCCTGGTGTGCCAGCGTTTCCAGATCAAGATTCTCCGGTGTATCATTAGCCGTATGATAGTCAAAGTGATCATCAATAAAAGCAAAATTAAATCCGTTAATATTTCCATTTTCCCTAATCACCGTTAGATCGGTATCATTTGGAAGCATTTTATAAACACTATAAGCAAGGGAATTCGATACAGGAAATTCAGGCTTTGCCTTTTTGAAATGCTTAATTAGCTCTGCGTTTCCAGAATTGGTTTCCAGTAACATAAAAGAATCTCCTCCACTACCCCTTGATTCAAAATTTAACGCAACTCCCACTTCCTTAGCCCAGGGATGCTTTTTCACAAAAAGAGAGGCGCCGTGTAATCCCAGTTCTTCAGCATCAGTAAAGAGAATAATTATATCATTTTCATTTTCTCCTCCTTCAGCAAGAAAAGCACGGATACCTTCCAGTATAGTTGCGACACCACTTGCCGCATCACTTGCACCAAAAGAAGAATGCACTGCGCTATCGTAATGAGACATGAGCAGGACAGCAGGCCCTGGAGAATTACCTGGAATACGGGCCACAATATTTCGGGCCATACTTAAGC
>CAZXEY010000185.1:0-2328 GCA_964639695.1 uncultured Antarcticibacterium sp. | reverse complement strand
CCTGGGTTTGTACCTCCAGCCCCAATTCCTGAAGTTCATTAACAATGTAGGTTCTGGCCCTGCTGTGAAAAGGACTGCCCACAAAGTGCGGGGCCTGGGAAATTTTCTCAACATGTTCAAAAGCCCTTGCGGTAGAAAATTCGCTCTCAGGAATAGCATTTGCTCCCACATTTTGGGGTTTTGAAGAATAGTAAAAAAACCAGATAAAAAGGGATAAAAGAAAAAAAACAAATATCTTTTTAAACATAGACAGGAATAATAGAAAATAATTTTTTTAAAGATATATAAGTTCTCTGAGAAAAATTAAGTTGCCGCTAATCCTCACTGATTTAAAAATTTTAGTTATATTGAATAGACTAATAATCAAAAACTTAGGTTATGGGAATAAAAAGTTTTCAAGGAAGAAGGGCCGAACCTGAGAAGCTGCAAAGCGCACCAATTTTAGTCGAAGATTATATGACACGGTCCCTTATCACCTTTAACAAAGATCAATTGGTAATTGAGGTAATGGAAACATTGGTTCAAAAAAAAATCTCAGGAGCTCCTGTGGTAAACGACCACAATGAATTGGTAGGAATAATTTCTGATGGAGATTGTATGAAACAAATTTCTGAAAGCAGGTATTATAATATGCCAATAGGAGATATGAAGGTAGAGCAGTTTATGGACACCAATGTACAAACCATTGATAAAAAGACTAATATCTTTGATTGTGCATCACTCTTTTATAAGCATGACTGCCGGCGTTTTCCAATTGTGGAAGACGGAAAATTAATTGGGCAAATTAGCCGGAAAGATATTCTTTGTGCCGCCCTTAAACTACGAGGCCAAAACTGGCATTGCTAGTTCCTCTTTACCAGGGCATAATAATCTCCTTCTAAGGGGAGATATCCCTGGTCGTAAACAAAATAATAGATAGTGCCACTCTTGGTAGTATAGGTACTCGTAAAAAACTCAAAATTAAAACCTTTAGCCAGCAACTTCGATTTGCTGGCTTTTGTTTTATCCACAGGATTTAATTCCTGAAGGATCCTGTGGTTCTTTCGCAAGGAATTATTGATATTTCTTATGAGGTTACTGCTATCCTTATTTAACTTGTTGTTATAAGAATTACGGCAATAATCACTACAGAATTTCTTATCTGTTCGTCCTACAATTTTTTCCCCGCATTCCAGACAATCTTTTTGCATATCTAAATATAGCTAAAAATTTAAATTAAGTTTTTTTCACTTTTTATTAACGGACGTGTAATTCTAAAAGCCCCTTGCTAGCCATATTGATCAACGGACAAAGCAAAATTGTAATTTAAAATCATAAATTAAAGGAGTACTACTTTAAGATACATTTACATTCAGTTTAGGAAAAATTAGCATTCGCCTCCTTTACCTTTGAACTAACGAAAGCCCTTTTAACAGCATTGGTTCTTATAACATTCCCCTGAGTTCATTCTTAAAATTAAGCTTAAGAAGAGTAGGTCAAACTTACGGTTTACCCCTTTTCAATTTATCTTTAATTATAGCTAAAGTTTTAGTTTTTAATAATTTACAAATAAAAAATGGAAAATTAATCATCCATAAGGAAAGGCTTCGACCTGAAAAGGATTGAGCAAAGTGGAACAACTTGAGTAAATAGAAACTGTCACTATTTAATGCAATAAAAATGATATTAAGCCCAACCTTACAAAAAATGCCGCCTCTACAGGATGAAAATTCTTATAAAGCAGCAATAATTGAAAGCCCAAAAAAGGTTAAAGTAGAAAGTTTCTTAATGCCAAAACCTGGAAAGGATGAAGTTAGAATTAAAATTGAAGGCTGTGGAATTAGTGAATCCAATCTTCCAGTATGGGAAGGTAGTCAAGGGTTAAGCTATCCTATTAATAAAGGAATGCCGGGGGATGAGGCTTGGGGATTAATTGATGCAGTTGGGGAAAATGTTTCCAATTTCACACGCGGTGAAAGAGTTACTGGTTATTGCACCAATTCCTTTGCCACCCACGATATAGCAAAACCAGAAAATCTTATTTACTTACCCGATTTTTTAGATGGAAAACCATTTCCCGGGAAACCCTTGGGAATTGCTATGGAGATTTTTACCAGGAGTGATATCAGGAAAGGTCAAACAGTTGCCTTTGTAGGATGTGGATTTTTGGAATTTCTACTAATACAACTTGCAAAATCTACGGGTGCAAATGTAATAGCTCTTTCGAACAGAGAATTTTCCCTCGATATGGCAAAAAAAGCAGGTGCAGATCATACAATGGAATTAGACGATCATTTTAAAACCATAGAAAAAATAAAGAAAATTACCGAAGGAAAGTTGTGCGACCGG
>CAZXEY010000184.1:0-3523 GCA_964639695.1 uncultured Antarcticibacterium sp. | reverse complement strand
AGGAAGAAAATCCACCCTTTTTAAATCATAAATCCTTTTCATTTTCTTGAAATATTAAGCAAAAAAAAGCAGGAATATTTCCTGCTTTTTTGATAATTTAATCATTACTTACAAACCAAATTCGATTCCCAGATTCACAGAGTTTGCTGAACCTCCATCCAGGCTAACACCAGAATATGAGGCAACCAGGCCTAATTTTCCCAGATTAAATCCAACCTGTGGACGGTAATAAAAACCCCCATCATTGCCATCATTAATTCCTAAGGCATACCCAAGATCTGCACCCAGAAAGAATGAAGTAAGATTTACACGGCCCGAAAGTGCAACGGGAACAAATTGAATGTCTTCAACCTCCCAGCTTAGTGGCCCTTCTTCTCCGGAATCTCCAAAAAAATGGGAATAACCAACCATGGGTCCTAATTGAATTGTTTCAGCAACTCCAAACATATAGGCCAGGTCGGCCCCTAAGTGAAAGGTTGTAAACTCTTCCAGGTCTCCCACAGGAAGACCTGCATTTACACCTACTTTAAAATTGCCCTGGCTAAATGCTGATGTAGCAGTTATAAGGACTAATGCGATAGAAAGAATAATCTTTTTCATTTCTTTAATGATTGAATTAATATTAATTGAATCAAATTTATCACATATTATCTATCAATTAACAAGAATTTAGAGATGTAGGAATTAATTTACACAAATTAACAGTTGTTTACTGCTTTAATTTTTTCTTAAAATGACCTATTAATTTTATTAAACATAAAACAGGTCCAAACATCAGCAGATAATTTTTTAAAAAATTTAATAAAACTCGAGTTATATTTCAAGGTTAAAAATAAAGATATACATACCTAATTATTTTATTATTCGGTGTAATTAATATAAAAACGATATTAATTGTATTTGAATTTATTTTCCCTAAAATTAGAGACACCAAACCTAAACCATAATGACAAAAAAACGGAAACCTTAGGTTTCCGTTTTTCATATTAATAAGGTGGTGTATTACTAGAACATAAACCCTAGACCAACCTGGAATCCATTATTGTTCACGGCATCCTCGTCCCAATTATCATCATTGAAAACATCTGTAAATCCCTGAACGTATCTACCCTGTACAAAAAATCCTCCGGGTATATTAAAGGAAAGGCCTGCTGCACCACCAAATTCAAAATTACTAAATGGTGAATCTGCAGTGAAAGTAGGAGAATCGGTCCAATCAGCTATATCATCATTTACTAAAAAGTTAAATGAAGGACCAAATTCTATAGATAATCCTTCCAGGGCTCTCCCCTGAAAAAGGTGAATTTTTGCTAATACCGGCACCTGAATATAATCCAGCCTAATTTCACCGCTTGCACTAACATTACCCAAGCCTCTCAAAGTGGCTTCAGCTCCCTGAGTGGAATATAATACCTCCGGTTGTATTGAAAATGCATCACTAAGTGGAAATTCACTAACCAGTCCAAGATGAAAACCTGTTCTGCTATTAGTTTCATCAAAACCATCTGAGGTCATATTAGTAAAATTAACACCCCCTTTTGCTCCAAACCTTACATACTCCTGTGCTGTAACTGTTGAAAAACCAAATAACACAAGGGCCATTAATAAAATAGATTTTTTCATTTCTTTTAATTTTACGATTAGCGGACAAATTTAGGGTTACTTTTGTTAAAGAAATGTTACTCAAACATAAAGTAATACTAATACTAAGAAGCCTTTGTTAATAACTTAAGTAATGAAATGGTACCAGGCAATTAAAGATTTTAAGAGTTATATGCTGATTGAGAGAGGATTATCAGAGAATTCTGTGGTTAATTATACGTTAGACATTTCTAAACTTATCAACTTTCTTGAAACAAAGGAGATCCTTGTTTCTCCTGAGAAAATTGATAGAGAAGTGTTACAGGAATTCATTTATGAAACCGCAAAAGAGCTCAATGCAAGATCCCAATCCAGATTGATTTCAGGATTAAAAAGTTTTTTCTCCTATTTAATTTTTGAAGGATACCGCAAGGATAATCCCATGGAACTCATTGATTCTCCTAAAATAGGAAGAAAGCTTCCCGATACCTTATCGCTTCAGGAGATTGATGAGTTAATTGAAGCTGTAGACCTAAGCTCCAATGAAGGAGAAAGAAACCGGGCAATAATAGAGACCCTATATGGATGCGGTTTAAGAGTGTCAGAGTTGATCAATCTAAACCTATCTGACCTGTTCTTTGAGGAAGGATTTATTAAAGTGACCGGAAAAGGGAATAAACAACGGTTCGTCCCCATTGGAGAGGTTACACAACAATACATTCTGGATTACATCAATAATTCCCGAAGCCTGGTTCCGGTTAAAAAAACTGCTACGGATGTTATTTTCTTAAACAGAAGAGGAAATAAACTTACCCGTGCTATGATCTTCACAATTGTAAAAAATCTTTCTGTTGCAGCTAATTTAAAGAAAAGTATAAGCCCTCATACCTTCAGGCATTCATTCGCAACCCATTTACTTGAAAATGGCGCAGATCTTAGAGCTATACAACAAATGCTGGGGCACGAAAGCATCACCACTACCGAAATTTATATGCACGTGGATAATAGCCATTTAAAACAGGTAATAAACCAATTTCATCCACGCCGGCATTATTAAAGTTGTGCTAAAGTAACTCCAATGTTTTCTTTTCGTCTCAATGCTTCATAACTTAAAAAAAAGATTAAAAAATGAAGAAATTAAAATTTAAAAATGGAGACGAGATGCCGGCGATAGGCCTGGGAACCTGGAAATCTGAAAAAGGGAAAGTGGGTAAAGCTGTAAAGATTGCCATAGAAAATGGGTACAGGCATATTGATTGTGCCGCCACTTATGGAAATGAAGCTGAAATTGGAGAAGCTCTTTCAGAAATTCTGAAAGAAGGAAAAGTAAAGAGGGAAGACCTTTGGATCACGTCAAAACTTTGGAATAATGCTCATAAAAAGGAAGATGTGATCCCTGCCCTGGAAAAGACATTAAAAGACCTGCAGCTTGATTACCTTGATCTTTACCTTATTCATTGGCCGGTAGCTTTTAAACCCGATGTTGCATCTCCCAAAAAGGACGAAGATTATTTATCTCTTGAAGAAGCTCCCATTATAGATACCTGGAATATGATGCTGGAAGCTAAGAAGAGAGGTTTGATTAAACATGCGGGAGTTTCAAATTTTAGTTCCAAAAAATTACAGGATCTTATTACAAAAACTGATGATATCCCGGAGATGAATCAAGTGGAATTACATCCTTATCTGCAGCAAAAGGAATTACTGGAATATTGTAAAGCTAAAAATATCCATCTTACTGCCTATTCTCCCTTAGGAAGTGGGGACAGGAGTGATTCTATGAAAGCTCAGGATGAACCTTCCTTATTGGAAAACGAAGTCATTAAGGAAATAGCCGAAAAACATAAGGTTTCGCCAGCCCAGGTTTTGATAAACTGGGATGTAACCAGAGGTACTGCTGTTATTCCAAAATCCACAAATGAAAAGAGAAAATCAAAGTAAA
>CAZXEY010000183.1:0-3524 GCA_964639695.1 uncultured Antarcticibacterium sp. | reverse complement strand
AGACGCGCTGGATTCAAAATCCAGTGACTTCGGTCGTGTGGGTTCGATTCCCACCTCGAGTACTTTTAGGTTATCAAATAAAACTAAAACCCTGCAAACTACACTGTTTGCAGGGTTTTTAATTTTTGATGATATCAAATAAATGCAAATAACAACAATTAAAAGGTGTGCAATTCGGGCGCACTTAGGAAACTACCTAAAGTGCGCCCGAATGCTTCTCAAAGCATTGTTAAATAAGGCCTTACAAGTTTGAAGATTAATTTATATAAGCTAAATTTAATTCAAATTTAATAGCCAAAAAGATGCAGAATTTACTATCAATTCTTTTTTATATACGAAAGAGCAGGAATCTTAATGCCACTCAGGCCACACTTGTTTAGAGCTTGTCCGATTTTTGGTGATGTTAATAAAGAGCCCTTATCTTATGGAGGAAATAAGACCAGACAATTGAAAAATAAAAAATCTAGCTTTGTATTTAAAGTTTTTATTATGCAAAAAGAACTAAAGGAAGCTTACGGATTTATTTTTGAAGAGGAATTGATTACTGAAATTGAAGAAAATGGGGTTCTGAAATCGGCAAAGGAAGGTGAAATCATTATGGACATTAATGATTACATAACCTCCATGCCATTACTCCTGGAAGGTGCTATTAAAATCCTGCGTGAAGATAATGAAGGAAACGAATTGTTGTTGTATTTCCTGGAACGAGGAGATACTTGTGCCCTTACCCTTTCCTGTTGTCTTGGACAAACTAAAAGTGAAATTAGGGCAGTAGCAGAAAGAGATACAACTTTTATTATGATTCCTATTACAAAAATAGAGGACTGGACAGCGAGATATAAAACCTGGCGAAATTTTGTCTTCGAAAGTTATCACTCACGGCTTACTGAAATGCTGGAAACAATAGATACTTTGGCTTTTATGAATATGGATGAACGCTTGCTGCGTTACCTCCAGGATAAGGCAAAGATCAACCAATCAGAGAAACTTCAGGTTACCCATCAGCAGGTAGCTTATGACCTTAATACATCCCGTGTTGTTATTTCAAGACTTTTAAAAAAGCTTGAAATGGAGGGAAAAATTCTTCTTCAACGAAATTATATTATTGTCCAGGATTTGTAAAATTTAGAACTGTAACTTTTGTTACTGCCCGGTGAGAGGTCCCCAATTACTTTTGCTTCATAAATTAAAAAAAAGACAAAGTGGAAGTATTAGATCTCTTGGGATATTTAGGCGCATTAATAATTGGAGTTGTTCTAGGTCTTATTGGAGGTGGTGGGTCTATTTTAACCGTACCAGTTCTTGTTTATTTATTATCTATAAATCCCGTAACAGCAACGGCATACTCTTTATTTGTGGTGGGTGCCTCCTCATTGGTAGGAGCAGCTAATAACCTGAAAAAGAAATTAGTTGATTTTCCCACTGCCACAGTATTTGCCATTCCCGCTTTTATAGCTGTCTATGCCACACGAAAATATCTCGTACCTGCTATTCCCGAAAGCATCTTCACAGTTTGGGATTTTGAGGTAACAAAAAATATAGGGATAATGTTATTCTTTGCAATCATAATGATTGTTGCTTCTATTTCTATGATTAAAAATAATGGAAAGGAAGAGCTTGAGGAGACTAAAGTAAAATACAATTACCCCTTAATTATAGTGGAAGGGGTTGTCGTAGGAGTACTTACGGGAATAGTTGGTGCCGGAGGAGGTTTTCTTATTATTCCAGCCCTTGTACTACTTGCAAAATTACCTATGAAGAAAGCGGTAGCTACCTCCTTACTTATAATAGCTGTAAAGTCTTTAATTGGATTTATAGGCGATGTGGAAAACCTGAATATTGACTGGATTTTTCTCTTGATCTTTACCGGCTTATCTATTATTGGAATTTTCGTGGGGGGATATCTCAACAAATTTATTGATGGCAATAAACTGAAGAAAGGTTTTGGTTGGTTTGTCCTCATAATGGGTATTTATATCATTGGAAAAGAGCTTTTTTAAGAGTTGTGCCACAGGCAAAAATTCCTAACAAAAACAATTAATTGAGACATGATGTATAGGACTAAGCAGAGTTTAAAAAAGTACCTTTTAGAATACGGGATTATAATTGCTGTTTTTGGAGGACTTTTCTTTACAGGCCTGCATACAGAAGTATTTGGATTTTTGCAACGCGGAATCTTGGTTACCGACATAATGAACCCTGACCTTGAAACAAAGAAAGATTTTACTCAGAATGATGAGTTTCCAAAAGCAGATTTATCTATGACTATTATTAATTCTAAAGGTGAAAAAGTTGCGATGGAAGAATTAAAAGGGAAGGTTATTTTTCTTAATATATGGGCCACCTGGTGCCCTCCTTGTGTTGCCGAGATGCCGGGGATTAATAAGCTTTACAAGGAAATAGATAAAGATAAAGTTGCTTTCATAATGCTATCTGTAGATCAGGACTTCAGTAAAGCAGTAGATTATAATAACCGGAAAGGTTATAATTTTGAAGTTATGAAGCTGCCGAAGGAATTCCTCAAATGTATTTGACTCAAAGCATTCCAACCACTTATATAATTGATGCCTCCGGAAACATTGTATTAACCCATATGGGAATGGGAGACTATAATACAGAAGAATTTAAAGAATTTCTGAAAGATCAATACTAAATAAGAAAAATTTTAAAGTAATTTCTGTACTGAAATATGGAAGTTAAGACAAGCTTTCTTAAATTCATACTTGAGACTTCAAAGAAATACGACATGCCAATTATAAAGCTAGAAACTTCAATTAAAGCAAACGGAAATGTTGTTTTTGATTTGTCTAGAAGTATTGATCTTCAATCAAAATTTGTAACAGGTTCCAACGAAAAAGCGGTTGCAGGAAGAACGAGCGGACTAATTCACCTGAACGAAACAGTCACCTATAGGGGAAAACACCTTGGCGTTTGGCAAAATCTTACCTCCAAGGTCACTGAATTTGAGAGACCACATTTTTTTGCAGATGAAATGCAAAAAGGTGCTTTCAAAAGTCTAAGACACGAGCATCACTTCATTGCAACGGATGAAGGAACTTTGATGAAAGATGTTTTTGATTTTGAGTCTCCTCTTGGTGTTCTGGGGAAGCTTGCAAATGGTTTATTTCTCAAAACCTATATGATGAATTTCCTCAAAAACAGAAACAAGATTATCAAAGAGTTTGCTGAAAGTGGGAATTGGAAAGAACTTTTACCAGAAAATAATTTGGATTATAAAGACTAGTCCTTGCTATTTGGTTAAAATATTTTTTTCGGTATTCCATTTCCTCAAAATTTTAAATTAAAACCTGTATAATTCGGAAAGTATACAGGTTTTAATTTTTGAAAATTATTGAAAAATATATTCCGTGCCAGGTACGGTCGAAAAAGAGTACTCCCCGGGATCACCAAAGAGATATGCGAATCCTTTCATACTGGCTCCGTCTATGCGTTTTACCGTTTGCTCAACATTCATAAGGGGGCCAAAGCTGGCGATAAGAAATATCCCGCTAAGCATTACTCTC
>CAZXEY010000182.1:0-3620 GCA_964639695.1 uncultured Antarcticibacterium sp. | reverse complement strand
GTGTGCGATAATCGCGATGTTTTTAATAGCTGTCATATAAACGCCTGATTTTTAAGGCTGCAAAGGTACGTTTATTTTTTTCGAATAAAATATTTGAATTCTTAATTCTTTATAAAATTATTTCTGAAGTAATTTATTGATTTTCAGAATATTAATACCAGCTAAGGAAGACATTGATTTCAGCCGCACAATCTTCAACAGTAACTAAAGCGGGTGTTTTCTGTTAAAATCACCTTTTTTCCGGAATCTCTTCAGAAGAAAAGAATTTCAGAAGCTTAAAAAATATTAAAAAAGTATCTTTGCTCTTTAAAATCCTGAATATGAAACTGGACAAGATTCCACAGATAAAACATTACAACTCCAACAACTTTTTTCTCCTTGCGGGGCCTTGTGCTATAGAAGGGGAAGAAATGGCCCTTCGCATTGCAGAGCGGGTAATTGAGATCACCGATAAACTGGAAATTCCTTATATTTTTAAAGGTTCGTTCAAAAAAGCAAACAGGAGCAGGATCGATAGTTTTACAGGAATTGGAGACGAAAAAGCTCTTAAAATACTTCGAAAAGTTTCTGAAACTTTTAAAGTTCCAACGGTTACAGATATACACGAGGTGAGTGATGCAGCAATGGCTGCAGAATATGTTGATGTGCTGCAAATCCCGGCTTTCCTTGTAAGACAAACAGATCTTGTGGTAGCTGCCGCCGAAACCGGTAAAGTAGTCAACTTGAAAAAGGGCCAGTTTATGAGTCCAGAAAGTATGAAACATGCCGTAACAAAAGTTAGAGATTGCAATAACGCGCAGGTGATGGTGACAGATAGGGGAACCATGTTCGGGTACCAGGATATGATCGTAGACTTCAGGGGAATTCCAACTATGAAAGAATTTGCTCCTACTGTACTGGATGTAACCCATTCCCTTCAGCAACCCAACCAATCCAGCGGTGTTACCGGCGGCAGGCCCGATATGATCGAAACAATTGCCAGGGCCGGGATAGCAACAGGCGTAGATGGCATTTTTATCGAAACCCACTATGATCTTTCGGTGGCAAAAAGCGATGCCGCAAACATGCTGGATTTAAAATATCTGGAAAAATTATTAACCAATCTGGTCGCAATCAGGAAGACGATTAATTCCTTTTAATTTTTGGTTTTATACAATTTTTAAGATTCGTTCAATAATTATCTTCTGCTAACCCTTAATTTCCAAAATAACTTTCACAAATTTAACAGAGTTGCTTTTATTAATTTAAACTTTTGTTAAGAAAAAAGGTGCTTCAGCTGATATTCCATAATTTAAGGATATAACCATAAAACCCTTTAAATAAATGGAAAACGAATTTCAAAATTTTGGCGAACGAATCGGAAACTTTCTTCCAGATTTGTTGGCAGCACTTCTCGTACTGCTAATAGGTTGGCTAATAGCAAAAGGTCTTAAAAAACTTATCGTAAAGCTACTTAGGAAGACGAATTGGGATGAAAAGGTTTTTGGAAAAAGTAATGTTGGAGATACCAATATCTTTTTAGCCAATATCATCTACTACCTGGTAATGATCATAGTGATTCTTGCAGTGCTCGAAATACTGGGTATTAGTGAGGCACTAGCTCCCTTAGGAAATATGCTCAACGAGTTCCTGTCATTTATTCCTAACCTGATTGGCGCAATTTTAATAGGATTTATTGGCTATATACTCGCCAAATTTATTTCAAACCTAATTCGCCTTGGTGGGACGGTAATGGACAGTTTAATTGATAAAACAGGATTTAAAGATACCGAACGCTTTGTAAGAATCATTCGTAAAATAGTTTTTATAGTGATCTTTGTCCCGTTCCTTATCCAGGCATTTAATGCTTTGGAAATGGAAGCCATTTCCCAACCGGCAAACGATGTACTCTATAGTTTTACAGAAATGATCGGGCAGATTTTAGTCGCCGCTCTAATCCTTATAGTCTTTATTTACGGTGGAAAATTCCTTGCTAATTTTCTTGAAGATCTTTTCAAAAGCCTTGGGCTTGACAGTACTGCGGAAAAGATACAGATCCACAATATGATTGGAGCAAACCAGTCACTTTCAAAAATTTTGGCCAATCTTGTTTATTTCTTCCTGGTTTTCTTTGGAGTTATAACTGCTGTTGAAATTCTAGGTTTAAACAGATTGACCGATATACTTAATGAGATCCTGGAGGTAACAGGACAAATATTATTTGGTCTTATCATTCTTGCCATTGGAAATTACATTTCCCTGCTCATTTACCAAACGATGACAAAATCCAGCAACAATACTTTTGTAGCAGGAGTTATACGTTGGGCATCACTGGCATTGTTCATTGCTATTGCTCTAAGAACTATGGGTATAGCAAATGAAATTGTGGAGCTGGCCTTTGGATTAATATTGGGTGCTATTGCAGTGGCCGTAGCCTTAAGTTATGGATTGGGTGGCCGTGAAGCCGCCGGGGAACACTTTAAGGACATTATCAAAAAGTTTAGGGAAGAATCATCCAAAATTCCTGCGGAAGATGTCCCAGGTAACCTTAAAGGTAATACTTCAGGAGCAGCAAATAGAGGCACAACCAATTTGGGCGGAAATCAAAACTCTAATAGACCTAACAGAGGACCGGAAAATCCTGATAGACCGAACAGAGGACCGGAAAATCCAGATTCTCCTTTAAGAGGACCAGAAAATCCAACCCCTCCAACCCCCGGACCCAATAATCCGGACAGGCCACAGCGAGGACCGGAAAATCCAGATCGTCCGGGACCAGGAACGGGAGATCCTGACAGGCCGAAAATTTAAAAGCTTTTTATATGACAGAAAACCAGACTTTTCAATTGAATCGTCTGGTTTTTTATTTTCTGGTATTTGCAATGTCGCCTACATTACCAGGTCTCCGTTAACGTAACTCTCAAGATATTTGAAACGTGCAGTTAATTCTCCATTTTCTGTAATCTTTGCCCTTTCCAAAACACCATCTTTATCTCCATTAAAAAAAGCGGGGATAACATTTTTAAGAAACAGATCTCCAAAACCTTCACTGGCGTCTTTGGGCAATTCACAAGGTAAATTATCTACAGCCATAACTGTAATAGCATTTTTATCCCGAAAATCCACTTCCCTTTCTTCTTTAGGATCATAGCCATAAAAAGGTTCTGCAATGGTAGAGGGTCTCACAGTAGTTGGAATGGGAATTTTTATGTCGCAGGAAATATCCGCAATAAATTTTATTTTAAATTCCGGCATAGCCGCCTGCTCCAAAGTGAAAAATGAGGGAGCTCCACTTCCGTAGAAATGTCCTGCAATAAAAATGTCACTCACTTTTGCAAAACGGAAAAAGTTAGCCTCATAATTTTCGGGGTTGTTGTAGAAATCAATGTTAGATCCTACCTCCCCATCTTTTCCTTTATTATAGTCAAGTACGTCTAACAAGCAATAAACAGGTTCTGAAAAATTATCATTGAGATATGCTTCTACTCCAACCTGTTTTATTTTAAGATGATCAAGAATCTCTTTAGCGCCATAAGCAACTTTCCCACTTCCTGTAAGAACAATCTTTAAAGCCGGTAAACTAATGGTATCCAGTGCTGACAACATTGCCTGAAGATCTGGCAGTGTTTCAGCTTTAGGAA
>CAZXEY010000181.1:0-3671 GCA_964639695.1 uncultured Antarcticibacterium sp. | reverse complement strand
AGAGAAAATGTTCCCAACCTCAGATTTGTATATCAAAGAAACCAGCTGGGAGGTTTTGGCGGAGCCAACAATGTGGTAAGGGTGCTTAAAACCGGAGCTTTTAATGTGTATGGAGATTATCCTGAAGTTATACAGCAGGAGCCAATGGACATTACTTCCGGAAGGTTTATAAACTATTCTGACATTAATGAAAATCGAAAGGTTGCAATTATTGGAGAAGGGGTTCGTAAAGAAATGTATGAAAAAGGGGAAGAAGTAATTGGCAGCTATATAAAGATCAATGGGGTGAATTTTATGGTTATTGGTACCTATAAAAAGAAGGGTAATAATAATGGAAATGCCGAGGAAGCCCAAAAACAAATATTTGTCCCTTTCACCGCTTTTTCCCAGGCTTTTAATATGGGTGATACAGTAGGGTGGATGGCGATTACGGCTAATGACGGTTCCTCAATCACAAGTTTGAAATCCCAGGTGTTTGATGTGATCAAATCCCGACATTCCATACATCCTGAAGATGACCGGGCAATAGGTAACTTTGATCTTTATGAGGAATTCAGTAAGATCAACGGCCTGTTTGTCGCTTTACAGGCAGTGGCCTATTTTGTTGGAATTCTCGTCCTTTTATCAGGTATTATCGGGATCAGTAATATTATGCTGATAGTTGTAAAGGAAAGAACCAATGAAATAGGAATAAGAAGGGCCTTAGGGGCTACTCCCTGGGCGATAAGAGGCCAGATTCTATTGGAATCGATCTTTCTAACTATCATTTCGGGAATGGCGGGAATTGCTTTGGCAACCGGAATTATTGCCCTTGTGAACCTTCAGTTAAGCGGTATGGATACATCAGACATGATGTTTGCCAATCCCAATGTGGACCTGAGAGTAGTGTTTATAGCTCTTTCCATATTAATAATTTCAGGATTACTGGCTGGTTTGATACCTGCCCAAAATGCAATTCGGGTGAAACCGGTAGATGCTTTAAGAACAGAATAAATAAAAAAGAAATACAATCAAAAAAATGAAGAAAGTTGTTACCATCGTAATTTTAATACTTATTGCAGTTACCTTTTTTGGAGCTCTTTACTATCTGTATCAAAAGAATCAGGAGGATCCAATAGTTTATACTACAGAGAGTCCATCTAAACAAACTATAGTAAAGAAAACGGTTGCTACAGGAAGTATAATTCCGAGGGAAGAGGTTTTGATCAAACCAAATATTTCCGGAATTATTGACGAAATATATATTGAAGCAGGAGAAAGAGTAGAAGCCGGAGATCTTATTGCTAAGATAAGGGTGATACCGAATGTTTCTTCACTTCAAAGCGCCAAGGATGCTGTGACTACAGCAAAGATTAATCTTGATAACCAGCAAAAATTATACGATCGTCAAAAATCTCTTTTTGATAAAGGAGTAATTGCTGCCAATGAATTTGACAATGTGGAAGTAGCCTTTAAACAGGCCCAGCAATCCTACAGGTCTGCACAACAAAATTTTGAGATCGTACGTACCGGTACCACCAGTGGAATAGGAAGTGCTGCCAATACATTGATAAGATCTACGGTAACGGGAATGGTACTGGATGTTCCTGTGAAAGCGGGAAATCAGGTAATTGAAAGTAACAATTTTAATGACGGGACCACGATAGCTACTCTGGCAGATGTAAATAAGATGATCTTTCAGGGGAAAGTTGATGAAAGTGAAGTTGGTAAAATAAAGGAAAACCTTCCGCTGGAAATTACTGTTGGAGCTATTGAGAATAAAACTTTTGATGCCGTTCTTGACTACATAGCCCCTAAAGGAGTGAGTGAAAACGGAGCTATCCAATTTGATATAAAAGGGACCTTGAACAAAGCTGATACTACTTTTATTCGTGCAGGATTGAGTGCTAATGCTTCTATAATACTTGCAAAAGTAGATGATGCATTGTCCATCAAAGAAAGCCTGGTACAATTTGATCCCAAA
Organism: uncultured Antarcticibacterium sp.; assembly: GCA_964639695.1. Lineage (GTDB taxonomy): Bacteria > Bacteroidota > Bacteroidia > Flavobacteriales > Flavobacteriaceae > Gillisia. The sequence continues at coordinate 1,708 of CAZXEY010000181.1, read as the reverse complement.
ACACAGCAGGCATATGTTGAAATTCAAACAGGACCCCAGCAATTTTCCCGAAAGGATGTGAAGTTAGGGGTGAGTGACGGTATCTATGTTCAGGTATTGGAAGGAATTAATGAGGGGGATAAGATCAAGGTCTGGAACCAGATCAAACCTGCCCAGGCAATGACCGGTAACTAGATTTTATTGCAAATCTGTAACAACTTTATCTTTTCGTAGACCTATTCTTTACAACCTCAATTATGAAAAAATTATTTTTAGCTGTTTTTGTTCTTTTATATTCTCTTGGAAGCCAGGCTCAGGAAAAGAAGTGGACGCTTCAGGAAGCCGTTGCTCACGCCCTGGAGAACAATATTTCCATTAAACAATCTGAACTTGATGTTGAACTAGCCGAAATTGACCGGCTGGATGCCATCGGGAATTTTATACCTTCAATAAACGCACAGGCTTCCTATGCAAACAGTACAGGTTTAAGTATTAATCCAACTACCAACCAGTTTGAAAATATAAGATTTACTTCCTTTTCAGGAAGTGCTACCACGGCCTTAACCTTATTTGACGGATTAAGAAATGTTAGAGCTCTTCAAAGAGCAAAACTGGCCATGATAGCTTCTCAATATTCGCTGGAGCTTATGAAGGATGATATAGCCCTTTTTGTTGCCAATGCTTATTTACAGGTGCTGTTTAATAAACAAAGCCTTGAGGTTCTTAAATCCCAAAATATTGTAACGCAGGAACAGCTGGAAAGAACCCAAACATTAGTAGATGCCGGCGTACTGCCTGCAGGCGACCTTTTAGAAATAAAAGCTGCAAATGCCGATGAACTACAAAGGATCATCGTTGCTCAAAATAACATTAGGATTTCACTTATTAGCCTTGCTCAAACTCTATTAATAAAAGATTATCAATCTTTTGATATTGTAGAGTATGATTATAATATCTATGGAACAGAAATGTTGATGAAGTCACCTGAAGAATTGATCGAACAGGCAAAAGAGGAACGCTATGAAATAAAGATTGCAGAGGAGAACCTGGAAATTGCCAGAAAGGATGTTGAATTAGCAAGGGGAGCTTACTATCCAAGGCTTAGCGCATTCTTTAATTACAATACCCGATATGCTGATAATGATTTTTTAAATAGAGATTTCATCAATCAGCTTTATGAAAATGACGGGACCTCTTATGGATTACAGTTAAGCATTCCGGTTTTAAATGGATTTTCGGTAAGAAACCAGGTGAAGAGAAGCCTTATCAATGTAGAAAGGTCTGAATACAGGCTGGAGCAGGCAGAGTTGGATCTTGAAGCCAATGTGTACCAAGCATTTGTAGATGCGCAGGGAGCTTTAAAAGCATATGAAGCTGCACTTGCTGCTCTAGAAGCGCAGGAACTGGCGTTTGAATATGCCACCGAAAGATTTGAAGTTGGCTTGACCAATGCTTTCGACTACAGCCAAGCGAAATTGAGGCTTGAAAATGCTCAGACGGAGATTCTAAGAGCGAAATATGATTATATATTTAAATTAAAAGTGATCGAGTTATACTTTGGAATTCCGGTAACCGATCTTAAATTTTAGAAGATGAAAAAAAAGACCCTTATTATTATTGGTGTAATTGCGGTGCTGTTGATCGTAGTTTTAGTTGTTGGCAAAAAACAGGGATGGTTTGGAGCTTCAGGAAATATTAAAGAAATCGAGATAAGTAAACTTGAAACTAT
>CAZXEY010000180.1:0-3707 GCA_964639695.1 uncultured Antarcticibacterium sp. | reverse complement strand
TATTTACCAATTATGTCCAGTCATCAAAATGCTTTGATTCTGCACATTTAAAAGTTTGAAATCTTTTAAAATATGAGTTTATTTAAAAAAATATTTAATAAAGAAAAGAAGGAAACTCTGGATAAGGGGCTTGAAAAATCCAAGACCAATTTCTTATCCAAAATGAGTAAGGCCGTTGCCGGTAAATCTAAAGTTGATGATGAGGTTCTTGATGACCTGGAAGAGGTATTGATTGGCAGTGATGTAGGTGTTGCAACTACCATAAAAATTATAAACCGTATTGAAGCACGCGTAGAACGTGATAAATATTTAGGTACTGCCGAGCTTAATGAAATTCTGCGTGAAGAAATAGCCGGCTTACTTTCTGAAACAGATAATAACGAACAGGATGGTTTTAATTTTCGAAGTTATGAAAAACCTTTCGTAATTATGGTCGTTGGAGTTAATGGTGTAGGAAAGACTACAACTATAGGAAAACTTGCCCATCAGTTTAAAAAGGATGGAAAGAAAGTGCTTCTTGGAGCGGCAGATACTTTTAGAGCAGCTGCCATTGATCAACTTCAGGTTTGGGCAGACAGGACACAGGTACCAATTGTAAAGCAAAAAATGGGAAGCGATCCTGCCTCAGTTGCTTTCGATTCGGTTCAAAGTGGTGTGAAGCAGGATGTGGATGTGGTAATAATTGATACAGCCGGAAGATTGCACAATAAGGTGAACCTAATGAACGAACTTACCAAAGTAAAAAAAGTAATGCAAAAAGTGATTCCCGGGGCTCCTCACGAGGTACTTTTGGTTTTGGATGGTTCTACAGGTCAAAACGCTTTTGAACAGGCCAAACAGTTTACTGCAGCAACCGAAGTTACCTCCCTGGCTGTTACAAAACTTGATGGGACTGCAAAAGGTGGTGTTGTTATAGGTATTAGTGACCAGTTCCAGATCCCGGTGAAATATATTGGAATAGGTGAAGGTGTTGAAGACCTTCAGGTATTTAATAAATACGAATTCGTTGATTCATTCTTTAAAAAATAGTAAAATTTAAAAATTAAAATGAAAAATTATATCCTCCTTTTAGCAGTATTACTTCTAATCTCATGCAAAGATTCAGATAAAGAAGTGCAGGAAGTTGAGCAGGTACAAGATACTGTTGAAGTTGCCCAGGAAAGAGAATACAAAGTTCTCGACTCCAAATTTATTGATAAAACTGCTTTTTGGGCTCCGTTTGAAAATGATATGAAATCTTTTTCTGCAGCCCGTTACGATATGTTAAGGCCATTGATCCTGGATAAAACTATACCCGAAATACAAAAGTCTATAAAAACAGGTGATTTTACTTATGAAGATCTGGTCCAGTTTTACCTGCACAGGATCCGTAAGTTTGACAGGAATAATGATAAAAGTTTGAATGCTGTGATTTCTCTTAATCCTAATATTATAAAGGAAGCAAGAGACAGGGACAGAGCTTTGCATTCTGGTAAGAAGCATCATCCAATCTTTGGTATTCCTGTATTGATTAAAGATAATATCAATACCGAAAATATGCCGACTACTGCAGGAGCAGTAGCACTTCAAAACAATAAAACCGATGATGCTTTTATTGTAGATCGTTTAAAAGAAAATGGAGCTTTAATTTTAGGTAAAGCTAATTTGAGCGAATGGGCTTATTTCTTTTGTGAAGATTGCCCGAGTGGATATTCTGCAATAGGAGGTCAAACCCTTAATCCTTATGGTAGAAAAATTCTGGATACCGGTGGTTCGAGTTCTGGAAGTGCGGTAGCTGTTGCGGCTAATTTTGCGCCAGTAGCAGTAGGGTCTGAGACTTCGGGATCCATTCTTTCTCCTTCCAGCCAGAATTCTCTTGTAGGATTAAAGCCAACAGTGGGGGTTTTGAGTAGAGGAGGAATTATCCCAATTTCAAGTACTTTAGATACTCCCGGGCCAATTACACAATCAGTTATAGACAACGCTATCCTTTTTTCTGCAATGACAGGGAAAGATGCTATGGATCCTGCCTCTGTAGAAAATAAAAATACCAATACAAATTTTTATGACTTTCCCAAAGATGGTTCTTTAAAAGGAGTGCGTTTAGGAGCATTAAAACCTTTAATGGAGGATTCATTATATGTTACGGCTCTTAATGATCTTAAAGTAGCCGGAGCAGAAATTATTGAAGTGGAACCAGAAGAGATTAACCTTCCAAATTTCTTAAGGCTTTTAAATCTTGATATGAAAAAGGACCTTCCGGAGTATTTTAAAACTTATGGTGGGAAAGTGAACTTCAAATCTGTTGATGACGTAATCGCTTTTAATGAGCAGGATTCTCTTGCCCGAGCTCCTTATGGTCAGGAATTATTTGAAGGTATTGTTTTGGATACAGCAGATGAAAAAGAATTTGCAGCCATAAAGGATACTTTGAGCAAGAACGGAAGAAGGTTTTTTGAAGTACCTATGACAAAACATAATCTGGACGGGATTTTATCTATAAATAATTATCACGCAGGTTTTGCTGCTGTTGCTAAATATCCCGGAATTACGGTTCCAATGGGTTACAATAAAGAGGGAGCCCCTAAAGGACTTACTATTTTCGCAAAGCCCTATAATGAGGAGCAGCTTTACAGGATTGCTTATGGTTACGAGAAGTCCAGCAACAAAAGAATGGCCCCTGTCAATTATAATAATTAGATGCAGGATAGAAATTTAAAGGCCTTAATTTGTAAGATCATTCTGTTCTACAGCGTGTTTTATGTCATCATGAAATTTATCGCTGTTGCTTTTAATGAAGCCTGGCTTCTTCCAAACCTTGTACTTGCTATTCCCTACCTGATTTTTGCAGCAATAGGTATGGTTATGCTCAAACAAAAAAAATTTTCCTGGATCTATGTTGTTGCGGGAATATTGGTCATAAGTCTTGTTAGATATTACGAGGTAGACTGGTTACTAAAGTTAAGGCAATATTTTTCCTAATATTATATCATCTTGAAACCTGAAAAAAGTTACCCGGCAGAGGTCTACTTCAATGGAGACTGGATAAAGCATGATGAGGCTTTTGTATCTGTATTTGACCGCGGATTTATGTTTGGGGATGGGATTTATGAAGTTACTCCATATTACGAGGGGAAGTCTTTTAAACTGGATGAGCACTTAAAACGGTTACAATACTGCCTTGATGAAATCCAAATTAAGTTTGATGCCTTTTCCCTGGAAAAGATTATGGACCAGGCGATTTCCCGCGGAAGGTTTGAAAATGAAGATGCTGCAGTTTACATTCAGGTCACTCGTGGCGTAGCACCAAGAAGTCATTTTTTTCCCGAAAAAAGTAAAATAACAGTATTGGTGTATGCTTTTCCGGTTAAACTGCGAGATTTTGAACAAAAGGAATGGAAAGTTTTGGCTTCTGAAGATAAGAGGTGGCACAGGTGTGACATTAAATCAATAGCTCTTTTAGCGAATACCATGGCCAATGAAGAGGCGGTTGCAAATGGTTTTGATGAAAACCTTCTAATTCGTCACGGCTATTTTACTGAAGGTTCCCATTCAACACTATTTTTTGTAAAGAATGATGTTATTTATACACATCCTGAAAATTCCTGCATCCTTTCCGGAGTTACCCGAAAGGTTATTTTAGACCTGTGCAAAACGTTAAGAATAAAAGTATACGAAGAAGCTGTTCACCAGGACGAACTGGTGGAATTTGATGAGATATTTCTAAC
>CAZXEY010000179.1:0-3849 GCA_964639695.1 uncultured Antarcticibacterium sp. | reverse complement strand
TGATCACGATCTTCATTCCCTGTCCTCCAAGAACATAAGAAGGCCTTACCAGGATTGGAAAGTTTAATTCATCGGCAAGTGCAAGAGCTTCATCTGCTGTTTCAGCCACTCCAAATTCAGGATAGGGAATATCATTTTCCTGTAATAATCTGGAAAAGCTTCCGCGGTCTTCGGCAAGATCGAGAGATTCGAAGCTTGTTCCCATAATTTTAATTCCGTAGCGATCAAGTTTTTCGGCTAATTTTAAAGCAGTTTGCCCTCCCAGCTGCACGATCACACCTTCCGGTTTTTCGTGACGGATAATATCATAAATATGCTCCCAGAACACCGGTTCAAAATATAATTTATCTGCTACGTCAAAATCTGTAGAAACAGTTTCAGGGTTACAGTTAATCATAATCGTTTCATAACCACATTCCGATGCAGCTAAGACTCCGTGAACACAGCTGTAATCAAATTCGATCCCCTGCCCTATTCTGTTGGGCCCTGAACCCAGTACAACAACTTTTTTCTTATCGGTAACTATACTTTCATTATCTACAAATTTCTTTCCGTCCGCTGTTTCTATTTCAGCTTCAAAAGTAGAATAGTAATAAGGTGTGTACGCCTTAAATTCTGCAGCACAGGTATCAACCAGTTTGTAAATACGGTTAATACCCATATCAGCCCGCTTATTATAGACCTCGCTCTCAAGGCATTTTAGCATGTGAGCAATTTGCCTATCGGCAAAACCTTTTTGCTTTGCCTCAAGCAAAAGGTCTTTTGGAAGAGAATCGATATTGTATTTAGAAATTTCAACCTCCAAAGCATAAAGTTCCTCATATTGCTTAAGAAACCACATATCGATCTTTGTGATCTCGTGAATTCTGCTTAGAGGAATCCCGGCTTGTACAGCATCATAAATTACAAAAACCCTGTCCCAGCTTGCGTGGGTAAGTTTGTCTATTATTTGGTCATATTTGGTTTCTCCCTTACCATCTGCACCCAACCCATTCCTCTTTATTTCTAAGGACTGTGTTGCTTTATGAAGAGCTTCCTGGAAGGATCTTCCAATTCCCATAACTTCTCCTACAGATTTCATTTGAAGTCCAAGAGTACGATCGCTTCCCTCGAATTTATCAAAGTTCCATCGAGGGATCTTGACAATTACATAATCTAAAGTAGGTTCAAATAAAGCTGATGTTGATCTTGTTATTTGGTTCTGAAGTTCATCCAAAGTGAAACCTAATGCCAATTTTGAAGCAACTTTTGCAATAGGGTATCCTGTTGCTTTTGAGGCTAAAGCTGAAGATCTTGAGGTTCTTGGATTAATTTCAATAGCAATAATATCTTCTTTTTCATCTGGACTTACTGCAAATTGGACATTACAACCTCCGGAAAAGTCTCCAATGCTTCGCATCATCTTTATCGCCATATCACGCATTCTTTGATACGTGGTATCGCTAAGAGTCATTGCCGGTGCAACTGTTATAGAGTCACCGGTGTGGATTCCCATAGGATCCATATTTTCAATAGAACAAATAATAACAACATTATCATTCTTATCTCTTAAAAGTTCTAATTCATACTCCTTCCAGCCTACAAGTGCTTTATCAATAAGAACCTCGTGAATCGGAGAAGCTTCAAGCCCCAGCATTAGTAACTCATCAAAATCTTCGGCTCTATGAACAAAGGCTGCTCCACTTCCACCGAGTGTAAAGGAAGCACGAATTACAAGAGGAAAGCCAAACTCCTGTGCTACCTCTTTTCCCTGAAGGTATGAAGTTACCGTTTTGGCAGGAGCAACGGGAATTCCAATTCTTCCCATTAGCTGCTTAAACTTTTCCCGATCTTCGGTTATATTAATTGCATCAATGTCAACACCTATAAGTCTAATTCCAAAATCTTTCCAGATCCCTTTTTCATCGGCCTCTATACAAAGGTTAAGAGCGGTTTGCCCACCCATAGTAGGCAAAACAGCATCAATTTCGGGATGCGCTTTAAGAATCTCTATAATAGATTTTGTGGTAAGGGGCTTCAAATAAACATGATCTGCCATTGACGGATCTGTCATAATTGTTGCCGGGTTAGAATTAATTAAAACAGTTTTAATTCCTTCCTCTCTTAATGATTTAAGTGATTGTGCGCCGGCATAATCAAATTCGCAGGCCTGTCCAATAACAATTGGCCCTGAACCAATTATAAGAACGCATTTAATATTACTGTTTTTAGGCATTGTAAATATTTAAATTACTAAGTTATAAAAATAGGTAGCGTCAGGATATAAAAAAAGGCGTTACTCAAAAAGTAACACCTTATTATTCTGAAACTAACTCTCATTAGTGTTTGTGTCTATTCTCTGAAGATACAGATAATTTCTTTCTACCCTTAGCCCTTCTTCTAGCCAGCACTTTTCTTCCGTTCACACTTGCCATGCGCTCTCTAAAACCGTGCTTATTTTTTCTTTTTCTCTTAGATGGTTGAAATGTTCTTTTCATTTTAAATTATCTTTAATCTTCTGTGGAAATCTTCGTTAATACTGTTCTAAACCTTTCTTTAAAACTGCGGGCAAATATACAAAGACTTTCTTCTCTTCCAAAAACAATAATGAAATAATTTTTAATTGTTTTTATTACCTTTGCCGCCTGTAATTATCGACCACATGTTCAATAAAAATATCAAATTAGTTTTAGCCGGAATACTTGTAGCAGTAGCTATATGGCAGTTTGTCCTTGGCAATATTGGTAACGGAATAATGTTTATTCTTCTTTCGTCCATATTTATTTTCCTTTACTACAAGAATGAAATGATCTTAATGGCTTTCCTGAAGCTGAGAAAACAGGATTTTCCCGGAGCAAAAAAGTGGTTGGACAAAATAAAAAATCCTGAAGCAGCACTTACCCAAAAGCAGCAAGGATACTACTGGTATTTACATGGTCTTATGCTTTCCCAAACCAATATTACCAAAGCCGAAAAACACTTTAAAAAGGCCATTCGATTAGGTCTTTCCATGGATCAGGATCTGGCAATGGCAAAATTGAATCTTGCAGGTATAGCAATGACTAAACGCAGAAAACGTGAAGCACAAATCTTGCTAACCGAAGCAAAAAAACTTGATAAGCACGGCATGCTTAAAGAGCAGATCCAAATGATGAAACAGCAAATGAAAAAGATATAATAAAAATATTGTATCTATAGTGTTAAAATTCCCTTAACCCACTTGTTGTTTAACAATTATATTTGCTTTTGAACGAATAGTTTTCATTTCCCATTTAGTCTTGAGTAATTTTGCATTTAGGAACGTAAATGCAATAAATGCTAAGATTTTTACTTGGACTTATTTTATTAATTACCTCCTATCGAGGCTTTTCACAGGAAGCAGATGATAAGATTTTCTTCTCTGAAGCCATTGCAATGCATTTACCCAAATACGAAATTAAAGCTAAAAAGGCATACAGAGAAAGAAATTACGAAGAAGCACAGCGTCTTTATGATTCCCTGGTAGCATTTGGGTTAGCAGGAACTTATATGAATAACTTTAAATTTAATAACCTTAAAGCCGATAAAATATCTCTTTACAGTTTTAAAAAACCTGTGTATCTTATAACATACGCATCCTGGTGTGTACGTTCTAAAGGAGAACTTCCTGCTTTAAATAAACTTGCAAATCAATATAAGGATAAGATTGAATTTATCATTCTTTTTTGGGATGATAAACCTACTACTACAAAGGAAGCTAAGAAATATAGCGATAACATCACGATCCTGTTTATTAATGAGCAAAAAAACAAAGATGCTTTCGTAATTAGTAATTTAAAGCATTCTTTAGGCCTCCCTACCATCTTTCTCTTAGATAAAGAAAAGAAGATT
>CAZXEY010000178.1:0-4118 GCA_964639695.1 uncultured Antarcticibacterium sp. | reverse complement strand
GTTTTAATAATTACCCTTTTAAATGCCTTTAGATTTATACAACCTAATTCTTCTAATCTTAAATAAAAACAGTTATGAAAGATCTTAAATTAATTGACGGAAAATTTAGTCCCAATGAAGCAAAAGAAATTTTGCTAAACATTATTAGCAGCAAAATCCAGTTTCACACTATTAAAGATTTTAGTTCTGAAATTCGCACAGGAGAACCGGAATATAAGTCCCGGCAACGGATTAATGAATTACAAAAAACCCGTGACAGAATTTTAACAATAATAGAAGAAGCTGAAAAATCTAATTCGATGATTGAACTGGTTTCTCCAATTCAAATTTCCTTTTCTCCCAAAACTTCTTATCAAAAAATTTAATGTTTCAAAACCGGGATTTGCTAATTGCTACTATGCATAAAAAGGAGGTTGTACTGGCACCATTATTTGAGCAAAAACTCGGAGTGAAAGCTTTTGTACCTAAAAATTATGACACAGATTCTTTTGGAACATTTACAGGTGAGGTGGAAAGAAAAGAGAATACCTTAAATACGGTAAGGCAAAAATGCCTGCAAGCATTGAAATTTTACAATTATGATCTTGGTATTGCAAGTGAGGGTTCCTTTGGCCCACATCCTATAATTCCCTTTTTACCTGCCAATGAAGAAATTATCATATTTATAGATCTTAAAAATGATCTGGAAATCATTGGCAGGAAAATAGAGATCGAAACCAACTTTTCTAGCCGGGAAGTAGAATCCTATAAGGAACTAGAGGAGTTTGCCAAAAATTCAAAGTTTCCCTCACATGGCTTGATTCTTAAATGCAGCGATGACAAAAAATCACCCATTCTTAAAGGAATTAATCAATGGAAGTTACTTAAAAGTTCATTTGTTGACCTTAAATCTTTTGGTAGCAAAATTTTGGTAGAAACAGATATGCGGGCTATGCACAATCCCACCCGGATGAATACCATTAAAAAAGCCGGTGAAGCATTGGTAGAAAAAATAAATTCAAAATGCCCATCCTGTTTTATCCCAGGATTTGGAATCACCTCTGCCTCGCCGGGTTTACCCTGTGAATTTTGCGGTTCACCTACAAAATCCATTAAAAGTTATACCTATCACTGCCACAAATGTTCTTATGAAACCATAGAAGAATTTCCCAAAGGAAAATTTACCGAAGATCCTATGTATTGTGATTACTGCAACCCTTAATTCTTAGCTATAAAATTAAATCAACTTAACATTTAATTAAACTAACCTGTCAAGCTGGATCTGGATCTTTCCATCCAGCATTTTTTTGGAAAAAAATTAAACTTCAATGAATATAAATTTACTATTGGATAATCTCACCAGCCCGGCTTTACTCTTTTTTGTAATGGGAATCTTAGCTGTTCATTTAAAAAGCGATCTGGAAATTCCTAAAAGCTCTTCCAAATTTATATCACTTTACCTACTATTTTCAATAGGCTTCAATGGGGGCCGGGAACTGGCTCACAGCGAATTTTCAATGGAAATCATCTGGACGGTTTTATTTGGTGTAGTTACCTCTCTGGTTATTCCGGTTTATACCTTTTTTCTTCTAAAGAAAAAGCTTAGTATTGAAAATTCCGGAGCCATTGCAGCAGCTTATGGATCTATTAGTGCTGTAACTTTTGTCACCGCTGTTTCTTTCCTGGAGATACAGGAAATTGACTACAGCGGCCATATGGTTGCCTTAATGGCATTAATGGAAGCCCCTGCCATTATTGTAGGGGTAACCTTAATTTCTATGTACGGAAAAAAAGATTCTAATTCTCCCAAAATTAATCAGCTTATTGGCCATTCCTTTTCTAACGGAAGTGTTCTAATGATTCTGGGGAGTTTAGTTATTGGGCTAATGGCCAGTGAAAGTCAGGCACAGGGGATTGCACCTTTTACCACCGATATATTTAAGGGGTTTTTAGCCATTTTTTTACTGGATATGGGAATTATAAGCGGACGGAAACTTTCAGATTTTATTAAAAGTGGCTGGTTCACCTCACTGTTTGCAATTGTTATCCCGGTGATAAATGGTTGTACCGTAGCGTGGATAAGTTTTCTTGTTACCAATGATCCCGGTGATAGATTTATGCTTACAATTCTTGCGGCAAGTGCATCTTACATTGCAGTTCCTGCTGCAATGAAAATGGCAGTTCCAAAAGCAAATCCAGGTTTGTACTTACCCATGGCGCTGGCAGTAACTTTTCCATTCAACATAACCTTCGGAATGCCCCTGTATATGGCGATTATTTTAATTTAAACAGGAGCCAAAATTTTGGATGATCTTCCCGATCCAAAAAATCCAAGCCTCAAATCTTTTGGATTTGAGGCTTGGATTTTATATGCTTACCAAATAATGAAGAAAACTTATGAAAGTCCTTTTTGTTTTATTTTACTTTCCTCAATTTACCTGTTCCTCTGTTTCAGCCAGTTCTAATACCTCTTTCTTATCTGAAACCTCCTCTTCCCCCGAAAAATAAGGGAACACATCAAGGATTGGAGATTCTGTAATAGAAGGAATGGAATAATCGCCCATCGTATTTTCCATTGCTTTGGTAGTATTATCAAAGGCCTCTTTTACATCATTGGCCTGTACCAGCATATAAATATTGGTTTTTCTTTCCTTTCCGCTCTCTTCATCAAGTGCAATAAGGGAAACTTTAGATTTGAACCAACGATCACAATTTTCAAAAGGATGAACTTCAGAAAATTTAGCAACTTTTATATTCATGATCTTAAATTCTTCACTGGTGTATGCCATCATTTCCTCGCTAATTCTGGCTTCTGCTTCTGTATAAGATACCGCATCCAGTAAATAAGTATCGGTAGACACTTTTTGTTCTCCGGTTTCGTGTGTTTTTCTGTATTTCACCTTACATTCATACCAGGTTGCACTCATATTAATATTTTTTAGGGAGCCAAAAATAGAATTTATAACCGCCTCTAAGGAAAAATCTGGTAATAGATATCCACAATATCCACTTTAATTTTCTTAGTGCTTTCATTGAATTGACTGGCAGCGGATTATGAATGAGAGTTAAACTCTCTTATAAAAGTTTTTTTAGGCGGAAAAATTAGTAATAAGTGATCGAAATTTAGATTACATTTACTATTCCCTTTACTACCAGATAGTTGGATCATTACTGAAGGTCTTCTTCAGGTTACTTTCACATTTATTTTTTCACATTTATTTTCGATCCCTTTAGGATCACTAACCATTAAACAAACCAATATGAAAAATTATTTTTTAACCGCTGTCCTGTTTTTTTGTTTTACTTCACTTATTGCTCAGAATTCTGCAGATGAAATGGAAGTACGAAAAATTAACGAAGCCTATGACAAGGCAATTATGAATTCTGACCTCGCTTTTTATGAGCGGGTGCTGGCTCCAAATTATGTTTCTTACGAAGCTAACGGAAATGTAAAAAATAAGCAACAGGTCCTCGAAGAAGTAAAAAAGCAAAAGGAAAATCCAACTTATAGAATTAGTAAATTAGGTAGTGATGATGTTAAAATTAAACTGGCAGGAAACATAGCCGTTGTTACTGCTAAATGGAATTCTACAACTCATTCTATGGAGGATGATGAACCTCATCAGGATCTTGGTAATTACATTGCAGTCTATGAAAAAACGGATGGCCGCTGGCAGGTAATTTCTGAAATGGGTAGTGAAAAACCCCATACTCCCGAAGAACTCGAGCCTTCGCTGAAGAAAGCCAGTGAAAAATATAATGAATACGTTAAAAAGAATGACAAAGAGGCTTTTAAAAAATTGCTGGCTGAAGATTACTTCTCTACAAATCCTGAAGGTGAAGTTCGCTCCAGAGATGAAGAAATAGCAATGATGTTTCATCCCGATTTGAAGATGGAAAGCATTTCCACCCAGGATAAAAAATTTAAAGTTTTTAAAGATTTTGCCGTCGAAACCGGCCAATATAATGTTACTGGTACCTACCAGGGGGAAAAATTTTCAGAATCGGGCAGGTATACATCTACCTGGATGTTAAAGGACGGGAAGTGGCAAATTATTGCCGACCACACTTCCCGGCTTCCAATGAAGAATTAAAATTCAATATTTAAATCCGGCACCTTATGGTGCCGGGTTTAAATA
>CAZXEY010000177.1:0-4200 GCA_964639695.1 uncultured Antarcticibacterium sp. | reverse complement strand
AAGAAGTTGCTGAAGAATGAAATGAACGATCAGGATATGGCAGATGCCAACGCTATTCTTGCTCAGGCATATATTAATATTGGATCCCTTGAAAAAGCGGTAACTCCTTTGAAATTAGCGGCAGAATTTACCCGAAAGGATGAGGAAAAGGGCCGTTACAATTTTATAGTAGGGCAACTTTACAACCGGTTGGAAAAGAGAGACAGTGCCAATCTTGCTTTTGAAAAAGTAATTGACCTTAACCGAAAAGTCCCCAGAGAATATCTTGTTAATGCTGAACTCGAAAAATCCAGGAACTTCAATTTTTCAAATTCTGAACCGGAAAGTCTTCTGGCTCAATTGAAAGAGTTAGAGGAGAATCGCGAAAACCGACCTTTCCTTGATAAGATTTATTTCCAGATTGCAGAATATTACAACCATATAGATTCAATACGCCTTGCCGATGTTTATTATAACAAATCGCTACGAACACCAACAGGTGATAATTTTCTTCAGTCTGTAAATTATGAATCTCTTGCCGATATAAATTTTGATAAAGCACAATACCGAACTGCCGGAGCTTATTATGACAGTACACTCACAAAAATCCCAAACACTTCCCGGGATTATTTTGTAATTAAACGAAAAAGGGATAATCTTCAGGAAGTAATACTTTACGAAGAATCTTCAGACAGGAATGACAGTATTATCAGGTTAATTGAGATGTCTCCAGATCAACGCCTGGATTATTTCAAAGAATATACAGCTGGTTTAAAAGCAACTGCGGTAACAGATGCCCAAAATGGAGTTTTGGCAAAGGAACCTGCGGCCCCTGTACGAAGAGGTCCTGGGTTACCGCCGGCAATAAGTGGCAATGGAGGAAGATCTAATTCTTTTTACTTTTATAACAGCAATAGGGTGGCTTCAGGAATGCAGGAATTTCTAAGGGTTTGGGGACCAAGGGAATTAAAGGATAACTGGAGAACAACCAAAGGGAATAACAAGAGCCTGGTTCCGGGGGAACTTGATGAGGTAAGTGAATTAATTATTGCAAATAATCCTTTATTTGACCCTAAGACATATCTGGAAAAAATACCTTCTAATCCTGGAGAAATAGACAGCATTCGTGCGGCTCGAAATGAAGCTTATTATAAGTTAGGACTTATATATAGAGATAAGTTTAAAGAGAATGAACTGGCTAGAGAAAGACTGAATTCTCTCCTGAATTTTACTTCAGAAGAAAAATATACAGCACCGGCATTATATAATTTGTACCTTATTAATAGGGAAGCAGGTTCAATTGCTGAAGCTGAAAAGAATAAAAACAGGATCTTGGAGGAATATCCCGATTCCCGGTACTCTAAAAGGTTACAAAATCCTGATGCAGCTTTGGCCCAGGAAGACGAAGCAGTAACAAAATATAATGAAATGTACAGGTTTTATGAGCTGGGGGATTTTTTCAAAGTGCTTCAGTTAGGGGAGCAATACCGGGAACAATTTGAAGACAATGAGATCATACCCAAAATAGAACTTCTTTATGCTATGGCTGAAGGAAGACTGAGGGGTTTCGAAGCTTATAAGGAAGCTTTAGGGAAAGTGGCAAGAAACTTTCCTCAAACAGAAGAAGGTAAAAAAGCCCAGGATCTTTTAAATACAGCCCTGCCGCGAATGGCTGCAAAAGAGTTTGTTACAGGTGCAGGTTCCAGTATAAAAATGGTTTATAGCTTTGACTATGATGATATTAAGGATGCTGAAGCCACAAAGGAGAAAATTGAAAAAGCACTGGCAAATTTAAATTATAAAGGCTATAACACCTCGCTTGATGCTTATGATCCCAACAATGTTTTTGTGGTAGTTCATGGTATCGAGAATTTGAACCGAGCCGAAGGTTTTGCTGAATTGTTAAAAGTCAATAAATCCTACCAGATACAACAGGAACCAATTTTTATTTCCAACGACAATTACAGGGTTGTACAACTGCATAAAAATCTTGATAGCTATAAAGAATTCAGAATTAATAATAAATAATCTCTCATGTTCTCTACTCAAAATAAAAACAAGCCCACATCTGAAACCAAAGAGCAAAATCGTATTTCTGCCGGCACAATAATAACCGGGGATATAAAAGCTAAAGGAGGTTTTAGAATAGAAGGAACTTTAAAAGGAACCTTGACAACTACAGGGAAGGTGGTAATTAGTAAGGGGGGATTGATCGATGGAAATCTCACCTGTCAAAATGCCGATTTTGAAGGTAAGTTTAAAGGGAAATTAAATGTTGTTGAAATTCTTACATTAAGATCCAGTGCTGTCATTGATGGAGAAGTAATTGCAGGAAAACTCGCAGTGGAACCAGGGGCTACCTTTAATGCCACTTGTGAAATGAAAGGCACTGTAAAAAATATTAAAGATGCCCCAAAGCCAAAAGAACAAACCGCCTGATAAGTATCTCGAATTTGTAAATGTTGCAATTCAAATGGGTGTTGTTATAGCCGCAGGAGTTTTTCTGGGAATATGGCTGGACGGGAAATATCCCAATTCTTTTTCAGGTTTTACTATAGGATTTTCTCTTTTAGGAGTGTTTATAGCTCTTTATCTGGTAATTAAAAGAGTGAGTCAAATTAGCAAGGATGATAATTCATGAAGCATAAAGTACTTTTTTTTCTTATTCGGTTAATTATCTTTTCGGCTGCTCTTTTTGTTATTCAATATCTTATCTTGGGACATTCCTTTAGCGAGGTGGCCCTGTATTACAATCTTATAACAATCTATTTATTTAATATTCTTGCAACTTTCCTGGTTTACATCTTACTCCTGTATATCAATGATAATTATAAAGATTATACGGGCTATGCGTTTATGGCGGGAAGTTTGTTGAAAATGCTTGCGGCAGTTATTTTTCTCCTTCCCATGATGCTGAGTAAAACACTTGATCCTTTTATTAATCTTCTGTCATTTTTCATTCCTTATTTTCTGTTCTTGTTTTTTGAAACATTTTATGCGGTAAAACTTATAAATTCGAAATAAGTCCTTGTAATTCAATTCAGTTCGTAATTGTGCGAAATGAGGTAAAATTTTTAATTCAGGTCTTTTAGATAAGAATTAAAAGCATACCTTTGCACAGAATTTTTGAGCCCACAAATATTAAGATTGACTGGATTATGACAGCACAAAAATCTTTTAAGATTATAGTGACATTTACATTGGCGCTACTTCCGTTTACTATTTTTCCACAGGATCACGAAGAAGAAACAGCCATTGGGGAATCGACGGAGGAATTTAATGCTACAGATATGATCATGCATCACATTGGGGATTCGCATGGTTGGCATTTTTTTGGAGCGGGAGATAATTCTTTCACCATCCCCTTACCTGTAATTCTTTATACAGATAATGGATTTGTAACCTTTATGTCCAGTGAATTTCATCACGATACAGAGGGAACTCATATTGTGGAGGAAGACGGGATGAGGTTCGTTAATTATCACGAGAAGATTTACAGGTTGGAAGAAGGAGCTACAACTTTGGAATTCGACGAAGAGCACAATGTATTAAATGCAGAGAAACCCTGGGATCTTTCTATTACAAAGAACGTGGCGGCTATGTTTATCACAGTGATATTAATGCTGATATTCTTTAGAAGCCTTGCAAGTCATCACAGGAAGTATACACACGCGCCAAAAGGATTTAATAATGTTTTGGAATCATTGGTTCTTTTTGTTCGTGATGAGATTGCAATACCTCAAATTGGTGAGAAGAAGTATATGAAATTTATGCCTTTTCTTTTAACGGTTTTCTTTTTCATCTGGATCACAAACTTATTGGGATTATTACCGGGTGCAGCTAACGTAACCGGCAATATCGCGGTTACCGTTTCCTTAGGTCTTTTTACCCTTGCAATTATCATTTTTAATGGAAATAAAGCTTACTGGAAGCACACCTTCTGGATGCCTGGAATTCCCACCTGGGTAAAACCTATTCTTGCAGTTGTTGAGGGTGCGGGTGTAATTATAAAACCTATAGCTTTAATGATTCGTTTATTCGCAAACATTACGGCAGGTCACATTATCATTTTAAGCTTAATTGCTTTAATATTTATTTTAGAAAATGCAGGAGTTGCAGGTATATCTGTTCCTTTTGCTCTTTTTATAACAGTACTGGAATTGCTGGTAGCATTCCTTCAAGCGTTTATTTTTACGATTCTGTCGGCCCTGTTTATCGGGA
>CAZXEY010000176.1:0-4231 GCA_964639695.1 uncultured Antarcticibacterium sp. | reverse complement strand
TTGTATTTCCAGCGACGGATGTAATCAGGTTTATTTAAATCCTTTTTTTAGCACTCTGCCAGTGGCAAGTGAAATAAGAAAAGTTGGCTGCGACAGCAGGCAGAACTTTTGTATTTCCAGCGACGGATGTAATCAGGTTTATTTAAATCCTTTTTTTAGCACTTTGCCAGTGGCAAGTGAAACAAGAAAAGTTGGCTGCGACAGCAGACAGAACTTTTGTATTTCCAGCAACCTATTTTATTAAGGAAAGTTAATTTCATTTACTAAATCTCCACCTAACAAAAGCTTCCATAGCTTCATAATTGGCCAAACCTAACTGATGATAACTATTAGCGGTTTCCCTGTTTCGTTCTTCTGCCCTCTTCCAGAATTCCCTCATATCGTCACCGGGAAAAACGGGATGATCCTTTTGCGACTGATGTTGAAAAATAGCATTTCTTTTCTTTTGTACTTCCTGTGGAGAAAGTGGTACAGCCATTTCAATTTCATGAATATCAAATTCATCCCAGGCTCCTCTGTACATCCATAACCAGCAATCTTTCGTCCATTCTTCTGTTTCGCGCAATTCACTTAGTGACTTCAGCAAAATTTTGAAACAATCCAGATGTGTTCCATGAGGATCCTGAAAATCTCCTGCTGCAAAAATTTGATGGGGTCTAACCTCCCTGAGCAAATCTTTTGTCAATTGAATATCAATATCTGAAACAGGATCCTTTTCTGTCTTTCTTTTTTCATAAAATGGCAGATCCATAAAATGGATATTTTCATCATGTAAACCTGCATAACGGGCACCTGCAAAAGCTTCAGATTTCCTTATTAAAGTTTTCACCTCTCTTACTTCTTTAAGATCCAACTGATTTGGCTGTTTTTGCTCAAAAAAAGTCAACATCTTTTCATAAATACTTTCCAACTCTTTTGTGGTTCCTCCTAACCTCCGGTTGTAATCCAGGGAAAATTCCACGTACCTAAGAACATCGGCATCTCTTACTGCAGTATTCCCTGAGGTTTGATAAGCTGCATGAACCTCGTGTCCCTGGTCAACTAGCCTTATAAAAGTCCCTCCCATGGAAATTAGATCATCATCTGGATGAGGAGAAAAAATAACAACTCTTTTCTTTGCAGGAGCTGCTCTTTCAGGTCTTTGAGTATCCTCAGCATTAGGTTTTCCGCCGGGCCAGCCGGTTATGCTGTGTTGCAATTTATTAAATACATGTATATTGATTTGGTAGGCAGGGCCAAGTTCTGTAACCAATTGAGCCAAACCATTCGTGTTATAATCCTCATCGGTTAATTTAAGGAGGGGTTTTCCTATCTTCCCTGATAACCATATAACAGCTTTTTTTATACTTACTTTATTCCAGTTACAATCTTTAACCAGCCAGGGAGTACTGAATCTTGTTAATTCCTCTGCTGCTTCCTCATCCAAAATAATTTTTACATTTGGGGATAGTTGTAAATAAGTAGCAGGCACATTTCCGGAAATTTCTCCCTCTACAGCCTTTTGAACTATGGAAGCCTTTTTACTACCCCAGGCCATCAATATAATTTCCTTTGCTTTGAAAATAGTTCCTATACCCATAGTTATTGCCTTGGTAGGAACATTTTCTTTTCCTCCAAAATCTTTTGAAGCATCCTTTCTTGTAAGATCATCCAGGGTCACCAGACGAGTACCAGAATTGGGAGCAGAACCGGGTTCATTAAAACCTATATGGCCGGTTCTTCCAATTCCTAAAATTTGAAGGTCCAGCCCTCCCACCTTTTCAATCTTATTTTCATATCCTATACAAAAAGATGCAATCTCTTCACTGGTTAGAGTACCATCTGGTATATTGATGTTTTCTTCGGGAATATCTATATGATCAAAAAGCTTTTCCTTCATAAATCTCACATAACTTTGAGTCGACTGAGGCTGCATTGGGTAGTATTCATCTAAATTAAAGGTTATCACATTTTTAAAACTCAAACCTTCTTCCTTATGCATTCTAACTAATTCCTGATAGACTTCTACCGGAGTAGCTCCCGTAGCCAATCCTAAAACTGCAGTACTACCCTGGCGTTGCTTATGCTTTATAAGTTCTGCAATCTTTTTGGCTACAAAATGAGAGGCTAATTGCTTATCACTAAAAACCTGGACAGGCAATTTCTCAAACCTCGTCTCTTCAAGAAAATTAAGTTGTTGCATAAAATTTATTTTAAAGTTTCTTTCTTAAGTTATTTCTCCTGCCAATTTAAAACTGCAGAATTGCCAAAAGTTTTTTCACTTGATTCGAATTAAAAATTTTTAAGGATTCTTTCTAAGCTGGCCTTCTATACCTCCTGTTTTAGTTAAGCTTTGAGTGCCACAGGAAATAGCTTGCAGAATACAATTTTCTAAAGGTTTTTTCAGCAGCCATTCTCTAATAAATCCTGCATCAAAATTATCCCCTGCTCCGGTGGTATCTGCTATTTTTAAATTTTGCTTTAATTTATTTGGGACTCCAACATCTTTAATTGAATTACCCTGAAAAACCATAGCTCCTTTTTCACCTCGCTTAATAACCACAATTTTAGTAATGCCTGCTAAAAACTTTCCTGCCTCCACTATGTTATCCTTTGCTGAGATATGTAAGGCCTCCTGCTCATTTGGCAGAAAAACATCTATATACGGTAACAACTTCTTTACTTTATCCCAGTCATCATCAGGAGACCAATTAGTATCCAGTGAGGTCGTAAAATTTTTATTATCGGAATCTTTTAGAATTTTTGGCCAAAAATCATATAGCTGATTCAGTAAAAAATAACCGGCAATATGTAAGTGGCCGGTATTTGCAAGAACTCCTGATTTAAATATATCTTCAGCATTTAATTCTGCCATTGCCCCTAAATAGGTAAGCATTGCCCGGTCTTCATAATAGGACAATCCTAATCCTACTGAAGTTTTCACATCAGGTTTTATAATAATATTCTCTTCAGAAATATTATTCTGATTTAATTTTTCAATTAAAAAATGGCCAAAAAGATCCTGGCCAATTGCTCCAATCAAACCTACCCGGCCTCCAAGTTTGCTAAATTGAGAAGCGAAAATTGCAGCAGACCCACCCAGTTCTAAAGTATAATCATCTACCAGCTTTTCGGCCTGTCCATATTTAGGTTTAACTTTTCCGGTAATTAGGAAATCCAGGCAAAGATCAGCTACAACTGCTACATCATATTTCATCCGTAAATCATTAAATCAGTTTAAGATTTGGTAAAAGGAGTTTAAACCTTCTTCCTTTTTATTAAATTTAAGGATTACAAGCCTCACAGAAATTGTATATATCGCTATAATAATTGTATAATTTATCTGCCATCTAATGGAAACCACCAATTTGAGAAAGATGTTTTTCAACCTGGACAGTGCCAACCCGGTGGAGGTTTTATGCAATAAACATGTGGAGTTTGAAGATGCATGGAACGATATGCATTACCAGGTTGAAGTGGGGATTGTTCTTAATGGAAGAATGAGAAGAAAATATTTAAATTTTGAAAAGGATCTGTTTCCGGGGGATATCTGGATAAATGGGATTTGGGAACCCCACGGTTTCGAATTACTGGAAGTTCCTTGTGAAGTGGTTGTTTTTATTATCGATCCGGCCTTTCTGCTGAAGGAAAATCAACTGAACCTTTTTCTTTTTTCACCCTTTAATGTATTACCCGAATTTCGTCCAGGGGTTGGCAGTAACTTTAAAGCCGAAGTTTATGCTTTAGGATTAAAAGCTAAAACAAGGTCATTGGGACGATCAGGAACCGCCTGGTCTCAAATACTTCTTATGGAATTAATGCTTATTTTAACGAATGACTGGTATCCTCCTACTAATCCAAATTATACTTACCATTTGCCAAAGAGCATTCAACCATCACTAAAACTCGTGTTTGAAAACAAAAGATTCATAAGTACCGAGGAAGCAGCCTTTGAATGTGGAATGTCGGTGGCTAAATTCAGAAATGAGTTCAAAGAGTTTATGAAGATTTCATTTTCTGAATTTGCTTTGGAATTTCGGGTCCAGGGAGCTTTGGCAGAATTAGAAAAATATTCGCCTACTTTAGATTCTGTTGCCCAAAACTGGGGTTTTACAGATGCCAGTCATTTGTCACGATATATTAAAAGGAAAGAAATGAACAAATCACCAAGCTGCCGAAAATAGAAATTATTCTTCTTAATCTCGCACTATAGCTTTTATCAGCACTTAAAACAGAAGCTAAAAAAATAGCC
>CAZXEY010000175.1:0-4296 GCA_964639695.1 uncultured Antarcticibacterium sp. | reverse complement strand
GAATGAAGAACTGGAAAGTAACAGTGAAGAACTACAGAGCCTGAACGAGGAACTCGAGACCAGCCAGGAAGAATTGCAGAGCACCAATGAAGAACTCACGAGCTTAAACCAGGAATTGCAGAGCCTGAACACCCAACTCACCAGTGCCCGGGATTATGCCGAGGTCGTAGTTGACACTATTTGGGAACCCCTGTTGATACTGGATAAAAATCTGCATGTGAAATCTGCCAACAAAGCTTTCTACAAAACATTTAAAGTAAGGGAAGACCAAACAGAGGGAAAACTCATTTATGACATAGGAAACAAACAATGGGACATCCCCGAATTGAGGACCTTGTTGGGAAACATCCTGCCGGAAAAAGAAAGTTTCACCAATTTTGAAGTGACCCACGATTTTCAAAAGATTGGAACGAAAACCATGCTGTTGAACGCCCGGCAGATCTTTACACCCAATGATGAAGATAACAGGATCTTACTGTCGGTTGAAGATATTACGGAAGTGAAAAAAGCGGGTGCAAAAAATGCGAGATTGTCGGCCATTGTAGAATCCTCAGAGGATGCCATCATCAGCAAAACCCTTGACGGGACCATAACCAGCTGGAACAAAGGTGCGGAAAAAATCTTTGGATATATCCCTGAAGAAATTATAGGAAAACATATATCAACTATTATTCCGCCGGAGCACCGGCCAGAGCAGAATAAAATTCTGGAAAAAGTTAAAAATGGAGGTAAGGTTAAAGGATTTGAATTCATAAGAATTACCAAAAAAGGGAAAAATGTTCCTATATCTCTCACAGGTTCACCGTTAAAAGATGCCGAAGGAAAAGTAATAGGGATCTCTGAAATAAGCCGGGATATTACCGAAAGGAGAAAAGCAGCGGCAAAAATTGAAGAAAGTGAACGCCTGTACCATGAAATGATCTATTCTTCCCCTTCGTTGATCGCTACTTTTATTGGAGAAGATCATATTATTGAAATTGCCAACGATGCCATTTTAAAATCCTGGGGGAAAGACAGGGATGTAATTGGCAAACCGCTGTTTACAGTTATGCCCGAAATAGTCAAACAGGGCTTTGACAAAATCCTGAAGGATGTTTATGAGAAAGGGGAATCATTCCATGCCATTGAAAAACCCGTGAATTTGCTTCGGAATGAAAAAATGGAAACCATTTATTACAATTTCATTTATTATCCTCAAAGAAATGCCAACGGGGAAATTTTTGGCGTTGTGGTAATTGCTACTGAAGTAACACCGGAGGCAGAATTCCATATCAAACTAAAAGAAAGCGAATCTCATTTCAGGAAAATGGCAGATTTAATGCCGGGGAAAATCTTAAATACAGATGAAGAAGGGAATGCCTATTATTTCAACCGGCACTGGATAAGCGATACCGGCCATAGCCAGGAAAAACTTGAAGGCCGCGGCTGGCAAAATTGTATTCATCCCGATGATCTTGATACTTTTATCAGCGCCTGGAAGGATTCTTTAAAAACCGGAAAGGAATTTGAAAAGGAATTTCGCTGTGCAGACAGAAATGGCGAATATAAATGGCATTTGGGCAGGGCGGTCCCGCTTAAAAACAATGCCGGAAAAACAAAATTCTGGATCAATTCTGCCATAGAGATCCAGAAATTAAAAGATGAGGAAAAACGCAAAGAGGATTTTCTTAAAATGGTAAGTCATGAGCTTAAAACCCCTGTTACTTCCATTAAAGGATATGTCCAATTACTGTTGAGCTTAACAAGTAAAGCAAAAAATATAAGCCTGGAATCCATTCCATTAAAAACTTCTCTTGAACGCATAGATAGCCAAATAGGGCGATTATCCAGACTTATTTCTGAAATGCTGGATCTCTCACGCCTGGAAGACAACAAGCTGGTATTCAAAAAAAAGGTCTTCAGCATAAATGATTTTGTAGATGAAACTATAAAGGATATTCAACATTCCCGAACAGATCAAAAAATACTGATCCAACACAAGTTCAAGTGTTGCATTAATGCCGATAAAGACAGGATGGGCCAGGTACTAATTAACCTCATTACAAATTCCATTAAATATTCGTCTGGCAATAAGCCTATAGAGGTAAAGATAGAAGAGAGTGAAGAAAATCACGTAAAAGTAAGTGTGAAAGACTACGGTATTGGCATTGCTGAAAATGATCTAAAAAAGATATTTGATCGTTTCTACCGGGTTATGGGGGAAAATGAGGATACTTATGCGGGGTTTGGGATAGGACTATTTCTCTCCAATGAAATAATACAACGGCACGACGGAAAAATCTCGGTAAAAAGTAAATTAGGTGAAGGTTCAGTTTTTTCCTTCTCTCTGCCTTATGAGCTTTAAATGAATGGCAGCGTTAAAAAAATTTAATATTTCAATAATCAGGAAAAATGGTAAGAAAGGATAAAAAAATTTTAGTGGTTGATGATGACAGGGGAATTGGGGAAATGCTCAAAATGATGCTGGAGATGAATGGTTACGAGGTAATGGTTTCTGAAAAGCCGGATGAGACAGAAGAAAATATTATTGCCCACCAAATTGATCTGGTACTTCTGGATATGCTTATTTCCGGAGTGAACGGGACTGATGTTTGTACAAGGTTGAGAAAAGATGAAACCACCAAACATGTAAAGATCCTGATGATGTCTGCCCTTCATGATGCGGGGAGTTTATGCAAGGCAGCAGGTGCAAATAATTTTATTGCGAAACCATTTGAGATGAATGATTTATTACAAAAAATAGAGATGTCCTATTAAATATCGCCTCTTTTAATTACGATTTTTTTGGAAGAAAAATCTTAAACGTTGTACCCTTTCCTTCCTTACTTTCTACTTTTATCTGTCCCTTATGCCCATCAACTATGGCCTTGACTATATAAAGCCCCAAGCCAAAACTGTCATTATGTGTGGGATCTCCCTTTGTTTTGGTAAACTTACCGGTGGAAATCATTTCCTTTATTTGCGCCGATAAAGGTGAACCTTCATTGTGAACCTGAAAAATTGCTTCATTGCCTTCTTCAGAAATACTAATTCTCACGGGCCCTCCCGGTACTCCATAACGAATCGCATTCGTAATTAAGTTGGTCATTAATTGATGCAGTCTCATTACGTCCCACTCCCCTATTACAGGAGCGGCAGACTCAATTTGTAAATTGGCTTCTGGATAACTTAATTGTAATTCCTCGACAATCTTCTCACTTTGCTTAGAAAAATCTACCGGGGATTTGTTTATATTCATTCCACTTCCTAGCCGCAAACTGGTTAATTCCAATAAATTATTAATTAATTCATTCATACGTTTTGCACTGGAATTCGCTCTATCAATGAGAGACATTTCCTTTTCTGATAGATTTTTGGACAACCTAAGAATTGATTGGACTCCCATTATGGCAGCCAAAGGGTTGCGCAAATCATGGCCCAAGGTACCTATAAACCAGTTTTTACTTTCATCTACCTTTTGGTTAAAACGTTCTAGTGATAACATCCATACTTCGTCAATGGCTTCATTAAAACGTATCATTTCCTGAAAGTCAGTTGCAGTTTTCTCCGTCTCACTTTCCGCTTCCCAAAGTCGCAATACACTTGCTCTAAGAGCTCTGAATTCAGAACTCAATTCCATAAGGTTGAAGCCTACATCTGCCCGCTGTTCTCCATGTTGATTAGCAGCCTTGCTATCACCGGAAAGCGTTTTTTTATTTCCTTTTGATTTTTTCTCCTGCTGGACATCAGTTTCTAATGTTTCCATGTTTTCCACAATTCTATCCAGTATTTGTTTGATGTGATCCCGAATTTCTTCCGATTGAAGGTTTTTTACTCCATTAATATTATCTTTTGCAAACTTCACCCATTCGTTGGCAATATCTTCTTTTTGATTTTTAATAAAGTGAGCAAATTTCATAAGAATTTTTATATTTTTTTTAAGTTATTACTTTCAAGATTATTCTTCTAATGATTTAGATAGTGTTAACAGATATTCCTGAGAATACCTGTTAAAAAGTAATCTCAGCGTCTATTAAAATAACTATTAAATATCCTCCATACAAGGCCGTAAAAGGTTTCATCACTCCTAACGCCTACTCCAGCACTTGACTTTTTCAAATCTCTACTATTGTAGAAGGTTAATCTACTGCCAATTGTGAAATCCAGGCCTGTTATTGTCTTGGTTAGCCTTAAATTAAAAGGTTGTTGAAATTCTTCGGGATAAGATCTTTCCTGTAAGAATAAATGTTTATCCTTTTTTAAAAATCAGTTATTATGAGATATGCCATTTCCTACGTCAGTACAGCCAACCTGGAG
>CAZXEY010000174.1:0-4301 GCA_964639695.1 uncultured Antarcticibacterium sp. | reverse complement strand
TTGGGGCTTTGAGATCTCTCGTCAATCCCTCATCTGTTACCACAGATTCGCTCATCCTTTCGGGATAACGGGGCTTTCTGTGTGTTCTGCGGATAAATTCTGCGTGATCTGCGGGAAACTTTTAATAAAATCGTTTCTTTATTAAATAGTTTTCACAATGATACAAGAATATACTTTACATCTCATGGTAAATTACAGAAATCTTGTACCGGCTGAAATATGAAAGAACCATTTCTCAATAATAATATAACTACACAATGAACAAATCGATGCTACTATTACTTCCGTTGTTTTTGGGAATTGTCTCCTGTAATCAAAACAATAAAATTGAAGAATCTGCCAAAAATCTGGCAGATGAGCTCCCTGAAAATAAACAGCCTGAAAAGGTACTAAGGCACGTGGTATTATTTAAGTTTAAGAACAGTGCTACGGAGGCAGATATCAAGCAAATTGTAGAGGCATTCGAAGAACTACCTCAAAAAATTGATGGGATTCTAGATTTTGAATGGGGCACAGATATTAGTCCCGAGGGATTATCTGATGGGTATACCCATGTTTTTCTGGTTAGCTTTAAAAATGAAAAATCCAGGGATGAATACCTCCCGCATCCTGCTCATAAAGCTTTTGGAGGCATCGTAGGTCCTCACCTGGACAAAGTGCTGGTGGTAGATTACTGGCCCAAGGATTAGACGAATTTGCCCACTGCGACATTAGCAGCATTAGATCTCTGTACTTTCTATGTGCTCTGCGGATGAATTTAACGAGATCTGCGGGAAAACTTTTAATTAAATCAAATTTTTCCCGTTTTCCTGAATTTGAAAATTCGGTAATTATTTTCCAATGAGAAAAGACAATTATAAAAAGAAGCCCTGGCCTACGAAAGATGCGATGGCCCAGATCTATAAATCCAATTTATGGGGCGGTGATGACGCAGGATATTATTCCGGATTAGGATCACATCATCCTGAGCTGGTAAATCCTTATGTGGAAATTATAACCTCATTCTTAAAATCTTTTGAAAATCCACCTGCAGTTTGTGATTTGGGTTGCGGGGATTTTAATGTGGGTAAGGAACTGGTGAAATACGTCGGAAAATATATTGCCATAGACATTGTTCCGGAGCTGATAGCGTATAATAAGGATAAATTCCAGGCAGAGAATTTAAAGTTTCATGTTTTGGATATCGCAAAGGAGGATTTGCCTGCGGGGGATTGCGCCATCCTGAGGCAGGTGTTACAACACCTGTCTAATGCAGAAATTAAAAGTGTGGTAGAAAAATTAAACAGCTTTCAATATGTGATCCTAACGGAACACGTACCGGAAGGAGATTTTGAACCTAATAAAGACATCATCTCGGGGCAGGGAATCAGGTTGAAAAAGCAGAGTGGTGTAATCATAACAGCGCCACCATTTAATTTCCAGGCCCGGGAAGAAAAACAGCTTTTATCAGTTAAACATCCTGGTTTTAAAGGAGTTTTAGTGACTACTCTTTATAAAACTCAATAATCCTAAGGTTTGTTCTGCGAGAATCTGCGAGATCCGCGGGAGAAATAAGAGTTAAGAGCCAAGAATTCAGACTAAAATATTTCTGTATGTCCTGGGAAAATTTGCGAGATCTGCGGGAAACTTTAACAAGAAACAAAGGCTCCTGTTTTGCTAAAACCTTCCGCTTAAAATAGGCATTATCTAAATCCTCTTCCTAACTGCAGAATTTTCTGTTATGTCTATTCCTTCACATAATTCTGTGATAGTTATGACAACCCAAACCACAGGCTTCCACAAAAAGTAATATGCGATACCATTTAAAAAGGCAAAACCAATCCAAAACCAGGGATTACTATGAATTAATTCTGGAATAATATTCAGGAACAGGACATAAATTCCGAAGGGTATTACAGTAAAAGCTATTAATATCCATAAAACTCCCTTAATAAATAATATTACCAGGTTTAGTAAAACTTGCAGAATCATGAAATTGGGGACTATAAAAAAAATTAAGGGAAAGAACAGCTCCTCTTGTTCCTGGTACAATACTACATCCCTACATATAATATTATCTGGAACATTTAGGTGTTTACAGAACCGTAACTTTCCCTAATTTTCCCTAAAAATAAATTTTATCAATAGACCATAAATCATCATTTAGTAAACGTGCGGCATTTTAAAGTAACCGTTAGACCTGCAGATTAAGGATTACAGAGGTGCCATTATTTTTATCGGAAGTAATTTTAACTGCTTTTTCTACATCATAGCCCAGCAAAGCCAGGCGCTCTTTTACTAAAGTTACTCCTTTAGACTTGTGCAACTTATTGTTTGAAGTGCCGGTAAATCCTATTCCGTTGTCTTCTATCCTGCATTGCAAAACATCCTGTGAAAGCATCTCAAAGGAAATTTTTAAAGCAGGATCTTTAATACTGCCGGGGAAAGCGTGCACAAAAACATTTTCTACAAAAGTTTGCAATAACATCGTGGGAATCTCAACCTCATAAGGATCAATAGCAGGATCTATGTCTATTGCCACATCTATAACATTATTAAACCGTGTATTTTCAACACGGATATAGGATTGCAAATAGTCAATTTCTTCTACAAGGAGAATAGTTGGCCTGGTACAATGGTCAAGGTTTAGCCTGATAAGCTTCGAAAAATCTCCCAAAAATAGGGTCGCATTGTCTATATCATTTTCCATGATATAGTATTGAATGGAATTCATAGCATTAAAAATAAAATGCGGATTCATTTGCGCCAGGAGAGCTTCCATTTTAGTTTCTTCAAACCGCTTTTGAATTTGTCCTTTCTGCTCTTCAAACTCCCGGGTTTGCAGCATCTCATATCTGTAAATACTAAATACTATTGCTGTTAAGGTAACTGCTATTAAGAATGCAAACCACCAGGTTTTCCAGAAAGGAGGAAGTACTGCCAAACTGAGCAAAGGCCGCGTATAACTCAAACCTGTACTTTCATCAAGGACCTTAACTGCGATATCATAATCCTCTGGCGGTAAGGAAGCAAGAAAAATTTCCGGATTGGAAGAAGGAAGGCTCCACTCCTCTTTTGGATTTAACCGGTACTGATATTTTAATTTGTTGGGATAAGGATGCGCATTTGTACTAAACTTCAGCAACACGGTGTTTTCATCATGAGCTAGCTGTATATTTCCATTACTGCCTTTAGGCCCTAAGGAAAATTTACTGTTGTTAATAAAAACTTCCTTCAGTTTTATTTGATCTACTAAAGGTGTGGAATTGATTACTGCATCAAGGTCTATTGTATAGTATCCATCATTGCTTCCTATAGATAAGGTGTTACCATTCACTGAGGCACTAAGTAAAGGTTGCTCCAGCCCCTGTTCCTTATTTAAAAATAGGATTCGGCCGTTACTATAAAGTGTTAGTCCCTTTTCGGTCCCAATGAGTAAGGTGCCATTGTATTCCTTTAAAAATGAAATGGTATTACCATGTATTTTTGCCCGTGGAATCTTTCTAAGCAGTTTAAAAGAAGGTTTTTCGTTAAAAATAAAAACATCTCCGAATTCATTAGAAACAGCAATATTATCTCCTAAGGTGGTAATGTGCCTTAATTTAGGTTCCTTCCATATCCCCTCCTCAAGATAAGACTTGAACCTATTGTTTTCCCATACGTAGAGTCCCGAGAACACTGAAAGGAAATAGGTTTTATTTCCCTTTTGCAAACTATTCACCACCATTGTGGGAGTTTCTGGATCCTCTTGTGGATAATGGGCATAAGCTAAAAGATCAAGGTCGCTATAGACCCTAACGCCTCCATAGGGATTGGTTTCAATAAGGCCGCCCGCTTTTGTAAAATTAATTTCTTCGGAATGCAAAGGTAAATAGCGATCCAATTTTCCTGTCTCTTCAATAGCAAATATTCCGATATTGGTGTTTATCCAGAAAAGGTCTTTGGAAACTTTTATATCGTAGAACTCAATATCTCCCGCTTTGATGGAAAAATCGAGTTCGTAAAAATCATCTTCGTGTTTGGGCAGGGGTAATTTTGTTCTTTGTACAAAGTTTTCCTGCCATATTTTTAGTTGGTCTAATGAAATCTGCCGATCTTTTTGAGGACCTTTTAGAATGATTCCCTCACTAGTTAATAATGCTGATGTACTGTTTGTCCCGGCGAAACCAAGAATCCTTTTCCCTTTAATATTATTGAATTTTATCTGCGGATTTAAAGATATTTCAAACAACCCCGCATCCTTTGTTCCTATATATAATTTTTCAAAATTACTATCGTAAGCCAGGGAGATTACCTCCTTGCTGGAAACATCAAATTCCGAA
>CAZXEY010000173.1:0-4396 GCA_964639695.1 uncultured Antarcticibacterium sp. | reverse complement strand
TGTCATTTGAATGGCTTCGGGAATTTTATCTTCATCTATAAGATCTATAAGTCCGCTGCCAAAGAAACCATTACTTCTACTTTCTGCCTCTGCACTTTCGGGAACCAGAAATTCCACATATCTGTCATAATGATCTATAGAAGTCTGCTTCGCTTCCAGAGCGCCGGTTAACCCGACTTCTTCAGGAATGTGCCCACCAAAAGGCATATTGATCCCGTGAGCGGTTTTTGCCATTTGTTTATATACCTCCGGAGAGATACTGCCAATTTTTAGAAGATCAAAACCCGCTGCTTTATGTTCCCGCACTATTTTATCTGCTGCTTCGGGAGTTGGAATATTTTCAGCACTAAGCCAGGGACTGGCAGCGAAAATGGTGGGTCCAGGTAATTCACCATTTTTTACCCTTTCCTTTAGCTGAAGCTGATAAGCAGTGCCCAGCATATTTCTAACTGTTGTTACCCCATTGGACAGATAAAGGAAGAGTACATCTTCTCCATACTGCGGTTGATCTGCTCCCGGAATATGGCCGTGCATTTCTGTTAATCCCGGCATCAAAAACTTGCCTTTTCCATCAATAACTTTTGCTCCTGCAGGAATTTTTGTTTTTCCTGTTTCGGCAACTTCTGTGATCTTTCCGTTTTGTATAATAACTGTCTGATTTTTAAGAACAGTTTCAGTATTCATAGGAACAACATTTACATTGGTAAAAGCAAATACTTCAAATTGTCGAGGAACCGGGACGTTTTGTGCATTAAGTTTAATATTGACAAATAGTACCAGTAGGAGGAAAAGCGATAATTTATGAAAGTGAAACATATACCAGAGATTAAAATGAACCCCACTAAAATACTGATTTATTAGACAGGATTTATAAAGAGGATTTTCACTATCAACCGGCGAATATAAATAACTGGATTTTATTTATTGAATTGTCCTGTGTGCTTACGGGGCCAGAATTTGTAAAGGCCGTAAAGGATTAAACCAATAACTACCGTAATGAAAACATCCATAAATTCTGAAAGTTTAGAACTCAATAACAAGCCTATAGATGCTGTTATACCTATTGTTGCAAAAACGTATCCGAAGGGAAGCTTAAAGTAGTCCTCAGATGTTTTCCGCTTTTGGCGCAATTTAATCATTGCCGCACAAACCAATAAAAAGATCATTACTTTACTAATCACACTAATAGAAACAGCATAAATAAAAGATCCTGTTAGAGAGGCTAATAAAGTTACAGCTGCAAAAATGAACAAGGAGTAAACCGGAGTCCTGTTCTTTGGATGGAGATATGAGAATAACGCCGGAAATTGTTTTTCCTCTCCCAAAGCATAAGGTACCCTGGAGCCTATAAGCATTACGGCATTTAATGTTCCGCCAATTGATATAATTGCTCCAAGAGAAATCAATGCAGCTCCAGCAGATCCCAAAAATAACTGGGCGGCATCTGTAATTGGTTTATCTGAAGAAGCAAGCTCAGGTAAAGTGCCCATATTTACTAACTGGATAAAAGCATAAAAAACAGCCACAAATCCCAGGGACAGCATTAAAGCAAAAGGTATATTTTTCCGCGGATTTTTCACCTCTCCTGTATTGACCAGAACTGCTTCAAATCCTGTAAAAGCAAAAATTAAGATGAGTACCGAGGAGGCAAAATCTGAAAACTCCGGAAGAGGCTGATCAGTCTTTATCAGCTCTGGATTGATATAAAAAAGTCCCACAACTACGAATAGCAGTAGCGGAAGTATTTTGGCAATAGCTAAGGTATTGCTAAGAATTGTTGAATTTCTAACCCCCAGGTAATTGATCCAGGTAAAGAAAAAGGTGATTCCGGTAATTACTGCTGTTTTATATAAAGGTTCTAAGAGAATGGGATTAAAATAGCTGAGGTAGGTGACCATAAGGTTCACCAGCGCGGCATACGTGGAAACCCGTGTAATTAAAATCAGCCATCCTATTATAAATGCAGGAATTCTTCCAAAAGCTTCTAAAACATATAAATAAGGACCACCGGTTTTTTTGAACCTGCTGGCAACTTCAGCAAAAGTTAGCACCAGAACAAAAACAATAATTGCGCAAAGAAATAGTGCCGGTAAACTGTAAAATCCTGATAATCGATAGATCTGAGAGGGTAGCCCGAAAATTCCTGCACCTATTGTACTATTGATAAGAAGTAACACAAGGTCCCACCTGCTGATCTCTCTTTTGAGCACAGGGTTCTTTACTCTGGGGGAATTCATAGGCTTTTTCAAAAAGATTCTACTAATCTAATTAAAAGAATTCAGAAAAAGTGGAAATGAGAAAAGAAGCACCCCAGCCCTCAAAGGGAAGAAGCCCCCCAACCCCCAAAGGGGGGGTAAAAAGAATAGAGAATTGAGACAAGAGACAAGAGACAAGAATTTGAACCAAAAAAAATTAACTACACCTTAACTTCAATTAACTCCATTGAGGACTCTACAATCTTATATCCTTGAATCTTAAATCTTTAATCTTGAACCTTGAATCTCGAACCTCGAATCTTAACCCTTCCGGCTTACTAACTTTATATGACCCAGATGGTGATTGCAATGCCAGGCATATAGACAGGTGTTTTCAGCGATTGTAATTTCTTTTCCGTGTTCGGGATGTATAAATTTTCGTTGCCATTGATCTTCAGTAATATTATTTAAAAGCGAACTCCAGCGATGGTGAACCCCTTCAAGTATTTTTATGGCAGCATCAACAGAATTATTTTTACTGTCCTCCAGCTCTGCCCATTCTGCTTCCAGATAAGGTTTAATAACAGGTTTGTCTTCCGTTAAGGTTAGTTTAATTCTTATGATCCCATTCATATGGCTATCGGCACAATGATTCACTACCTGTTTTACAGTCCAGCCTCCGGGACGATATGCGGAATCCAGTTGTGCCTTGCTAAGTTTCTTTAATTCCTGCTGAAGGACAAAGGGAAATTCAGAAATTGTAAGAATGCAGTTTTGTAAAATTTCAGAAGTAATGACCTCTGGTTTTTGAAATTTCCCTACAGGATATTTGAGGTTGTCAATATTCATTTAAAAGAGTTTAAAAGAATTAAATATTTATGAAATATACATTAAATCTTCTTCTTTTAGATCTTCAGCTTTAGAAGAAAAGAGCTGTCCCCGAAAGGCATAGAAGGACCAGTAAAACTTTTTTAAAGAGGACCTCATTTATCTTCTTAAAAGAATAATTTCCTAAAAATTGGGCCAGAACAAAAACTGGAAAGATGATCAGGCTTGTTTTTAGATGTGCGAAATTTAAGACTCCGCCTATGGCAAGGGAAGGGATTCTTATAAGTGTTACCAGCGCAAGAACTCCAATCATGGTAGCCCTGAAGATCCTTACTTCATCAACAGTGTTTTTTACTGCGATTACATATAAAGGGCCGCCGGTGGAAAAGACTCCTGCAAAGAATCCTCCCAGGACACCAAAGAATATATTCCCTTTAGATCCAAGCTTCAGGTCTGTTTTACCAATAACGACATAGGCTACATACAAAAGAATAAAAACTCCAAGTGCTTTTTTAAGAATAATGGGCTGGCTAAAAGTAAGTACAATAATTCCAATTACCACTCCTATTAAAGAGGTAAAACTAAGTTTTCCTATGACACTTTTGTCAATGTTCTTCCATTCCTTTGATACAAGAAAAATGCTGGAAAAAAGATAGAAAATGGAGATATAAGCAATAGCATCAGGAAGTTTAAGTCCAATAAGTAAAATGGGTAATGCAATAAGTGATCCTGCAAAACCAACCACCGTCTGAACAAAAAAGCCGCAAAAAATAGCAACTCCAAGAAGAATTAACAATTCAATATCCATATAGATACAGGGGGTAAAAGTTGTTCAAAAGTAAAAATATCCCATATCAATGCACAGCTAAAAAGATGGTCAAGTAAACGTTTTTCCGAATAAAAAGCGGAACTTTGTCCTTAATAGAACAAAAACAATTATGGATAAGAAAGATCTCCGGATAATTGAAATTTTAAAAATAAATTCGAAAGCATCATTCTCAGAAATTAGTAAGGCTATTTCTTTATCTCCTTCTTCTGTTAGGGAGAGGATAAGAAAACTAGAAGATACTGGTGCTATTAAGGGATATAGTTTGGAGGTGAATCAGGCTTTACTAGGAAATAGTTTGGAAGTATTTATACTGCTCAAGGTTTTTACCGGGAAACTACAATTTGCTATTCTGGAACTACAGAAATTTCCTGAGATTATGGAGGCTCACAGAATTACCGGTCCCCAAAATTTTCATTTAAGAGTTGCTCTAAGGGATCAACTTCACCTTCAGCAATTTATTGACAAACTAATAACTCTGGGAGAGCCTACTACCCACTTAATTCTTTCGGCATTGGGTAAGGATACTATTTAAACCCGGCACCAT
>CAZXEY010000172.1:0-4515 GCA_964639695.1 uncultured Antarcticibacterium sp. | reverse complement strand
TGAAATTGTTTTTAACTGGAAAGATCCTGAAACAGAAGCTGAAGGATGGACTGTAATTAATTCTTTAAGAGGAGGTGCTGCCGGTGGTGGAACCAGGATGAGAAAGGGATTGGATATGAATGAAGTTCTTTCCCTTGCTAAGACCATGGAGGTGAAATTTACCGTTTCGGGACCTGCAATAGGCGGTGCAAAATCGGGAATTAACTTTGATCCTAATGATCCCAGAAAAAAAGGAGTATTGGAAAGATGGTATAAAGCTGTTTCTCCTTTATTGAAAAGTTATTACGGTACAGGAGGAGATCTTAATGTGGATGAAATACACGAAGTAATTCCAATAACAGAAAATTGTGGCGTTTGGCACCCACAGGAAGGAGTTTTCTCCGGACATTTCCAACCGACAGAATCAGATAAAATCAACAGGATTGGTCAACTTCGGCAGGGAGTAATTAAGGTTCTTGAAAATACAGAGTATTCGCCTGATGTTAGCCGTAAATATACTGTTGCCGACATGATAACAGGGTATGGAGTGGCACAAGCGGTAGGGCATTATTACGATATTTATGGCGGCAATATAGCTGATAAAAAAGCAGTGGTGCAGGGGTTTGGAAATGTGGGATCTGCAGCTGCATTTTATTTAGCTAAAATGGGAGTGAAGGTAATTGGAATCATCGACAGGGTAGGAGGTTTAATAAATGAGGAAGGTTTCAGTTTTGAAGAAATAAAAGATCTGTTTCTTAAAAAAGAAGGAAATACTTTAAGTCATCCTAATCTTATTCCTTTTGATGAAATAAACGAAAAGATATGGAAGCTCAATGCAGAGGTGTTTGCACCCTGTGCGGCTTCAAGATTGGTAACAAAAGAACAAATTGAGCAACTAATAAACGGTGGGCTGGAAGTTATAAGTTCGGGAGCTAATGTTCCGTTTGCTGATAAAGAAATTTTCTTTGGGCCAATTATGGAATACACAGATAAAAGAGTGAGTGTAATCCCAGATTTCATTGCGAATTGCGGTATGGCCAGGGTATTCGCCTATTTTATGGAGAGACGGGTGCAAATGACAGATGAAGCTATTTTTAGTGATACTTCCAATACTATTAAAAATGCTATACAAAACACCTATAATTCCAGCAGTTCAAAAACCGATATAAGCCGCACTGCCTTTGAAATTGCATTAAAACAACTGGTTTAATAATTATTCCACAATTAAAATATCATTACTACGTTACAATACAAAACCTAACTCATAATATGCTAAACTTTTTTCAGGATGACCTGGCACAAACTACTCTAGAAGCAGAGCCGGTCGCAGAAGAGAAAACCCTCTCATTATTTGATTTAATGTTAAGTGGCGGCCTGGGGGGCCAAATTATTATTGGAATTTTGTTTATCCTGCTTTTTGTAGCGGTCTATATCTATTTCGAGCGTTTGTTTGCAATTAAGGCTGCAACCCAGGTAGATTCCAATTTTATGCTGCAAATAAAGGACAGTGTATTAAATGGTAATATCGAATCGGCTAAAATTCGTTGTGCTCAAACCAATTCTCCGGTTGCCAGATTAACAGAAAAAGGTATTTCGCGAATTGGAAGCCCTCTTGAAGATATTAATACGGCAATAGAAAATGCAGGAAGGCTTGAGGTTTATAAGTTGGAAAAGAATGTTAGTATTTTGGCAACAATTGCGGGAGCTGCACCAATGATTGGATTCCTTGGAACTGTAATTGGTATGGTATTGGCATTTCACGAACTGGCCACAAGTAGCGGCCAGGCAGAAATGGGATCTCTTGCAGAAGGTATTTATACTGCAATGACCACTACTGTAGCGGGTCTAATTGTGGGTATTATAGCTTATATCGGGTACAACCATCTTGTGGTAAAAACAGATAAAGTTGTTCACCAAATGGAGGCAACGGCTGTAGATTTCCTTGACCTATTAAACGAACCTGCTTAAGATGAATTTAAGAAGTAGAAATAAAGTAAGTGCAGATTTTAGCATGAGTTCTATGACAGACATAGTATTCCTGTTGTTGATCTTCTTTATGCTTACTTCCCCGGCAATTACTCCTGAGGCTTTGGATCTTATTTTACCTAAAGCAAAAGGAAAGACCACAACTGTTCAAACCTTATCTGTAAGTATTACAAAAGATCTTCAGGTTTATATTAATAGTGAAAGAGTAAGTAATTCAGCTTTGGAGAGTACTCTAAAACAAAAACTGGCAGGCGAAGCAGATCCTACAATTATTCTGCGGGCAGAAGAAGGTGTGCCAATTGAAAGGGCTGTGCAGGTGATGGATATCGCTAACAGGAATAAATATAAAATTGTACTGGCAGTAAAGCCAGATCAAAATCAATAGAAAAGTGAGCTTATTAAATACACAGCACGAAAGGAAATCTTTTACTATCACGGTGGTACTTCACGTGTTGCTGATACTTTTGCTTTTATTCTTCGGAATGACTTATCTGGATCCACCACCTGAAAATGGAATTGCCATTAATTTTGGAACTTCCGATGTTGGTTCAGGTGATGTGCAGCCTACTGAAGCTGTAAAAGCTGCCCCAAAACAAACCACTACTCCTGAAGTTTCCCAGCCAAAACCGGTTGTGGAAGAGGTAGTAACCCAGGAAAATGTGGAAGCTCCTGTGGTGGTTAAAAAAGCAGAAAAAAAGCCGGTGGTCAATGAGCCTGTGGAAAAACCAAAACCGGTTCCACCTGCTAAAAAACCAGACCCTACTCCCGAGAAATCTACTACAGATGCGTTAAGCAGCATTTTAAACGGACCTAAAAGTGAAGGGACTGCGCGTGGGGGAGAAGGAAACGATCAGGCTGCAGGTGATAAGGGAAGTCGCGATGGAGATCCAAATGCCAGCGCTTATTATGGAAACGGTTTAGGATTGGACGGAGACGGGAATTACCGCTTGGGAGGAAGACGTGCACTTAATAAAGAAAAGTTTGTTCAGGAATGTAATGAATCGGGCATTGTAGTGGTTCAAATTGAAGTAAATCAAAATGGCCAGGTTACAAAAGCTACCCCGGGAGTTAAAGGTACTACCAACAGTGCCGGGTGTCTACTTGATCCCGCAAGACGTGCAGCTTTGGCAACGAGGTTTAATAGTGATCCCAATGCCCCATCAAAACAGGTAGGAACTATCGTATACAATTTCAAATTATCAGATTAAAGTGCTTGATTATAATGAAACTGTTGAATGGATGTTTCAGCAGTTACCTATGTACCAAAAAATAGGCGCTTCGGCTTATAAAAAGGATCTTACCAATACTGTTAAGCTAGTTGAAGCTTTAGGCAACCCTCATAAAAAATTTAAATCCATACACGTAGCCGGGACCAATGGAAAAGGTTCCACAAGCCATATGCTGGCATCAATTTTTCAGGAAGCGGGATATAAGGTTGGTTTGTATACTTCCCCTCATTTAAAAGATTACCGGGAGAGAATACGATTAAATGGTAAAATGATTTCGCAGGATTTTGTGGTCCAGTTCATCGATTCCCAAAAAGGTTTTCTGGAATCTGAAAAACTTTCTTTTTTTGAAATGAGTGTGGGAATGGCCTTTTCCTTTTTTGCTTCAAAGAAAGTTGATATCGCTATAATAGAAGTGGGAATGGGAGGAAGATTGGATTCTACAAATATTATTTATCCAGAGCTTTCCGTAATAACCAATATAGGAATGGATCATACCCAGTTCCTGGGTAATTCCCTTGAAGAAATTGCCGGGGAAAAAGCCGGAATAATAAAGCCAAATGTCCCTGTGGTAATAGGAGAATTTCAGGAAGAAACAGCTCCTGTATTTAAAAGAATAGCAGAAAAAAATAATTCCAGAATTGTTTTTGCTGCAGATCAATTGGTTGATGATTATGAATCTGATCTTAAAGGGAATTATCAGCAAAAAAATAAAGCTACAGTAGTTACTGCAATTAAAAATTTACCGGAAGGTTGGAATGTTACTGAAGAGGCAATTAAAAAAGGCATTCTTAAAGTGAAAGAAAATACCGGACTTAGAGGAAGATGGGACATT
Source organism: uncultured Antarcticibacterium sp. (assembly GCA_964639695.1). GTDB lineage: Bacteria > Bacteroidota > Bacteroidia > Flavobacteriales > Flavobacteriaceae > Gillisia. The sequence goes on along the minus strand of CAZXEY010000172.1, from coordinate 489 downwards.
CTCAATGAGAAACCTAAAGTTATAGCCGATACAGCTCATAATGCGGAAGGTTTGGTGTGGATAATAAATCAGCTTCAAAAAGAGGAATTTGAGAAACTTCATATAGTTTTAGGTGTTGTAAATGATAAGGACCTGAATAAAATTCTTCCTTTATTTCCTAAAGATGCTTTTTATTATTTCTGTAAGGCTAATGTTCCAAGAGGAATGGAGGCAGAAATACTAAGTAGGGCTGCTGCTGATTTTGATCTTTTTGGGAAGGTAAGTTCTTCGGTTTCAAAAGCCTATGAATCTGCTTTAAAAGCTGCAGCTGCCAATGATCTGGTATATGTTGGAGGCAGCACTTTTACCGTAGCAGAAATAATTTAATTTTTTTCTGAAATAAGTTTGCGGAAATGAAAAAGTGCTCTATATTTGCATCCGCAATCAAGCAATAGCGGGCAATTAGCTCAGTTGGTTCAGAGCACCTCGTTTACACCGAGGGGGTCGGGG
>CAZXEY010000171.1:0-4617 GCA_964639695.1 uncultured Antarcticibacterium sp. | reverse complement strand
GATGGGTAGATGTATTTTCTGTTTTTTAAAAATTTTTCCTGGTATTAAAAAGGAATAGCGAACGTTGCGAAGCAAAGTGCTGCAAGCCCTAAATCTATCAGAACTAATACTATTTTGCGAGGCCTGGTAACTTTCTATTTCTGATCTTATTTTTTGGTCCTAAATCCGTTTTTACTGTAAAAAAAAACCATTTTATGTGGGTTCCCATACTTTTTACTGTAAATCTTTGGCGAGGTGAAAATATAACTTACTGAAAATGAGGGGGGAATGAATCCTTTAACATCGCGCAGCGTGTTATCCTCTTGCTATTCCCCCCTTAGTATTACAAACACCTTTTATATAAAGTTTTTTAAATCCTAAAAGTTCGTTCTCTGAAAAGTACTTTTAGGTGAAAAAGCAAAAAGGGATTTCATATTAGAAACCCCTTTTAATTTTATAAACAATAAACTTATTCAATCAATAACTTTTTAGTAAAAGAGCCTTGATTAGTTAAAATGATTAAAAAATTCAATCCTCGGGTTAAAAAGGCAACATTTATTTCCACTTCTGTAATGGGTTCATTATACCGGTAAAATTTTCGTTCCCGTGAATTTTGATCCAGTACTTTAATTCCGAGTATTCTTGAAGGAGGTTCTCCTTCGTATTCAGTAAGTTTAGAAAGTCGAACACTAACTTTGTTCGAGGCCGGATTGGGAGAAATTGTCACTTCTTTAACATTGTCCATTGGTTCATCAATACTGGCAATAGAACCACCCCCACCGGAGCCATGAGTAACATAAAGTAATTTTGCTCCTCCCGTACCGCAGGCGTTTCTTCCCATTACCTGCACATAACCATTGGTTTTAGCATAACCTGTAAAAGCTTTCGCATACCTTGAAGTACCCGGAGCTTGTAATTGCCAATCCTGACCAGAATAATTAAATATAGAAACCGTAGTGTAAGGATAAGGTAACCGCCATTCGTAGGATGTTGCTCCTTCTGAAAGACCTGCCTGATAATCAACTACTGCACCGGTTAACACGGTAGAAGGGCCAATTAGATAAGATGGTACTCCAGGTGCACCAACCCTTATTGTTATATTCTCAGTAATATTTGCCTGGCATTTTGCTGATGATATTGTAGCCGTCAGTGTTATAGTTGTTCTTGTACTTCCAGAGGTAGTAAGAGTGATGGTATTTCCTGTTGTAGAAGAAAGACTGACAGCATTTGAATTACTTACAGACCAATTTATTATAGAATCCCCGGAAGCATTAACGGAATAGGTGCCTGAAGAGCATAAGGTTAAACTGCCTACAATATTCGTTGAATCGCATAAGAATGAGCAATCAACTGTATTATCATTTAAGTTAATTCCTTGAATTTCATTAGCTAACCAATCTCCATTTACCCTATATAGGTCTAAATGTTGTTGGTTAAAATTTGTAATGGAGATAGTGGTATTTCCCGCCTGCAGTTCCTGTATAAAAAATGGGTTTGCTTGGTAAGAAGTAATGAAATTATCAAAAGGAGTATCTTTAGGGGAAAGTGGGGGATTACTAGGTTCATATCTTAATAAATAATCTGCAGTAGTCAAACTGCTAAACCCTTTGCCAATATCCAGAGCGCTAACGGTTGGTATAAAGGAAAAATCAGGGTCACTAACTATCGTTGTCTTTATACCGTAAAAAACATTTGATTGGCTGGATGTTGAACTAGGAATTCCTGTAGATTCAACACCCCCGGAAAAATAATCATAGGGAAGAGTATTAGGAGGGGAAGGGAAACTACGATCCGTTAGATTTACGTTAATATCAATAAGCCATAAGAGTTTTTTAGTAAAGGTTAGTTTTCCTGAATAAATTTGAGCTGTTTGTCCATAGGCTGGCAGCGCTTTTACTTCTATTGCTGCGGTTAATTTACTATTACCCGGTAATAAACCAAACAAGAAACCAGGTTCAAAAGTGAAAATGGTTGTAGCCATAAAAAAAGCATTATTTAAAAAGCCTCCAAAACCAGTAACATTACTTAGTAAATCTGTTAACCAACCAGTTTTTGCAGATCCATTTATAGATAATAAACTGTTACCGGGAAAAAAACCCTGGGTAATAGCGCATTGATTTCCATTAGCTATAGCTACATTACGCTCTGTTAACTGGGGATATCCTATATTTTTTAATTCTGTTTGCCATTGGGAGTGGATAGTATTATCACTTCCGTAATTACTATCTACTCGCTCTATAAGCAATTGCTTTACGGCAGGCTGATCTAATATTTCAAGATAATCTGAAACGCCCACTCCATCATTAAAAAGAGGCACTATCACGTCACCCGCCAAAAGTTGAAAGGGAGACTGGACATACTGGCTTCTGGCATGGCGAGCGGCGAGCTGGTAACCCAGTGGAACATTGGCACCTAAGTGCGGGGCATCCTGGCTTATATAAGTACGTGTGTCATGTGGCAGATTCTTGTTTTCCATATCTTTAAGAGCATACCTTGCAATAACTCCTCCCATACTTTGACCTAGAACAACATTAGGCGTTGTACTCCCTACCGTGGCTTTCTCCTGGTTTACCCATTTAATTACTTCCTGTAAGACATAAGCATTTCTTTGTAAATAATCAGTGCCGTTGCTCCAGTTTACATAAATGATATCGTATTGCTGATCATTATTTATATTAGTAACGCCGTTAATTAAATTATTTAAATTATTACTTTCAGATAAAAATACTTTGTTTTCAAAATTTCTAAGATCTGAATCTCCAAAAAGCTCTTCCGGACTAGTGACGGCTCCCATATCCAAACCTTCTACTAGGATTAAAGGTCTTCTAATTTGACCGACTGTATTTCCATAATTAATTAGAACTGTTGCTTTGCCAAATTTACCTAAATAAGATTCCGTTGCCGTTATATGGAGGGTATCTACTCCTAACCCGTTTCCGGTATGGGAAGTTTTGGAACCATACAACCTAGAGCTTATCCCCGTCTCTACATTAATTTTCGAGTGGCTGTATAAAATTTCTCCAGTGCTCAGGGTAAGTTTATAAATCCAGGTTTTTACCCCTGCAGCACTATATTGAATATATTTTTCCTGTCCAGGGTTTAGGATTTGGAACCCGCCACCATTATTAAAATCAATTTGTACAGATTGGATTTGGCTTCCCATATTAGTATACCATAAACTAGCAGGAAACTTTACCAGCATATCAAGGCTTTTGTAAATAATCGTTGAAGGGGAGATCGCAAAAGCTTTTTGTTGTTAGTAGGGATTTTGCCATACCCCATTTACATATTTATCATATAATTTATTATTTGAAATGGTAATCTTATTAGGATGGGCATCCTCAAGAAATTTAGAGTATCTGTAAAACAATCCGCTCAAAACGATTGTTTTCTTTTTCCGGGAATTTTTCCAGTTAGTTATAAAATTATTATAGGATACAAAACCTTGTGCACTTGTTGTAACTCTAGAAAATAATAAAGTTTTATAAAGTTGTTTTAGGGTTCCCGGGTGTACATAAGAACTGTCGTTCAAGGTTCCCTGAAAAGCCGGTAGTGCCGTGAATTCCATTGAAAAGTCGCTAAGCATACCATAAGGCACCCTGTTTTTCTCAAGGTTTGCAAAGGTTGCAGCCATTTGGGTGCTAAAGTTAGTATTGATGTTTTGTTGGGCCGATAGGCTAAAACAAAACAGTAAAAGAAGGTAAAGTAATTTTCTTTTCATAGAATTTGAGTTAGTAGTTGTTGTCTATATTATTGTTGAAAGCGTACATCAAAACGGCCTTGCGTTATTTGAACACTTTCTCCTTCGCTGTTAATTGCATCGAACCAAAAAGTTCCGCTAACAATTTTTTTTGTTTCATCTAAGTTGGTTACGTGCAATTCGCCTTTAAAATTATTAGTTGTAACATAGCCAATACCACTTCCTGCTCCTCCAATTATGTAAGCAGCAGATCCTGAGTTTTCCGTTTCTAATTGAAGAGGATAAATGCCACCTTCTTCTAATTGGGAATTTTCTATTCTAATAGAAATTAGCTGATTTTCTTCTCTATCATCAATGCCTATAGAAAAAAAATAAGCTCCTTGATAAAATAAATATTGAGAGATAAGTACTGAACCACTTCCAAAGCTTCTCCCACTGGGAACTAAAATCTTACCATTTACCAAACAGCCAGCGGTATTGGCACCAATTTGGGTGGCTGGTGGTAGACAGTCTACCGGGTGTTCGCAGTCATCTTTTTTTGAGCAAGAATTTGTACTAATAATAATAATTGAAGCAAAAAAAATAAAGTGGATAGCAGATTTCATATTTTAAATTTTTATTAAAGTATTAAAATTAGTTTCACTACTACCAGTTTTTTTTAGAAGAACAAAAAGTTTATTAAGAAATACCAAAGTATCTATTTAATTGCAACTGGTGTTAATGGGAAACCTTACTTTTTTTACGGTTTTGCCATTGAGGATAATATTCCAAAGCAATTAGATTTTTATAGCCTGTTGAAATTTTTTATCTTTGTAAAATACAATTTAATCGTTCTAAAGGTTACCTATTCGGTTACCTGGAGGAAAGAAAAAATAGATAAGTACTGAATTCATTGGTATAACGGGAACGGCAACTTAACCCTGCCACCCCGACTTTTA
>CAZXEY010000170.1:0-4633 GCA_964639695.1 uncultured Antarcticibacterium sp. | reverse complement strand
AAAAAAGAGATTTTCAATATTATCTGAAGTTATATGCGGCACGCCATATGTATCCCAAACAATTTTAGTTTCAGCAGATCCTGTTTGAGCAGAAAGACTTCCCAAGCCCAATAACATTATTAAACACGCGGGTAAAAGTATTTTCATGAAATTTAATTTATGGTTGTGTAATCTTCAGTTTATTTAAATAAATATAAACAACTTCGGAACATGTAGGACAGAAAGAGAAGATATCAGTAAAAAAAGAATATTATTAACCTAAAAGTTTTCTTACTGAAGTTTAATAAGCTTATAATTTATAGACATTATCCATAGGAGGACAATGGCGAAAGTGATCTTTTGAAGCAGCGGAAGAATTTCTACATAATGGCGGCTGTAATAGATGTAATTGTTCAGGACCAATAAGAAGATACACAATAGTCCTCCCATTTTTAAAAATGTATAATTACTGCTGTAAACTTCTTTTATAATACCTATAAGTGCAAAGAGCCCAAACAGGCTTGCTAAGGCTATCATTATACTGTGATATTTTGTAAAAATAAGCATCGCAAAAATCATAGAAATAGTTCCGGTGATCCTAATTAGGTTTTTCCAGAATTTTCCCGATGCAAAAGTATTTGCAAACCTTATGAAAAATACAAGTAGGCTAAAGCATAAGATCATCATTGCCGTGATTGCAAAAGGACTTGCCGGGTTAGGATTTTTGTTCCTCCCGTTTTCGTCCATTAGATCACACCAGTAGTTGTGGACCCAGTCAAATCCTACCGATTTTAAATTAGCCTGTGAACCTCCCGGATATAATGTGGAAGAATAAAAATACAAAGCAGCAAAAATGAACACCCCCAGGATTGGGAGCAGGTTCAGGAATTCACCCTTAAATAACTGCCTGTTCAATGGAAAAGAGATTATGTTCTATAACTTCTGGTGGTTGTGAAAACAATGAGCCAAAATAGTAAATAAATCTGCTTCACGATTTTTCGTATTTATTAATTATAAACAGAAACCTTTCAGTTATTGTTGGTCCCTGTTTGATCCAGGGCAGCTTTTAACCCCTTAGCTAGTTTTTCTGCCGGGCCAACACCCCAGTAATGTAAAAAGAAGATGCGAGGTTCCTCGTGAACCATATGATTATGAAGCGCCACAACTTCAATATCATTTTCTATGAGCGCTTTAATTACCGGTGCCACTTCATCCTCAAGCATTGTAAAGTCTCCGGCCACAGCAGCTTTTTCGGGTGTTCCCTGCCAGCTGGCCCAGGTATTGAACCCCATAAAAGTACTCACAGGTGCCCCGTGTTCGGTAAGATTAACATCTGGCCGACCTATGGTCAATTTATAAACTCCATTGTTCATACTGCCGGTATGGCCAAGAATGCTGTCGATCATTTTGGTGTTTAGAGAATTTTCAACCTTTCCTGCAACGGCTGCCGCAGGATCTCCTCCCCTTACTTCCTGTACTTTCGCCAGCACCTTTTTTACTTTATCTGCCAGTTCTTTTTCTGTACCCATGCCTCCTATATGCATATACATCACATCGGGTTCATTTCTTACAAAATGATTATGAATTGCAGTAATTGTCAATCCCTGGTTGATCACTTCCTTTTGCACCGGCATCAGGTCTTTTTCTGTGACCACAATATCCCCCATTAACATAGGTTTTCCAGAAGTTGGTGCAAATGCTACCCAGGAACCCAGGCCCATGGGAGGAATAATTTTAAAACCATCAACTACAACACTTAAGTCGTTTTGAGGTATCGTTATTTTAAATTGCCCGTCATTTTCTGCACTTTCTCCTAATTCGGCTCTTAAAACCTTTAGATTGAGTTGCTTCAGTTCTCCGGTTTCGCTGTGATCCTCAGTTGCAGTTATTGTTTCGGTTTCAGAATTTATTTCGGAGCTTTCTCCGGAATTATTTCCGCAGCTATAAAAAGCTAAAGCAATAAATACAGGTAACAACAGACTTTTTTTCATATCAGAACTGGTAAGAAATCATTAATATGTAAAATTTAAAAATATAAAAAGCACTAAAATACAGAAATTATCTACTCCTGCTTTTGATCTTCCTCGCAGGCTTTTTTTATTTCTTCCAGCTGATCTTCATTGATCCATTTCATTTTTGCCGCGTGTTTTGCTGCAGAATAAGTCTCTTCAAGAAGCAGCATTTCTGCTCCTTTTTCCTCAACTCCCTTCTTAATCTTATGCACTTCCCGATCCCGTTCATCGGGTGATACATCTCTTATATATATTCCTATTACCTGTTTTGGAAATTCTTCGTGGATCTTTTGATATATTTCCGGATCTTCCTGGCCACTGTCACCAATACAGATAAATTTCATATCGGGAAAAGTTTCCATAATATGCCTAATTTTTTCTCTTTTGTAATCCTTATCTGAAGTTTCCAGGTTTCCCCTGTCAAACCTTGCTCCCTTATCTTTTAAAAACAGAGGCCCTTCAGGAATCTGGTGGTACTGAAAAAAATTGACCAATAAATCAAATAAATTCCATTCACTGCCCGAAACAAAGAATACCGGGTTATATCCCTTATCGTCAAAACCTTTTTCCAGGGCTCTTAAAAAAGATGCAATTCCCGGAAACGGGCTGCGCTCCTTTGAATTCTTCATCAACATCAATCTTAATTTAGGAAGAAAATGAGTTACTTTAGATATTAAAACGGTATCATCGATATCCGAAATTATCCCAAATTCAGCATTTTTATCGGGAACAAAAATATGCCCTACAGCTTCGGTGTCATCATCATCGGTTTTTGTCTCCAGCAATTTTAGCTGAATCTTTTTACCGTGCTTTTCGTAATCTACAGGGGTGTCAAAGCGAAATTCGAATTCAAAAAATCCTTCTTCATCAGTCTCTGCTTCAAGAACTTTATCTGCAAAAGTTGCCTGGATTTTAATATTAGGTATTTCGTCAGATTCATATCTTTTGTAGGTATTCTTTAAATGACCTATAGTACTATCTCCTTCTTTTTTCTCCTTTACCTTTTCCTCCTCCAGCACTCTCCCTTTAAGGAATACATAAGTATCACTGCCAAACCCATAGTATGGCATGATCTTTAATGGTTCAATGAGATTAAATTTTTCCTTAAAAGAAAGTTTGGCGCTGGAAAAACCTTCTTCCATTTTTACCAAAGCTGCCATTAATTTCTCTTTTACTTCACTCTTAATATGTGCCATAGGGGATTTTTTTAAATCTAACCGATTGTTGAAATATTAAGATAAGTTTCTCTTCCCGTTCCTGCACCAGCTTTAGCAAAATTTTTAGGTTTTGTTGTTCTTTTTCAAAAGGTTAACGATGTCATTATGATTTTTTTCCATTCCCATAGAAAGAGGTGTTTGGCCGGTGGTTGTGACCGCAGTTACATCTGCACCATTTTTAAGTAAAAGAGTTGTAAGGTCAATATTCCCATTATGAGCTGCAGAATGTAAAGGAGTAACATCCTCCAGTTGCCGTGAATTTACATAGGCACCGGCATCAAGTAACAATTTGGCAATTTCTACATTCCCTGAGGCACAGGCCGAATGTAAAGGCGCAACTTTAAATGAATTATTTGCCGCAATATTAGGATTGGCACCCTTATTTAAAAGTATTCTTACAACTTCCATATTATTGAAAAAAGCTGCAAGCCCCAATGCTGTAAATCCGTCTGCAGAAAAAGAATTTACCCATTCAGGATTTTTATCTAAATGCTGCTTTACAATAGCTTCTTCCCCCAACCCTGCTGCTTCAAAAAGATTTAGTTCCTCGATATATTTTCTCAAAGTCTTTACTGCAGAAGGGTTTCTACAGTATAAGGCATACATAAGAAAAGAAATTCCCTGTTCCGTTTTTACACGGGACAGGGAAGGATTATTTTTCAACTCTTTTTCAAGTTGCTCATTTTCTCCGGATCTTATATAGCTACAGATTCTTTCCATTGATTACCAATACTTACTGAAGGTCCATTATTTGCCTCCCTGAGTGCATTTATAAAGTTAGCTAAAAAGCGGTTCTGTTTTTCTTCAGAAAGTAATTCCAGCGAAAGAAAAGGATTTAGATCTTCCAGCTCCACTAATAAAAGAGAACCATCCTCTAACCTGCAGGCATCAACTCTCGTAATTCCTCTTTTCATATTGTTCCACTTCACAAATTTCTCTGCAAATTCAAGATCTTCAGGAGTTGCCTCATATTCAGTCAAATCCCATCTTTTCGAAGTGTTGGGAGCGTAAAGAGCATATTGGAATTCATTGTTCAGGTAGTAAAAAGAAACCTCATATTGAAAATTGATCAAGGGCTGTATAAGCTTTTTCTGCGGCTTCAGGTTTAGCAGTTCTTCCCTGGAAAGGATTTCCATTCCAATAGAATCTGCACCATTTTTCAATTTTACGATAAATTGGTCTGTATCACCTAATACCTGAATTTCTTCTACAAACTCTACTGTGGGGATTACAGGATACCCTGCTGCCTGTAGATCTAATAAATATTGTTTTCCTTTCTGGTCGCCCTTTCCGTCGAAAGAATTGAAAGTGAGGATATTATTATCCTGTACTGTTCGCACAAATTCATTGTAGTATTCCTCGAATTCCAATATGGAACCTGTATTCCTGAAAACAATAAGATCTGCTACATCAATGTAGGAATTT
>CAZXEY010000169.1:0-4720 GCA_964639695.1 uncultured Antarcticibacterium sp. | reverse complement strand
TTCTCCTCAAATTTGTATTTATGTTGATGAGGAATAACTGAGCTTTCCGTTAACTCTAATAAATTGGAGAGAGGGGGATTCTTTTTATCCCTTTGGAATGAAAGGAAAAAAGAAGATCAGCGACTTTTTTAAGGACAAAAAATTATCTTTGCCCGAGAAGGAAGATTCCTGGTTGCTTTGTTCAGGAAATAAAATCGTTTGGGTCGTAAATCAGCGGGCAGACGGAAGGTTTGCAGTTACACATTCTTCCCGAAAAATACTAAAAATTACCTACTCATTATGAGATATCTTATTGCCCTGGTTTTCATTTTCATTTTTAATACAACTTCTAAAGCCCAGGTATTTTCAGCAACAGATAATTCACAAATGGCTTCACCCATTACCTGGGAAGCTTCCGTAGAAAAGAAAAGTGACAGCCTTTACACGTTAATCTTTACGGCTCAGTTGGAAGAAGGGTGGCATTTATATTCTCAAAATGTTGGTGATGACGGGCCAATACCTACCACTTTTACCTTCACTCCAAATCCTGGTTACGAACTTGTGGGGGAAATGCAGGAACCTGATATTCCTGCTGTTTACGATGAAGTTTTTGGAATGGATATTAAGTTTTTCAAAGATAGGGCAGTCTTTGAACAGGAAATCAAAGTTCTGGATCCTACTCAAACTATCGAGGTCGAAGTAGAGTTCATGGTTTGCGATGATACTCAATGTTTACCACCCGATGTTGTTCCTTTTCAGATAAATGTTGGGGCCCAGAATGCTGTAAAAGGTTATGTGGATGCAGAAGTTACAGAAAGGGATCTTGAAAAAACGGAAGCTTTAAGTTTACCCATTCAGGGTTGGGAAACTTACGAACCTGAAACTACGGAAGAAAGCGGGTACTGGACGATCTTTTTTCTAGGATTTATTGGTGGGTTGATTGCCCTGCTAACGCCCTGTGTTTTTCCAATGATCCCACTTACGGTTTCCTTTTTTACAAAGGGGGCAAAAACCAGGAAGAGAGGATTAACAAATGCTATTCTTTACGGGTTGTTCATTTTTCTTATCTATTTGCTGTTGAGCGTTCCTTTTCATTTAATAGATAGCATTGCCCCCGAGATCCTGAACAACATCTCCACCAACGTTACCCTTAACATAGTATTTTTTGTTATTTTCATCATCTTTGCTTTCTCTTTCTTTGGTTATTATGAAATAACACTGCCAACCTCCTGGAGTAGTAAAATGGATGATAAAGCCTCCAGTTTCGGGGGAGCTTTGGGTATATTTTTCATGGCCCTTACCCTGGCATTGGTTTCTTTCTCCTGTACCGGGCCCATCTTAGGATCGTTGTTGGGAGGCTCTTTGACTTCAGATGGTGGAGCTACACAATTATCGTTTGGAATGGGAGGTTTTGGGCTTGCCCTCGCCTTGCCATTCGCACTGTTTGCTCTTTTCCCGAACTGGCTTAATTCCCTTCCTAAAAGTGGTGGCTGGTTGAATACGGTGAAGGTAGTACTTGGGTTTATTGAGCTGGCCCTGGCGTTCAAATTCCTGTCTAATGCAGATCTTGTTGAGCATTGGGGACTGCTTAAAAGAGAAATTTTTATTGGGATCTGGATTGTCATTGCCATAGGTCTCATGCTGTACCTGTTTGGAGTTATCCGCTTTCCTCACGATGGACCGAAAAAGAAAATTTCAAAAACCCGTTTCGCTTTTGGAGCGCTCGTTTTTGTATTTACTCTATACCTGCTGCCCGGGCTTACCAATACAGGCTTTGCGAACCTAAAATTGTTAAGTGGTTTTCCCCCGCCTTTATTTTACAGTGTTTATGAAAAACCTACCGAAGGGCCTTTAGGACTTAAAGCCTATAAAAGCTGGGAGGAAGGTTTGGCAGCTGCTAAAGCTGAAAGCAAACCCATAATGCTGGATTTTACAGGATGGGCTTGTGTCAACTGCCGTAAAATGGAAGAACAGGTTTGGAGTGATCCTGAAGTTTATGAAGTCCTGCAGGAAGAATATATTCTTGTTTCTCTTTATGTTGATGACCGGGAAGAGTTGCCAGAAAACGAGCAATTTAATTACCTGCGGGAAAAAGGAGGCATTAAAAAAATTAAAACGATAGGGGATAAATGGGCAACTTTCCAGACGGTGAATTTTAAGAATAATTCCCAGCCTTTTTACGTACTGCTTGATCCTGAAATAAATCTATTAAATCCTCCGGTGGGTTATACTCCCAACGAACAGGAGTATCTAGCATGGCTAAAACAGGGACTTTTGAACTACAAATCTCAAGAAAGTAATTAATTCAATTAAAGTTGCAATATTTTTTCGACAGAGGTTCCTGCCAAAAGGTTAAGTGAGAAAAAGATTTCTTTAGGCTATTCCTGAAGCAACCACAAAGCAGCATTGGGAAATAAACTTTTCCATAAGGCTTCATTATGTTCCCCGTCCTTAATGGAGGAACTGTTAATATGATGTAAAGGCATTCCTTTATTTATTAGCAGCTCCTTCATTTTAAGCATAAGCGGCACCATAGTTTCACTTTCTTTATCTCCCGCCCTCAAGTACAATCTCAAATCTCTTAGCTGGTCAATTTCCGTTTGTTCTGTTAGCTGAAAAATCTCTGAAGAAAACCAGAAACTAGGGGAAAATATCAAGGCTTTACCGAAGATTTGAGGATGTTTTAATGCAGCGTAATAGGAAAATAATCCGCCCAGGGAGCTGCCACCAATGAAGGTGTTATTAGGTCCTTCCTTAATTCGGTACTTCTTAGCAATCTCAGGCAAAAGGGTTTCAATGATGAATTGCAGGTATTGATCTGCCTTTCCTCCCTTGTACTCAGGATGTTGAAAAGGCGTTAACTCATCAATTCTTTTTTCATTACCGTGTTCTATTCCTACTACTATTAATTCCAGATCAAGGCTATCCAAAGTTTCATCGATACTCCATTCCCCGGCAAAAGAAGTTTCAGAATCAAAGAGGTTTTGAGCATCCTGAAAATAAAGTACCGGGAATTTTTTCTTTCCTTTAGAATAGGAATCGGGTAGATATAACCAGATCTTTTTTTCAGATTTTAGTTGGGGAGCATTAATAGTAAAGGTCGTAACATTTTTTGAAGCAGTGCTTTGGCTAAAAACTTGGCAGCAGCCAAAAATGAATAAAAAAAACAGGATCTTCCTCTTCATTTTTTTCCAATTATTTCTGCAACTCAAAACCTTCCGCAATTTCTAAAGCTTTTTTGTAATCAACAGGATTTGGAAGAGATTCTTTTGCATCGGCTAAAAGAATTTCTATCTCCCGGTTGACACTTTCGAGGTAGGACAAATCTCTGGCAGGTTGAGATTTTAAGTAGTTAAGCATGATCAGCAATTTTTGTATAATGAGAATATCATGTTTTCCATAAGCTCGTATGGAGGCCATTATATTATAAAGTAAATCATTAAATTGAGCAGTATTAATTTTTATCAAAGCATTATTTTCCTCAACAATAACATGGGAATTTCTTTTGCTCATTCTCAATGACAGGAGTTCGGTGAGATAGTCTATTCCGTTTAGAGCAGTACCCGGATCATTAATACCCGGTGACATTGCTTTTACAATGATCTCAGTTATTTGTTTAAAGGCAAAAACATAATTATCTGATACAAGTTCACCTCCATCGAAACTAAAATTAGACAGGATTCTATCTACCTCTTCAGGTTTTAATTCCTTTCGGGAACGAAATAACGGAAGGCCTTTTAGAACAAACATTCCACGTATTGGTAAAATATGAAGCTGGGTATTTTCTTTTTTACAAATAGCAGCAAGATTAGTAAATCCCACTCCCTGTAGATATCCGCTGTTATTGATATAATATTCAAACCAGGAATCGGTATTAGGAAATGTGGGAATTATTTCCTGTTCATTTTCAATTGCTGTTTTAAGTTCAAATTTTGCTACCATATAAATCCTATCAAGGATTTTGCTGATTTGGATCGTTTGGGAAATATTATGGATGAAATAAATGAAAGCATAGATACAAATTACCATGAAGACGATTCCTATAAGAATTGAAAAACCCGGTAATTCATACTTATCCTGTGCAGGGCTAATTGAAAAAAGTACGAAAATTAAATACAGTATGGTTGCCAGGAATATCCCTAAAATAACCTGATGTACCTTATCTGAAATTAAGCCGGGCAGCAGTCTTGGAGAATAATTATTCGAAGCCTGGCTAAGTAATAGCATTACCATAGAAAAGCTAAACACCATCATTGAAATTAAACCTGTTACCAGGGCACCTAAGATTGCAAGGGCAGTATCTCCATCATCTACAGTAAGTCCCGGAAGCGTTTCGTGCAGGTATTGGGAGATTCCTCTATTTTCCATATAACTCATGAAAAAGGCAAGAAAAATTCCCGAAATCGCAAAAACAGTGGGATAAAAAGCGATTTTACTTTTAATTCGTTTAAGTATAGATAAAGCGCGGTAGTACAAGTGTTTCATAAACTGATAAAGAGCTTTAAAATTAGGAAAATTCAGTAGAATCCTGTCTTCAGTTTCTATTAAACTCAATTCGTCCATTAAATATGCCAATATGGCACATTAAAATGAATTCCAACAGCCAATATGGCGTAAAAAATCATATGGAATTTAAATTGCTTAAAGAAATAAAAAAATAGAAACTAAAAAACGAAAAATATGAGTTTAATAAAAAGAAATGAGGCCAATTGGCTGCCATCAGTGTTCGACGATATGTTTA
>CAZXEY010000168.1:3421-4791 GCA_964639695.1 uncultured Antarcticibacterium sp. | reverse complement strand
TCGGAGATGACAAATCTTTCGAAAAAAGAAATTATCCTCCGGGACAACACGGTAACAACCGTCGTCGCGGTAAAAAATCTGAATACGCTATCCAGTTAATGGAAAAGCAAAAAGCTAAGTATACTTACGGTATCCTTGAGCGTCAATTCAGGAACATGTTTGAAAAAGCAACCCGCGCACAAGGTATTACCGGTGAGGTTCTTTTGCAATTATGTGAGTCTCGTCTAGACAACGTTGTGTACAGAATGGGCATTGCTCCTTCAAGACGTGCTGCAAGACAGTTAGTTTCTCACAGACACATCACTGTAAACGGTGAATTAGTTAACATTCCTTCTTACCAGTTAAAAGCGGGAGATGTTGTAGGAGTAAGAGAGAAATCAAAATCCTTAACTGCCATCCAGGATTCATTGGCTAATTCAGGAAGTGTTTACGAATGGATCACATTCAACAATGAGACCAAACAGGGAACATATGTTTCTGTACCCGGAAGAGTACAAATTCCGGAAAATATAAATGAACAATTCATCGTCGAATTATATTCGAAATAATAATTCACAGAAGTCGTAATATGGCAATATTAAATTTTCAGAAGCCCGATAAAGTTATAATGATTGATTCAACCGATTTCGAAGGGAAATTTGAATTTCGCCCTTTGGAACCAGGATATGGATTGACCGTTGGTAACGCGTTAAGAAGAGTGCTGTTATCATCATTAGAAGGATTCGCAATAACTTCAGTTCGCATTGAAGGAGTTGATCACGAATTTTCTACAATCCCTGGCGTGGTAGAAGATGTAACAGAAATTATACTAAACCTTAAACAAGTAAGGTTTAAAAGGCAAATTGATGAAATAGACAACGAAGCCGTAACCATTTCTGTTTCTGGTCAGGATCAGCTAACTGCAGGCCATTTTCAAAAGTTCATTTCAGGATTTCAAATCCTGAACCCTGATCTTGTAATTTGTAACCTTGATAAAAAGGTAAGTTTTAATATGGAACTTACTGTAGAAAAAGGTAGAGGTTATGTTCCTGCAGAAGAAAACAAAAAAGCTAATGCACCTTTAGGAACTATTTTTACTGATTCGGTGTATACCCCAATCAAAAATGTAAAATATAGTATTGAGAATTACCGTGTGGAGCAGAAAACCGACTATGAGAAATTGGTTTTTGAGATCATTAGTGATGGTTCTATTCATCCTAAGGAAGCTTTGACTGAAGCGGCTAAGACGCTAATTCACCACTTTATGTTATTCTCTGATGAGAGAATTACACTTGAGGCTGATGAAATTGCACAAACTGAAACTTATGATGAAGAATCTCTTCATATGAGACAGTTGCTTAAAACCAAATTAGTAGATATGGATCTTTCTG
>CAZXEY010000168.1:0-3411 GCA_964639695.1 uncultured Antarcticibacterium sp. | reverse complement strand
TTGAAGGCTGCTGAAGTAGACACTTTAGGAGATTTAGTATCCTACAATAAAAATGACTTGATGAAGTTCCGTAACTTCGGTAAAAAATCTTTAACAGAGCTGGAAGAGCTTGTGAACAATAAAGGTTTAAACTTTGGGATGGATCTTTCGAAATATAAATTAGATAAAGACTAGTTTTCATTTTTGAATTCAGAGTCTAAAAGAGAATAGAAATGAGACACGGAAAAAAGATAAATCATTTAGGTAGAAAAACGGCTCACCGTAAGTCTATGTTAGCAAACATGGCGTGTTCCCTAATTGAACATAAAAGAATAAATACTACTGTGGCTAAAGCAAAAGCTTTAAAGCAGTTCGTAGAACCTTTGGTAACAAAATCTAAAGAGGATACAACTCATAACAGGAGATTGGTTTTTACTAAATTAAGAAGCAAAGAATCTGTAGCCGAATTGTTTAGAGATGTAGCTCCTAAAGTTGGGGATCGTCCAGGGGGATATACAAGAATTATTAAACTGGGTAACCGTCTTGGAGATAATGCAGATATGGCTCTTATAGAATTAGTTGATTACAACGAAACCTATAATGTGACTAAGCCTGAGAAGAAAAAATCTACACGTAGAGCCGGAAGAGGTAAGAAATCGACATCTGAAGAGACTGCACCAAAGGCAGAGACTAATAAAACAAAGGAAGCAAATGCTTCAGAAAGTAAAGAAGAGAAAAAAGAAGAATAGATGAATCTTTTTGATCAACAAACTAGAAAAAGGATAGACCATTAAGGTTTATCCTTTTTTTTTGATTTTTAGTGTTTTGAAAACTATATAATACTGAAATTACTTACTAATAATTAAATTTAATATCGTTAAACCTAAAAAGATTTAGGATTTAAGAAACTAGAAATATGAAATACCAGATTAGAAAAAAAGCAATTATCCTTTTAGAGGACGGAACTATTTTCCACGGGAAGTCGGTTGGTAACAGAGATGGTAGTGCGGTAGGTGAAGTTTGTTTTAATACAGGAATGACTGGTTATCAGGAAATCTTTACAGATCCTTCTTACTATGGCCAGTTGATGGTTACCACTAATGCTCACATTGGTAATTATGGAGTGAATAGCGAAGAGAATGAATCCAATAAAGCGAAAATCTCGGGATTAATATGTAAAAATTTCAGTTACAACTATTCCAGGCCTGCGGCAGATGGTTCTTTGCTGGATTTTCTTGAGGATAGTAATCTCTTTGCAATTAGTGATGTAGATACCCGTGCTTTAGTGGCTTATATTAGAGAAAATGGAGCGATGAACGCCATTATCTCAACAAGAGTAGATGATATTGAGGGTTTAAAAGCTGAATTGGCTGAAGTGCCGAATATGAAAGGTTTGGAGCTGGCTTCTAAAGTTTCTACTAAAGAGGCTTATTTCTTTGGTGATGAGAATGCAAAATATAAGGTAGCCGCCTTAGATGTTGGAATTAAAAAAGGGATACTGAGGAACCTGGCAAGCAGGAATGTTTATGTGAAGGTCTTTCCATATTCTGCTACCTATGAGGAGATGAAACAATGGGAGCCCGATGGTTACTTTTTAGCTAATGGTCCAGGGGACCCCCAACCTTTGGAAGGAGCAATCAAAGTAGCCAAAGATGTTATAGATAATGATCATCCTTTGTTTGGTATTTGCCTTGGCCATCAAATTATAGCTCTTGCCAATGGAATATCTACTTATAAAATGCACCACGGTCATAGAGGTATTAATCATCCTGTTTTGAATAAAATTACTGGGAAGGGAGAAATTACATCCCAAAATCATGGTTTTTCTGTAGATCGTAAGGAAACCGAAGAACATCCCGATGTAGAAATTACCCACGTGTGTATTAATGATGGTACTATCGGAGGTTTAAGAATGACCAACAAAAATGTATTTTCTGTTCAATACCATCCGGAAGCCAGCCCGGGTCCTAATGATGCTACTTATTTATTTGACGAGTTCATTAAAAGTATGATTGCCAGGGCCTAAGGATTTCAATATTAAAGAATTAAAAAAAACCAGATTTCGATCTGGTTTTTTTATTCACCCACATTTGTCTGTTAACTTTTTTTTAACGTTGTTTGGTCAAAATTTTAAAATATGAAAATAACAGTACTATCAGCTTTCTTTAGTCTTTTCACTTGTTTTGGTTTTTCTCAAATTCAATTTGAACCAGGGTATATTATTGATGAAAAAGGAATAAAACAAGAAGTTCTAATTCAAAATATGGAATGGAACAAAAACCCTACACAGGTAACTTTTAAGAAAGGCCAAAATTCCGAAGTTTTAACTATGTCTGTTAATGAGATCAAAGAGTTTAAAGTGGCAAACAATGTTTATGAAAGAGCAACACTTTTAGTTGATCAATCAAGCGATGTTACCTCCAGATTAAGTAAAAACCGAAATCCTGAACTATTGGAGGAAACTATACTTTTAAGAAAGATTGTTGGTGGTAATGCTAGTTTATATGAAGATAACAGCAGGGGCTATAAATATTTTTACAAAATCAACGGTTCACCAATTCAACAGTTAATTTATAAGAGATTTAATACCAATGGTAAAATTGCCTATAATACCCATTACCGTCAACAATTATGGACAGATCTTGTCTGCGATAAATTCAAAATTGAAAGCCTTAAGGGTTTGGATTATTCCAGAAACGATCTTGTTAACTACTTCGTTAACTATAATGAATGTGTGGAGGCTGAAGTAGAGGTTTTTGAAAGAGAAAATAAAAAAAACCAGATTAATCTTAATGCTAAAGCAGGAGTGGATTTTGCTACAGTATCAGTTAAAAGAGGTTTAAATGCCGGGGGGAATGAATTAACCGGAATAGGTTTTAGAGCAGGAATTGAAGCAGAATACGTTTTGAATTTTAATAAAAATAAATGGGCAGTTTATGCTCAGCCAATGTTCCAATCTGTATCTACAGAAAAAGCAGTTGCCGATTTTAATTACAGTGCCGATCTTACTGTGAATTATTCTTTTCTTGAACTGGAAATAGGTGGAAAGCATTATATGTTTATAAATGATAAATCCAAACTATTTTTATCCGCCGGCTTTATTTTAGGAACTCCTTTAGGGGGGAAGGTAGAATTTAAAAATACCGGAAGGGCGATGGATCCCGAGTTAACTGAATTTGAATCACCGGGCGGGGCTGTTTTAGGCATAGGCTATAATTATTTGTCACGGTATATTGTGGAATTTAAGTTTGCTCTGCCCCGGGATATAGAAGGAACAAATTTTGTGGAGTCAAATTATAACCTGGAGTGGAGATCAAAATTTTCTTACGCATCAGTGACGATTGGATATAAAATTTTTTAGTGCATTTAAAGAGTTGCTTTTCTCGCAAACGTTATAGCAGATTCTTACCTTATTGTCTTTCAAAATTTCGC
>CAZXEY010000167.1:0-4800 GCA_964639695.1 uncultured Antarcticibacterium sp. | reverse complement strand
GAACTTGATCATGTCATCAAGGCTTAAGTTTAAACCTGCGTTAGGTAAGGCAAACTTAGGATAATGATAAGTGTTCCAGGTCATAAGGGTATTGTCCTTCTTAATACCGTAATTGCTTACCCTGTTATCTACCACCTGCCATACATCGCCAAACCTGGTGTTTTCCATGTTCAGTGGATCGAAGATTACCTTTTCCATATATTCTATATACTCTATTCCGGTAACTTTTTTTATGATCAGGCCCAGCAGGCTCAGGTTTGTTTGATTGTAACTCCAGCTATCGCCCGGGGCAAACTGCACAGGCAGCCCTGCTAGAGATAAAACAAGTTCTTCCTCGTCTTCAGTTACCCATCCCATCGGGTAACCAGGCTTTTGCTCTGTTACTACATCTGGCAGGCCAGAAGTTAAGGTTAGAAGTTGATAAACAGTAATATTTTGCCAATGAGCCGGGAGGCCTTCCAGATATTGGCTTATCCTATCTTGAGGGTTAATTCTGCCTTCTTCCACAAGTTTCATGGTCGCAATGCCGGTAAAAGCCTTTGTGGTACTAAAAATGGGAAAGATGTTTTGCTCCCTTAGGGGGACGTTCAATTCTACATTAGCTTTTCCAAAATGACCTTTCTGAACCACTTTTCCATTTTTTACGACTGCATAGCTTAAGCCGGGAATATTGAACTCCTTCATAATGTTTAGGGCGGTAGTGTCCCCGTTAGCAAAAGCAGCAGTTAGGGAACAGGTGTAAACAAAGATGATAAGCAAAAAATTTTTCATAAATAACTGATTGATGTGTAGTATTTAATGAGCCGTTTCAATGAGAACCAATTGCTTGAAAAAGGAAAATTATATGGCAGAAATATACCAATTTCTACAAAGTGGGTTTAGCCGCACCAGAAAATATTATATAATTTTTTGAAAGAATTTTATGGAATGAATTATCTTAAGATTAATGAATTGATAATAATCATTTTGTTCCTAATCAGGTTTATACCTTAATTATTTCGAGGCTCTTTCCAGTCTGTCGTTTATGGATTTACCCAATCCACGATCAGGAAATCTTTTTGCAATAATCATATCCAAATTTAGGTTGTCCAGCCTGTGAAGTGCGCTGTATAAATTAGAAGCAGCTTCCTTTAAATCTCCTGACTTTGATAAAATTTCTATGTTATTGAAATTAATGGAAGGGATATCTTCTGAAAAGCTCAACAAACCAATTTTTTGATCCTTATGGTCTTTCATGAACTTTTCAATATCGTTTGAAAGATACATTTTTGTTTTGGGCGAATAGTGTTTGGCTAACATACCTGGAGCATCAGGAACCTTTTCCATATGATTCTTTACAATAATTTTTCCTACTACGTTTTCAATTTCTTCTATAGAAATAGCACCCAAACGATAAAGTACCGGTTCGTTATTTTCAAATCCTATAATGGTAGATTCTAATCCATTTTTACATTCTCCGCCTTCAAGAATCATCTTTATTGAATTCTTAAAATAGTTTTCCACATGAAATGCCTTCGTTGGGCTAATCCTGTTAAAAGGATTTGCACTGGGTGCAGCCAGAGGATATGATAATGCCTTTAATAATTTTAACGTTACTGGATGATTGGGAATTCTCACAGCAACGGTTTCTTTACCAGCGGTTATTACATCTGGGATGCCAGATTTTTTATTTAAAACTAAAGTTAAGGAACCGGGCCAGAAAGCATCTGCCAGCAAATGGGCTTTGGCTGGAAATTCACTAACAATTTCGTCCAGTTGTGTAATGGAATGAAGATGCACAATTAAGGGATTAAACAAGGGTCTTTGCTTTACTTCAAAAATTTTTCGAATAGCCTTGTCACTGTAAATATTTCCCGCCAGTCCATAAACCGTCTCAGTGGGTATGGCCACTACATCCTCACTATTTAAGATTGTAACGGCTTTTTTAATATCATTTGAAATTATCGTCATGGTAATTATAAAGTTTGTAACCGATATAGGCTTTCCGAAGTTATTATCAAAAAATGGACTATTGTCGTAGAATAAATTTTCCCAACACAAATGTATGTTTAATTTCAGTTTAATTATATTATCTAAAAAAGTTACTACCCCGGTTATTGGACATTATACCGCCTATTGCAGAAACCAGTACCGAAGGAATGGATTCACTTTTTTATATTCGGGTGTCAAAACTATATCAGGTATAAAATTCTGTGGGCGAAGGGATTTAATAGGATAGCATTCACCGGTTATGGATTTTTACGCATTATGTTTTTTAGAAAGTAAAAAGTGGGATGGAAGTAAAAATCATCCGTTTAATAATATTTCGTTTTTTTTATTAACATAGGAACTATGGTGGCTTAGGTCACTTTTACGGGAATCCTTTACCTTTTTTACTCTGCTTTTAACACTTTTACAGGTTCAATTTGCCCTGCCCGAATGGTTTGGGTTAGCACAGTTAGTAGCGCGACGATGGCAACGAGGCTAAAGCCTATACTTATATTTACAAAACTTAAATTGACAAGATTGCTTCCCAGGTCCTGTTTAATAAAATCACCTAAAAAATAGCCGGCCGGAATACCAATAACACCCGCAATTAGCATAAGAATACCAAAATTCTTTGTAGCTGTCCACACCAATTTTATTTTGCCTGCCCCCAATACCTTTCTAATACCTAGTTCTTTAGTCCGAATTTCTACGGAGTAGCTTGCGACACCTAAAATTCCCAAACCTGCGATTATAAAAACAATGAGGGCCAGGCCTCCAAAAAGACCGATCCTGTCTCCACTGCTTGCACCTGAATAACTGTGTTCTTTTAAATTATGAAGATTTGCTGTTTTTTCAGGAAAATTGATATTCCATAAGTTTTGAATGGCTTTGGTCGCTGCCAATTCTGTATTCGGCTTTGTTTTTATAATAAGGGTGGAAATTTCATTGGGCAAATACCGATAGATCAAAGGGCGTTGCTCGTCAATAACTTCGTTGGGCATGATGCCAATGATTTGGACATAGGCCGAGTCCAGCAATAAATTTTGCCCCACTAAAGTCTCAGATTTAGGTTCCAAAAGGTTTGCGGCAGCTTCATTCACCAATACATACTGTTCAGTGCTTTGAGGCATATCTCCAGGAAAATTGCGCCCGCGAATTAAATTGATTCCTTCTGTTTCAATTGTTTTTGGGTCGATACTTACATAATTTATTTCCAGAATTTTATCATTTAAAGTTATCGAAGATTTGCCAATTTGCATGGGTTTGTGGTACCAGTTAGTTGCCAAAGTTGTTTCTACCTGGTTTAGCCGGTTTATATCGTTTTGCAGGTTTTTAAATTCTTCACCTTTTAAATCAAGTGTAAGGACGTTTGCCGGCACAGTTGATTCAATGATGGCACGGCTTTTTATTTCATAATCGGCCAGCATAACAACCTGTATCATAAGGAGGATCACAATTGAAAATTGTACAACCACCAAAATTTTATAAAAAGAAACAGTCCTGAATAGTTTTACATTTTTCAATTTATGCAATGCCTGTATGGGCTTAAATGCAGACAGTATCCAGGAGGGAAGTGCCCCTGCGACTAAGCCGGTGATCACTGCGTAGGCTAACAAACCTGAAATTAAAATAATATCCCAGGAAAACGTCACCTCTAAATCGGGAATATGATCCATTAAAAAGCTTACACATGGTACTGTAAGAAATAAAGCAAGCACAGCAATTACCGTCGCTTCCATTAAAAACTGACCAATAAGTTGCCCTCTTGTTGCGCCTATCGTTTTGCGGATACCTACTTCCTGCGCCCGGGAGACGGCACGCGCCAATGCCAGACTGATATAGTTGAAAGCAGACAAAAGGGTGAGAGCCAGAATTAAAGACAGCATTATTGTTATGCTCTCCCAAGTGGTGCCGACATTGGGGTCATTTTTAATATCATTATTTCCAGGGGTAATATCTTCTACGGGTTGTGCCAAAAACTGAAGATTGCTCTTATCCAGTTTCCGGTTGTAGTTTTGGAGTGTGGTATTGAGTTGACTTAAATTATCTTCTGATTTTAAACGGGCATAAACTGCAGAACTCTTGAAGTGCTCCCAGTTTTGCGAAATATCATTGATGGCTCCTTCCTTTTCGAGCATTTGCGCAGCATTAATAGAAAGCATTGCCTCAATGGGCAGATGCGTTCTTAAAGGTGGGTCCTGGATAATTCCTCCAACCGTATAAGAACCTAAATTTTCAAAACGGACAGTCTGGCCTAAGGCGCTGGTGCGGCCGAATATCTTTTCTGCTGTACTTTCAGTTAAGAATAGGGTGGTGGGGTTATTGGCAAAGCTTTGCACATTGCCTGATAGTAATTTAAAGCCAAAAACATCAAAAAAAGAAGGCTCAGAAAATTTTATGTCCACAGGTATATCGCCTTTTTCGGTTTGCAGGTTATACTTTCCTGCCATACGTACTTTTACCGTGTTATCAACAAAGGAAATACTTTCCAGTTCAGTCGCCAGCGGCAATGGAGCTGTAGCCCATTTAATTGATTCCCCTTCCTTTGATTCCTGCGTGACAATCCGTATAATGTGATCTAATTCCGGGTGAAAATGGTCGGTATCGATATCAGCTTTTAAGCCTGTAAAGAGAATTACCCCCACCGCCATACTCAATGACAGGCCCAGTATATTAACAAACGAAAAAAGTTTGTTCTTCCAGAGAATCCGGATAGCGATTTTAAGATTGTTCCTTAACATGCTTTAATGTGATGATTTTTGATGATGATTTTCCTAAATAATGGCAAACTTGGTGCCGATATATAACTAATTAATATTTAGCTTTTTAGGT
>CAZXEY010000166.1:0-4961 GCA_964639695.1 uncultured Antarcticibacterium sp. | reverse complement strand
GAACAAGTAGGAATCTTCCAGAGATTTTACCGCCGCTTCCACAGCGTCTACAGCCGTACCTCCATTTTTTAAGATGTGATAACCTACCTGAAGTGAATTATCCAAAGCCTGCCGGTATTCCTTTTCCTTTTCAGCAGTCATTTGACCTTTTAATAGTGTTCCCGCACCACCGTGTATTGCTATTGATATTTTTTGCATTAAAATCAAATTAGTTTGTGCTTATAAATTAGGAAATATTTCCTGTTTTATAAGCTCTAAAAAAAAATCTTTTGGTTTTAGTAATCTGTAAAAATCAAGCAATCTTATTAAATTTTCACAAAGACAACCGGAGTATCTGGCATTTCAGGAAACCTTGGAAGCATATTGCCAATCTAGATCTTATTGCTGTTTAAAATTTCAAGGTCGTGTTCTGTAGAAATCGTTGTATCCGAAAGCGGAGTAAAAACAATTATATTATCCTCAATTTCATATTTGAATTTATCCCTCGTACCACCTTCTTTAATTATCGTTATCGTATTTCCCCGGGTAAATTCAAGCTTTATACGGCCTTCTTCAGGGAAGCTTTCAATGTAAGTCCCATTTAATATTCCCAGGTCGTCATCTTCTTTAGAACATGAGGTAAGGCTAAAACTTAAAGCAAGGCAAATAATTATAAATGATCTCCTTAGTTTTGATAATGGATTGATGAATGGAAGCCGTAGTTTATTCCTTCTGACGGCTACTTATAAAATCTAAAAAACAAAAGAGTCTTTAAATGCAGCTATAAGTTTTGTAATTTTATAGCCCTTAAAAAATTATAATGACAGAACAAAAACGCTTATTCCTTCTCGACGCATATGCGTTAATTTTCAGAGGCTATTACGCTTTCATCAATAACCCCCGAATAAACTCAAAAGGCCTTGATACCTCTGCAATAATGGGTTTTATGAATTCTCTTTTTGATGTGATAAGAAGAGAGAAACCAGATCACCTCGCAGTTTGTTTCGATAAGGACGGCAGCACAGAAAGAACAGAAATGTTCAGCGAATATAAAGCTAACAGAAATGCAACTCCCGAACCTATTTTAGCCGCTATTCCATATATACAGGATCTTTTAAAGGCAATGCATATTCCTGTAGTGGTTTTACCCGGTTGTGAGGCAGATGATGTGATTGGCACCCTTGCCAAACAAGCTGAAAAGGAAGATTATAAGGTTTTTATGGTTACCCCCGATAAGGATTTTGCCCAGCTGGTTTCAGAAAATATTTTTATGTACCGCCCTGCAAGAATGGGTAACGGAATTGAAATATTAGGGATTCCTGAGGTAAAGAAGAAATTCGGCGGAGACAGGCCCGAGCAAGTTATCGATTTCCTCGGAATGATGGGAGATGCATCAGATAATATTCCCGGATTACCCGGAGTGGGAGAAAAAACAGCGAAAAAATTTATCAAGGAATTTGGAAGCCTGGAAGGTATTATAGCTAATACCGATAAGCTGAAGGGAAAGATGCGTGAGAAAGTGGAAGAAAATGCTGAACAGGGAATACTTTCTAAAAAGCTAGCCACTATTAAATGTGATTGTGATGTCCAATTCAATGCAAAGGATTATGAACTATCACAACCAGATTCAGAAAAAGTTCAGGAGATATTTGAAGAACTTGAATTTAGAAGATTAAGAGATCAGTTTATAAAATTATGGTCTGGAGAAGATAACAGCAGGCCTACGCAGGTTACAAGTACACCTACAGGAAAGGCACAGGCAGTTACTGCGGGAGCAGGCCAGTTCTCGTTGTTCGGGGATGATTCAGAAAAAATTGAGATCTCTTCAGGAAGAAAAACTTTAAAAGATACTCCTCACGTATATCAAAGCATTACCTCGGGAATGGCTTTAAATCTTTTCCTTCAGAATCTAAATAAACAAAAAAGTGTTTGTTTCGATACAGGTACAACAAGTTTAAACCCTCTGGAAGCGAAACTGGTGGGAATTGCATTTTCCTGGGAGGCAGGCAAAGGATTCTATTTACCTTTTCCCGAAGAAGATGAAAAAGCACAGGAGCTTATGGAGAAACTTCGTCCATTTTTTGAATCTGAAAAAATCGAAAAAATAGGGCAGAATTTAAAATTTGATATTAAAGTCCTGGCAAAATATAACATTCAGCTAAGGGGTCCGCTTTTCGACACGATGATCGCACATTACTTGATCAATCCCGATATGAACCATACTATGGAACTGTTATCGGAAACCTACCTTAATTATACTCCTCAACCCATTACAGATCTCATTGGAAAAAAAGGAAAAGGCCAGGTGGAATGGAAGGATGTTCCGCTGGAGCAACAAACGGAATTTGCAGTAGAAGATGCAGATATCACACTTCAGCTAAAACAACATTTTGAACCTGAACTTAAGGAAGCAGGAATTGAAAAGCTTTTTAATGAAATGGAAATCCCCCTGGTAAAAGTTCTGGCAGATATGGAATTGGAAGGAATCAGGCTGGATGAAGCTTTCCTGCAGTCTCTTTCTGCAGCTCTGGAAGGGGATATTAAAAATCTTGAAGAAACTATTTGCAAAGAAGCCGGGGAAGAATTCAATATTGGTTCCCCAAAACAACTTGGCATTATTTTATTTGAAAAACTGCAGCTGGTTAAAAAGCCTAAAAAGACTAAGACAGGACAATATTCCACCGGGGAAGATGTACTTTCAGTTTTGGCAAGTGAGCACGAGATCGTGAGGTGCGTTCTGGATTACAGAGGTTTGGTGAAACTGAAGAATACCTATATTGATGCACTGCCCACCCAGGTAGAAAAAACTACAGGTAGAGTGCATACCGATTACATGCAGACTGTTGCTGCAACAGGCAGATTAAGTTCGAATAATCCTAACCTTCAGAATATCCCTATAAGAACAGAAAGAGGAAAAGAGGTAAGAAAAGCATTTGTTCCTCGTGATGAAAATTTTGTACTGCTTGCTGCCGATTATTCTCAAATAGAATTGAGGATCATTGCTGCATTGAGCAAGGAGGAGAATATGATGAAGGCTTTTAAAAATGGCGAAGACATTCACACTTCCACAGCTGCCAATGTATTTAATGTGCCAATTAACGAAGTAACGCGAGAGCAAAGAAGCAATGCCAAGACCGTTAATTTTGGTATTGTGTATGGAGTTTCTGCCTTTGGATTAAGCAACCAAACAGATCTTTCCAGATCAGAATCCAAGGAACTAATTGATACCTATTATGCTACTTACCCTCAACTGCGGAATTTCATCCACGAGCAGGTGGATTTCGCAAGGGAGAATGGATATGTACAAACGGTTCTTGGCCGCAGGCGTTATTTAAAAGATATTAATTCCCAAAATCAAGTCGTTAGGGGAGCCGCAGAAAGAAACGCCGTTAACGCACCCATCCAGGGCAGCGCTGCAGATATTATTAAGATCGCAATGATTAATATTCATAAGAGGCTTAAGGAAGGGAATTTTAAAACGAAAATGCTGTTACAGGTTCATGACGAACTTGTTTTTGATGCTCATAAGGAAGAACTTGAGACAGTTAAGGAGCTTATAAAAACTGAAATGGAAAATGCTTTTAAATTGGAGGTTCCATTAGAGGTGGAATTAGGAATAGGAGAAAACTGGCTGGAGGCACACTAAAAAATTTAAAGTAAAAGGTTTGTGGTTTGAGGTTTAAGGTTTGTGGTTTGTGGTTTGTGGTTTGTGGTTTAAAAATTTAAATAAATGCAATTAAAAAAGCCGGATAGGAAGTTCCTAACCGGCTTTTAACTAACACTTAAATTGTAATTTATTAATTTATCTTTCTTTAATATAAACCATTTCTATTTTGTTGATGTCTGATGCCGTTGTGGTTCCCGGATCAGTTACGTAGGCAGTAGTTTCTAATTCTAATAAAGTAACGTGCATAAAACGGTCTTCCCCACTGGTTGTTAAAGTAATAATTTTGGTTTCCGTTTTTTCATTTCCATTATATAAAAATGTAACGGAAAGTTGGTCGCCATTAATCTTGTAGGTAGCAGAATATTCTCCATAGCTGCAATTAAATTGACCATTTTCTAAAAATGATAATTTTGCCTGTCCTGTAGTTATTTCTCCTAATTCATCAAAAAGATAAAACATAGGATTAAAACAGGCTGTCTCAGTTAAAATTTCTAAGCTGGAATTGGAATCTCCATCAAAATCTATTTCAACATCAGAGGTCATTCTATAAATATTCCATTTTCCTACCAGGTCATTAGTAGTATAAGTTGCATTGCTTTGGGTCATTTTTAAATCGACCGCTTCCTTATTATTGGCATCTTCTACCGAACAAGAATTAAGGACCGCAGCCATCAATAAAAGTAAAAAGCTGTTTTTGTAATTTTTCATCATATAGAACGGTAAGATTTAGGGGACCAAATTAGCTGAAAGATAAGATCTTTTATAACACTATTAACATTAATTTTACCTTTTATCGACAAAATATGTATTTTGTCGATTATGATGTATTGCTTTCTCTCTCTATGTGCTATAATATTCTTCCTTATATTATTTTAACCCAGTTTAAAAATATCAAAACCTACTCAATTAATTATCAGATCCAAACTTCTCAGAGTATCTTATGGTTAAAATTGAATACCATTTGCCCGCAGCTTCTAAACCTACTGACTACCAGATTATTCACCGGGAATAAATTAATGAAACAGGTATTTGCTTTATGAATTTATAATTGTACATTTGCACCCCTGTTTTCCCGCTAGAAATATTGGGTGCAGGGAATGGAATGTTTAATAATAAGTAAATTTAATTAGTGTGGACACATTAAGCTACAAAACAGTATCAGCCAACAAGGCTACCGTGACCAAAGATTGGGTACACGTTGATGCTGACGGTCAGACTTTAGGTCGTCTTTCTACTAAAGTGGCGAAGCTGCTTAGAGGGAAATACAAACCTAACTACACCCCACACGTTGATTGCGGTGATAACGTAATTATTA
>CAZXEY010000165.1:0-5249 GCA_964639695.1 uncultured Antarcticibacterium sp. | reverse complement strand
AATTCCTTCAGGGTGGGTAAAGCTAAGTGAGAAATTAGCTGGAGGGGGCTTTAAATTTAATGATTACTACCAATCCTTAAGTTTAACTTATAATTCCTTATATAAAGAAGAGTTAACTTCCATTAAAACAATTAAATCCAAAACCATCTTACCCGATTTATCCAATTTATCTGATAAACTTTACACGACGCTCAAAAGTTTTGAAATCAAATAGTATAATTCATGAAGTGATGAAGAATTATTTCTATTTCTTCTTAATTAAATATCCAGGCCGGTCTTTAACTTCCTCGTAAATCCTCCAGATATATTCCGCGATAATTCCCAGGGAAAACAGAATTAAACCACTAAAAAAGGATACAATTACAATTGTAGAAGTCCACCCCGGTAAAGTTTCTCCCCAAAAGGCGGGATTTCCAAATAGTCGTATATAGGTGTAAAATATAATTATCCCAAATGCAAACAGGGAAAAGAATAGCCCTAAGTTAGTAATTACCCGAATTGGCCAGGTAGAAGATGAGAAGAAAGTATCTTTAAACAAGCGAAACTTCTTTTTAAAAGTCCACCTGCTTTTAGGATTAATTCCTTTTACTCTTTCGTAGGGAAAATATACCGGGGAATATCCCAGCCTAAGGACTTCAATTACACTAGAGGTATTAATAGGACGAATTTTTTCATTTATAACATCAATTACTTCCCTGTCAATAAAAAATAAATCTGCCCCTCCGGGAGGAAAGGTGACATCTGATAAATTGTTAATAATCTTATAATAAGTATTGGAAAAGAAATCGCTAATTAAACCGTCATTTCTGGTTTGTCTGTTAGGAATAATAACTTTAGCTCCTTTTTCCCATAAACGATACATTGCAATTATACTGGAATAAGGCTGTTGTTCATCATCCGGAATTGGCATTGCACAATCTCCGGAACAAACACTGAGGCCAGCAAAAATGGCATAATTGGAAGTGAAATTTCTGCTTAATTGAAATGCTTTTACATTTTCATGCTTTCCTTCTAATTCTTTAGCTATTTCGAAGGAATCATCTGTCGATCCATCATCAATAACTATAAATTCAAAATCTATTTTTTCCTGAGCTAAGAGAATAGAAAGTTTTTCGTATGCTTGGGTAATTCTTTCTCTGCTATAATAGGAAAGAAGTATTAGGCTTAACATTATTGAATAGGTTTAAAAAGTTTATAAACTAAAATAAAATTCCACAAAGTTGTAATTGGTAACACCAGATAAGCTAGAATATATGGATCGAAAGGTAAAGTTTTTTCAAAAATCCATAACATCAGAATTCCCAGTAACATTCCGCCAATGTAAATAAGAAAATATTTAATTGCCTTTTTATAGGTATAAGGAGTTTTAAAAATGAAGTAGGAATTCAATAGATAAGAAAGTAAAATGGTCACAAAATAAATGACTGAATAGGTCAATATTAATGGAGTTTTTAAAACTTCAAGAAAAAAATAAATTGCCGCTAAAGAAAGTATAGTTGTTATTACACCTACACCTGAGAAACCAGCAAAAATGGTAGCTATTTTCCGACTTATCAAAAAACCCATATTTAATCCAGAAGATTAATCCAATATAATTACTAGTTGTTTGCTCCTAAAAGAGCTTGTTTATTTCCGCTGCACAAGCCATAGGATCTAAAGGTTTTTATTAATCACAACAGGTTATTGCGGGGCCAAATATAGCCCTTCACCTTTTTTAATTAGATATTATATTGTTAAAAAACTTCCAAATTTTGTGTTTACAATTTAAAATGTAACAATTTTATGCCTTATTAATTCCTCTATAATATACCTATAAATGAGATTAGAAAAATTAACTTATCTGCTTTTTATAATTTCCAATTTTTTAATGATCGTAAATCCCGGAGACTTTTGGGATGATTGGGCATATGTAAGTCAAGTCCCGGAAAGGATAATTTTCCAATTTAAAAGTAGTGGTATAGCGGTCTTTGGATATTTATTTGTTTACATCCAAAAATTCTTCTATCCTACTTTTCTTCACCGTTCCCTAACTATTCTTCTGCAACTTTCGCAGCTCTTTTTGTTATTTAGGATTTTAGATCATTACCCAGTTCAAAAGAAAAATTTAACCTATTTGAGTTTTTCAATTTTAATTTTTGCTGTTTTTCCTCATTATGATGCTAAAATAACTATGGTGGTTTTTCCCTATACCCTATGTTTAACTTTTTTTATTCTTGCCTCCTTTCTTTTGATTAAATATTATTATAGCAATCGAAACTGGGTGTTCAGAATTTTAAGCATGATATTCTTCTTTTTATCATTTTTTACAAACTCCCTTTTGTTCTTTTATTTGTTTCCAATATTTTTTGTTTTAGTTTTTGAAAATTGGCAACAATGGAAAATTACTTCTTTTAAAAATTTTAAACTGCACGCCGGGAAAGTAGTAAAGAAGGTTCTGAAGTATTTTGATTTCTTTATCCTTCCATTCCTGTTCTGGACAATAAAAGCAATTTATTTTAAACCTTCTGCCCAATATAAAGAAATTGGATATAACTCTTTAAGTGTTGAATCTCTACTGGACATTCCAAGCCGTATTATAAAATTCATATATGTTACTCTGTCTACTCTGGCTCCTTTAATTCTGGACGCTATAAAATATCCTGAACTTTGGATTTTACTCATTATTTTGTTCCTGTTTCTTTTCAGGATCATTAGGAAATGGGATTTTAACTTCAAAATTTCTGTGAAACATTTAATCTGGGGAGTTCTGGTATTTTTTGCTGGAGCATTCCCTTATTTGATGGTGAATAAATATCCTTCATATATACACTATATGTCACGACACCAACTCTTAATTGGTTTTGGTACGAGTTTTTTAATAAGTGTAATAGTTTTTTCGATTAATTCAATTCTTTTTAAAAGAATTTTTATTTCTGTTATACTAAGTGTTTTTGTTTGCTTTAATATCTTCATTCAATTTAGTTTTTTCAAAGGATTTGTAAAACAAGAGGTAATCCAGGAATTTTTTGTTAATACAGGAGATTTACATAGAACGAGTCCGCGAACAATAGTGTTAGATGATAAAACTGAAGATTTCACTCAAAAAGGAAATCCCACTAAATTTTATGCTTTTGCTGGAATGTTGAAAAGGAGTTATAAAAATGAAAACATCCTGATTGTTAGAGATGAGGATCTTAAAGGCTATAAAAAAACTAAATTATTCACAATTATAGGTCCATACTTTGCTAATTATAATCTCTCGAATTATCAATTTACAGAGCCTGATTATGAATTAGAAATTAATTATTCTGAAAAGAAATTGCCTAAATTTTTAATGATAAAATTCTATGGAGATTTTCTAAGGGGTGATACGAATGATTGGGATCAATATTTTGATTTTGATCTTCATCCCATTTAAGTATTTTTTAATCAGACCAGCAGTTTTAAGAAAGGTTTATATTTTATTATCAAACATTGGAGAAATAAATAATTATTTTGGCCAAAAATTAAAATTCCTTTGTGAAATTTATATTTAAATGAATGTACTACAGTTAATTGGCAGAAATGAACCACTATTTGATAAAGATATTTCTGCTAATGAAATAGCTCTAAAAGAGATTATTTCCAAAAGTAAGTTTTTGGTTTTGGGAGGGGCCGGTTCTATTGGACAGGCAGTAACCAGAGAAATTTTTAAAAGAAATCCGCAAAAATTATATGTTGTTGATATTAGTGAAAATAATCTTGTTGAACTTGTAAGGGATATAAGAAGTACCTGGGGATACATTGCCGGAGATTTTAAAACTTTTGCCCTGGATATTGGTTCTTTGGAATATGAAGCTTTTATTAATGCTGGGGAAGGTTATGATTATGTCTTAAACTTATCTGCTCTTAAACATGTAAGAAGTGAAAAAGACGCATTTACATTAATGCGGATGATAGATGTAAACATCTTTAATACTGACAGAACTATACAACAAGCGATTAGAGGCAATGCAACCAAATATTTTTGTGTTTCTACAGATAAAGCTGCCAATCCTGTTAATATGATGGGAGCTTCTAAAAGAATTATGGAAATGTTCTTGATGCGAAGAAGTCAGGAAATTAGTATTTCTACTGCCAGGTTTGCCAATGTTGCGTTTTCTGATGGTTCTCTTCTGCATAGTTTTAATCAAAGAATTCAAAAGAAACAGCCTATAGTAGCGCCAAATGATGTCAAACGTTATTTTGTAACTCCACAGGAATCTGGAGAGTTATGTTTAATGTCCTGTATTTTTGGAGAAAACAGAGATATATTTTTCCCAAAACTTGATGAAAAACTTCATTTAATATCTTTTGCAGACATTGCTGTAAAATATCTGGAACAATTAGGTTATCAACCTGTTTTGTGTTCTAACGAGGAGGAAGCACGGGATCTAATCAAAACTTTACCAAATCAAAAACAATGGCCTTGTCTTTTCACCGAGAGCGATACTACGGGAGAAAAAGATTTTGAAGAATTTTTTACAGAACACGAGGAGTTAGATCTTACTCGTTTTTCCAGCATTGGGATAATAAAAAATGAGTTATTCGTAGAAGAAGAACGGCTGAAAAGCTTTGAAAGTAAAATACAATCTCTCAGGAAAGCCGGCAAATGGGAAAAACAGGATATCGTGGATTTATTTCATTATATGATTCCAGATTTTGGACATTTAGAAACAGGGAAATATTTAGACAGCAAAATGTAGAAACAGAATATACTTCTATTCTGAAAACTTACAGCAGATTTGATTTATGAATAATAAGGGAGTTATTTTAGTAGGGTATTGCGGTAATGGTTTGGTTGTAGCTGAAGCAGCCATTCTTCAAGGTTTAAAGCTTCTGTATTATTCTGAAGTAAAAGAAAGAGTAATGAACCCTTTTAATTGGAAATACATTGGAAATGAGAACCAAAGAAATTTCAAGGGTTGGGATTCTTCTTCTAATTCTATTCTGGGTATAGGAAATAATCAAATTAGGGGTATTATTTCAGCGTTAATTCTATGTAAAGAGAAAACCGTATTTAATGTGATTCATCCCACGGCAATCGTTTCCAAAATGTCTTCGATAGGCAGTGGGAATTTATATCTAAAAATGTTACTGTAAACCCAATAGCTACAATTGGAGATTATTGCATTTTAAAGAAAGGAAAAGTTATTGAGCACGAATGTAAAATTGAAGATGCTGTTCATATTGCACCGGGTGCTGTTTTGGCTGGAAATGTGAAAGTGGAAAATATAGTTTTATAGTCGCAA
>CAZXEY010000164.1:0-5266 GCA_964639695.1 uncultured Antarcticibacterium sp. | reverse complement strand
TAAGATTTAAAAAACGACATGAAAAAGTTATCGAAAGCGTTTTTGATAAAACAATGTCATAAAAAATTTTAGTAAAAAAATATCACTAATTCCTTTCTGCTTTAACAGGAAGAACCAATAAAAATAAAATATCATGGCTTTAGAAATGAAAGTTCCTTCTCCGGGAGAATCTATAACAGAGGTTGAAATTGCACAATGGCTGGTAGAGGATGGAGATTATGTTGAAAAAGATCAGGCAATTGCAGAAGTAGATAGCGATAAAGCTACTTTGGAACTGCCCGCTGAAGCCAGCGGTATCATCACGTTAAAAGCTAAGGAAGGTGATGCTGTTTCCGTTGGAGAAGTAGTTTGTTTAATTGATACAGATGCTCCAAAACCGGGTGGTGATACCGGTAAAGCTGAAAAATCTGAAAAGAAAGAGGAATCTGCTGAAGAAGAAGTGAAAGAGCAGAGAGATGAAAAGCCATCTAAAGCAGATAGTGAAAAAGCACCGGCAAAAACACAAACTCCTTCAAAATCCAGTACTCCTTCCCAACAACAGGATAGAACGTATGCCAGCGGAACTCCTTCCCCGGCTGCGAAAAAGATCCTGGATGAAAAAGGAATGGATTCTAAATCTATAAGTGGTTCAGGTCGCGATGGAAGAATAACCAAAGAGGATGCTGTACAGGCAAAGCCTTCTATGGGAACTCCGGGACCAGGAAAAAGAGGAGAAGAGCGTCAAAAGATGTCGATGCTTAGAAGAAAAGTTGCAGAAAGGTTGGTGAGCGCAAAGAATGAAACAGCCATGCTTACTACTTTTAATGAAGTAGATATGTCTGCCATTTACTCTTTGAGAAAACAATATAAGGAGCAATTTAAAGATAAACATGGGGTGGGACTTGGGTTTATGTCCTTCTTTACACTTGCTGTTGTTAGAGCTTTGGAATTATTTCCAGATGTTAATTCGATGATAGACGGGGATTATAAGGTAACCTATGATTTTAAAGATATTAGTATTGCAGTATCGGGTCCTAAAGGATTAATGGTGCCTGTAATAAGAAATGCTGAAAACCTTGGATTCCGGGGGATTGAGGATGAAGTGAAACGTTTGGCGGTAAAAGCCAGGGATGGGAAAATAACAGTAGATGAAATGACAGGAGGAACCTTTACAATCACCAATGGTGGTGTATTTGGTTCTATGTTATCTACTCCAATAATTAATCCTCCTCAAAGCGCAATTTTAGGAATGCATAATATAGTAGATCGACCTGTGGCAATTGATGGTCACGTGGAAATTAGACCTATTATGTATGTTGCTCTTTCCTATGATCACAGGATAATTGATGGAAAAGAGTCTGTAGGATTTTTGGTAGCGATTAAAGAAGCATTGGAAAATCCTGAAGAACTATTAATGGACAATGATGTAAAAAGAGCTTTTGAGCTTTAGTATTTACACTTTATTATATTATAAAGGCAGCAAAATTTTGCTGCCTTTTCCTTTTATTTGGTTTAAATTTTTATAAAAAATCCAGATATACGGCAATGTTCAGTAATAAAACAAAAATTACTGCAACAGCAAGTAGGGCCATCGCAACAGGATCTATAACTCGGTGATTAAAGGGCTCCATAGCATTACTTTAGTAGCCCAATATAGGTAGAATGGAAAGAGAAAAAAATGGGGCTTTTTCCCCATTTTACTATTTGAGGTAAAGGGCTTTATTTTTATAATCAATAACAGCCTTCCCGCGCCTTAATATATCTGCACCAATTATGCCGTGAACTTTTTTTGCCTTGTGGTTAGTAAGCGCTTCGTTTACGTGCGTGAGATCAAACAGAACAAGATCTGTTTTTCTTTTTCTCCAGCCTTTTATTTCAATTATATTTTTTTGAGCAATTTGAGTGAGCATATTAGTCGCACCTGCTCCGGCAGCTTTTATTTCACTGTCTTCTGCAAGCAATTTAAAGTGCTCTACAGTTTCAAATCCCACACAAGAACTTGAAGCTCCCGTGTCTAAAATAAAATTTCCTTCTATTTTATTTATTTTGGCTGTAAGTTCAAAATGATTGGTTTCGGTATATTTTAATTTTATGCGGTGATATCCTTTTTCTTCTAGTAACTTCCTTAAGCTCGACATTCTTTTCTTTTTTGGCAAAGATAGGTCTTCGAAATAAATTATTTTCGCAATTATGATTATAACAGATACCCATACACATTTATACAGTAAGGAGTTTTCAGAAGACCGCAGGGAAGTGATTGAACGGGCAATGGAAGAAGGGATAACCCGGTTTTTTATACCGGCAATCGATTCTTCTCATACAGATTCTATGTATGAACTGGAGAAGAACTATCCTGATAATATTTTTCTAATGATGGGCTTACATCCCACTTCTGTAGGAAAGGATTACAAAGAGGAGCTGCTTCATATTGAGGAGCAATTTAAAAAAAGGAACTTTTATGCAGTTGGAGAAATAGGAATTGATCTTTATTGGGATAAATCTTTATTAAAAGAGCAACAGGAGGCTTTTAAACAACAAATTAATCTTGCAAAGCAATATAGGTTGCCAATAGTTATTCATTGCCGGGAAGCTTTTCAGGAAGTTTTTGAAGTTCTCGAAACTGAAAAAGGCAACGATCTCTTCGGAATATTTCATTGTTTCACAGGAACTTTTGAAGATGCTGAAAGAGCTATCTCTTACAACATGAAGCTTGGAATTGGAGGTGTAGTCACTTTTAAAAATGGTGGACTGGATAAATTTCTAGCTGAAATTCCTTTGCGGCACCTCGTGCTGGAAACCGATTCTCCTTATTTAGCGCCGGCGCCATTTAGAGGTAAACGAAACGAAAGTTCTTACTTAAAATACATCATCAAAAAGGTGGCCGAACTTTATGGTGTGAGTGAGGAAGAAGTGGCAAGGGTTACTACACAAAACTCCAAAGATGTTTTTGGTTTTTAAACTGTTATTAAATGATTAAATTTGTTTTTTTTACCAGCTAACTAACTACGCCCGTGTCAAATTTTGAAGATATAAGATTTTACGATGATGAAGAAGTGCAACCGGCTCTTCAAAAATATGTAAATCACCCCATGGTGAAGGCTTTACTGCAGTTCTCTTTTCCGGACAAAGATTATTCTGAAATTAAAAAGATTACTTCTACCTGTCATTCAATAAGAGATTTCCAGACTAAAATTATTTACCAGACCGTTCAAAATGTGCTGGAAAAAAGTTCAGAAGGATTAAGCTACAGTGGTTTTAACAAACTGGACGGGGATCAATCCTATCTGTTTATTTCCAACCACCGGGATATTATCCTTGATACTTGTCTTATCAATTGTGTTTTGTACGAGCAGGATCTTAAGATGACTGCTTCCGCTATTGGGGATAATCTTGTAAAGAAGCCTTTTCTTATGTTCCTTTCCAAAGTGAACAGAAATTTTTTGGTAAGAAGAGGATTAAGTCCGCGTGAAATGCTGAAGAGCTCTCAAAATCTTTCAGAATATATAAATCATTTGCTCCTGGAGGAGAACAGGTCGGTTTGGATGGCACAGCGGGAAGGACGAACTAAGGATGGTAATGATACCACCCAGCAGGGAGTTCTTAAAATGCTGGCTATGGCAAAAGGAGATTTAAGCCTTTCAAAATATTTTAGCAAGATTAAAATTGTTCCTGTTGCCATTTCTTATGAGTTTGATCCTACCGATGTTTTGAAAATGCCGGAGATTATTGCCAAGCGAATGGAAGAAGAGTATGTAAAATCTGCTAACGAGGATTTCAATTCCATCATGAAAGGAGCTTTAGGTAATAAAGGGAGAATTCATATTTCTGCAGGGGAGGTGCTTGATGAGAATTGGTTTTTATCTCTGGAGGAAGGAGATTCTTCTATTAATGATCAATTAAAAAGTATTACATCAGCGATTGACCAGGAAATACATAAAAATTACAAACTTTGGCCGGCCAATTACATTGCCTGTGACCTTTTAAATAATAGTGATGAACATTCCCGGCATTATACTTTAAAGGAGAAAAGGCAGTTCGAAAGAAGGTTGACCAGAAGAATTGATGTAAAAAATTCCCTGGAGGTTAACAGTTATCTTTTGATGTATGCTAATCCCGTGGTAAACCAGGAAGTACTGAATGAAAAATAGATCCAATATCTTACTTATATATACCGGCGGTACCATAGGTATGATAAAGGATTTTGAAACCGGGGCATTAAAAGCTTTTAATTTTAATGAACTTCTTCAAAACATCCCAGAATTAAAGTTACTGGAGCATAATATTGACACGGTAAGTTTTAAAGAGCCCATAGATTCTTCTAATATGAATCCAAAATTCTGGATTCAACTGGCCGAACTTATCAATGAAAGATTTGAGAAATATGATGGCTTTGTAGTTTTACATGGAAGCGATACGATGTCTTATTCGGCATCGGCCTTGAGCTTTATGTTTGAAAATTTAACGAAGCCAATAATTTTTACAGGATCGCAATTACCTATTGGAGATCTTAGAACAGATGCCAAAGAAAATTTAATTACAAGTATTCAAATCGCTGGCTTACAGAAACAGGGGCGACCTGTAATTTCTGAAGTAGGACTCTATTTTGAATACAAATTATATCGGGGAAATCGAACAACAAAGCTTAATGCGGAACATTTTCAGGCTTTTTCGTCATTAAATTATCCCGCCTTGGTAGAATCGGGAGTTTATTTATCAGTAAATCACGGCTCATTATGGAAAACCAACAGAC
Source organism: uncultured Antarcticibacterium sp. (assembly GCA_964639695.1). Taxonomy (GTDB): domain Bacteria; phylum Bacteroidota; class Bacteroidia; order Flavobacteriales; family Flavobacteriaceae; genus Gillisia. The sequence goes on along the minus strand of CAZXEY010000164.1, from coordinate 537 downwards.
GAAAGAAAACACATTTGCACCTGAATTTAAATGACGAGGTTTTAATTTTAAAAATTTTTCCGGGAATAAGTGAGAGCACTGTTGATCATGTTCTTTCAAAAAAGAACTTAAAAGGGGTTGTTCTTGAGACTTACGGGAGTGGAAATGCACCTAATGATCCCTGGTTTATAGAGTTGCTTAAAAAACATATTTCCAGGGGTTTAATTATTGTAAATGTTACTCAGTGTATTGCAGGGAGTGTGTCGATGGGAAATTATGAGACCAGTACCCAATTAAAAAAAATTGGAATTGTCTCAGGAAAAGATATAACTACTGAAGCTGCTGTTACTAAATTAATGTATCTTTTGGGTAAAGAATTATCTCCAAAGGTTTTTAAAACTATTTTTGAAACGTCCCTTCGAGGGGAAATGTTATAAAATTAACGAGACTTCTTTGATGGTTAACATTTTTTTTTGTTATTTGGCGCACCTATTCAGAATAGCTTTTAGAGAGGTGGCCGAGTGGTCGAAGGCGCACGCCTGGAAAGTGTGTATACCC
>CAZXEY010000163.1:0-5311 GCA_964639695.1 uncultured Antarcticibacterium sp. | reverse complement strand
AGCAATAGAACGAATCTCCAGGATCTTATCATCATACATATGTTCATCCATCACTTCCCCTAAAGCGGGGCGTAAAATTAGGTAGGCATTAAAATAAATAATTCCTGAAGCAAAAAGGGCGGCCCAGTCATCTGCTGCCTCATAGCCTTCTCCCATTAAAAGGGCTATCGTTATTCCAATAAAAGCCATTAAAGAAGTTATGGCATCACTTCTATGGTGCCAGGCATCTGCTTTTAATGAGGTGCTTTTTGTCTCGTCACTTTTTTTGGAAACAAACCTATAGAATATTTCTTTTATTATAATAATTCCGGCGAGGACAAGTAGGGTATAAGGCTCTGGAACTTTATGAGGAGTTCTAATATGTTCAACGCTTTCATAAACAATAATGGTAGCCGATACTACCAGAAAACCAACCACCATAAATGTTACCAGCGGTTCTACTTTTCCATGACCATAGGGATGATTTTTATCGGCAGGTTTTGAAGCATAACTTAATCCCAGTAACACCAAAAGAGAGGAGAAAACATCGGTGGTAGATTCAATCGCATCTGCAATTAGAGCATAGGAATTGCCAAAAATACCTGCTACCCCTTTTACAATAGCCAAAAAAGCATTTGCCAAAATACTTAAATAGGAAGTTTTAATGGCTTCCTGTACCTTTTGATCCATTTAAAAAAGGTTTTTGCAAAGGTAACCGTAATTTGTCTAAAACTTAAAAGGTGAAAAGATTCATTTTTTACTCCACCAAACAACAAAAATTCTCTCAAAAGTATTGCTGTTCTTTTTAATCCAAATCAAGGGAGACTTTTCTTTTATTATTGTAATCCTGAGGGATTCTATTATTTCCTTATAAGAACACCAAGCTTTATTTTTAGAAGGTTCAACAGGCCAGTCAAGTTTGTCAGGAATAAAGTATTCATATTGTTTAAATTCCGAAGAAAGAAATTGAGAAAAGGATATCCAATATCCCGCGATACAGGCATTATTTATAATTGGATAAATGTTTTGCCTATAATTATATGGAACAAAAAGCAGGGCCTTAAAACAAACTTTTTGTAAAGGATCGATGGGTTTCAGGCCAAGTTCTTTTAATTTAATTTTAGTTTGGGGGTGAAAAAGAAGGGGCAGTTGCTTTTTTTTGAGTTTGCTCAATTTATATAGGAATGTATCCCGTCGATTTGGACCTATCCACCTTTCCAGCTCATTTTGAAAGGTTGGATCATAAATATAAAATTTATAAACTACTTCAACATGTATATAGGAATTCTTAATCCGGTCCAGGAGAATAAAATCCAGTTCGCCTAATGTAGTTTTATTTTCAATAATTTGAATATTTCCTGCAACAATATTATATCTGTCGCTATGTCTTATAGAATAGGAGAAGAAGGATTCTATACGTTTACCCAATACTGCACTTAAGTTATAAGAAAGCAAATCTGTTTTAAATACTTCTTCTGAGACATGAGATAAATTAAATTGTATTAGATCAATCTCCTCATTGTTTTTCCAAAGAGGAGGAGTAGTAATAAAACCTTGATATTGTTCATTTAAGAGATGCTGGTGGTGCATTGGATTTAATATATACCTTCCTTAATTTGGAATAAATTTTAGATTATTTATTAAAATTAAAAATTTACCTGGGCTTGTAATCTTAGAAGATTACCTTCCTGGAGGTTATTCTGGTTGAGAAAATCCTCATACCTTCTGGAGGAGATGACATACATTGCAACAAATTCAACAGCCTTTACAGGTTGCCATTCTAAGCCAATTTCATATTCTCTTACTGTGTAACTTCGCGCATCACGTTCAAATTTTTTCCCTCCATTATAATAATGGTATCGTGTAAAAGGAAAGAATAGTTGTCCGTTTATTTCGGTTTTATAAGAAAATGTAGCGTAACCGCCTTGAAGAAATTGATCTTCAATGGCATTCGTTACATTATTAAATTCCGGCCCCGTCCAATATTATATTCTGCCTGAATTCCAAAAGGCCGAGGATAAAGAACAAAACTTGCTGCCGCTCTTTGATCAATATAATTGAGGTCTTCATTTACAATAGTACCCGGGCTTATATTTCCTTGCGGTATTTGGTATTTTCCGGTATATCCTTGTATTCCCGGTTCTATTATTTGATTTCCTACCTGGAACGGATAGGAAATCCTTGCGACAACATGCAGGTCATCGTTAAGCTCAGGCGCATTTCCGGTTTGACCATTAAAAACTCCAAAACCAAAAACTCCGTAATCACCGGAACCTTTTAATTCTTCCTTGACCAGCATTGAAAATCGCTGTCTGATTTTTTGAGGAGCCCAATAAAAGAAAACTCCCACATCCCGTTCATTCCTTATGGAACTATTTAAGGCATCATTTCTATCCAGGGGAATCCTGTTTTGGCTTGACTGCATATTTTCAAAACCATATGGAACTTTACTCTGGCCTATCCTAAAACGGTATTCTTTTTTCTTGTCGAGACTCACATCAAAAAAAGCATCTCGAATTTGTCCATAGTTGATTCCCCCGCCGGGCGCTGATGAAGCAAAATCGGGTTGTATATAAAAATAAACATATTCTCCTAGGTCCCCGGAAAACTTTAATCGTATTCTTCGTAGGAAAAATCCGTTACCTTCACCCCAACTGGCATCACATTGGGAGCAGGTTAAACTGGGATTAGTTTCTAAAAGCCGGTTGTACCGAACCTGAACATAGCCACCGATGTTCATAGTTTCAAACCATTTTTTTGAGGTTTAGGTGAAGAGTCGGTTTGGCTGTAACAGTTGCTTATGATTAGTAGGGTAGTGCCAAGTAAGGCTAACCTCTTTGATATCATTTATAAATTTTTTAATTGAACTAAGTTATATTATGCAGTAAATTTTACAAATAATAAAAGTAGGGAACAAGAAATAAGATTGATCAATTTTTTGGATGAATTATATTTTTCAAGCCACGCCTCAAAATTTTTTAGTTTGTCCTGAAAATAATTTCCACTGACTCCAGCATTTTTAATATAGTTTCTATTAATGAGTAAAAATGTATCACGAATATTTTATGACTAATGATGCGTTATCTAAGGTGTCATTGATCTTTTAATTTTTTATTTAATGATAAAAAGAAATTCAGGAAAAATAAGATTTTTATTTATTTTAGCAGCTCTTTCGTCTATATGCATATAAAGATCACAAAATCCTATAACTTGTATTTTTACGATCAGTATGTAATTGCTGAAGCTCATGAAAATGCTGAAGTAGATGCCCAACTAACACAAAACATTACTCAAATAGTTCTGGATTACTACGGTAAGAAACCATTTACCCTTATTTCCCATAGAAAAAATAACTATAGGATTTATAGTTGTGCTTATTCTCCCAAGAATTTCAGCAAAATAGATCGTTTTGCAGTTGTTTCTAAAGATAAACTTGTAAAAGCGAGAGCCCTTGAGGAGCAGCCTTTATTTCAAAATTCCTTTGCTTTTTTTGAGGAACTCGAGGATGCCATTAGCTGGGCTAAAAGCCATTTCGATTCTGCATAATTATTTTTTAACAAAATCTGGAAGAAAAACAAAAATTTTCAAATTTAATTTTATCGTTTTTCTGTATATTGTTAACGTTAAATAGTCTATGGGTATAGGAATACCCTTAAATTGCATAGTTTTGAATCTATTATTACTATTGATGGTACAAAGAACAACAGAATATTTCTCCTTAAGATTCTACAGTAATTATGTAATAGCTGAAGCTCATGAAAGTACTGTGGTTAATAGTTTCGTTGCCCGGGGAACTTTAAAAATTATTTTTGAATTTTATAAAGGAAGGGATTTTGTACTTATTTCTAATAGAAAAAACAATTACACCGTAGAAATGGATTCCTATTCTCCTAAACTGATGAAAAAAATAAGGGGAATGGCTGTAGTTTCTCAAAATCCTTTTGTTAAAGAAAAAGCTTCAGTTGAGCAGCTACAATTTGACCAATCATTTGCTTTTTTTGAAAATCTCGAAGATGCGCGAGGATGGGCAGATAGTTTTGTGATGCGAAAGCCCGCTTTATTTTAATCCTTTTTTTCCCATTTTAATATTTTAAAAAAAGCATACAATTATTGTTTAACATTATGTTAAGCGACGGCTGTCTTACTTTTTGTACCTTCTTTTTAAAATTCATGTAAAATGACAAAGGGAAAAAAAATTCTTTATTATTCAGTTATAATTGTAATAGGAATCTATTTTTTCTTCCTGGGATTGGCCAAGGCAAAGGGTTTTCTTGCACCCTTTTTTACTGCTTTAATTTTGTCATTAATGGTTTTACCGCTGTCTAATAAAATGGAAAGCTGGGGATTAAAACGGTCTTATGCCTCTATATTAAATACTATATTATTATTTATTCTTTCCCTTGGTTTCCTGGCGTTGGTATCTTTTCAAATTAAAAATTTTGTAGATGACTGGCCAAATATTAAGAGCACGATGGCTCCCAAAATTGAGCAATTCAAAGAATTTGTCTTTGAACATACGGCTTTAAATAAAACAGATTTGGAAAGTTCCTCTTCAGGAAGCGGACTCCCTTTCGTAGGTTCCGGCTCTTCTTCAAATCAGGGCCAAAAAGCGGTTTCTTTCCTCACCAAAACTTTAAGTTTTTTAGCCACTTATCTTCTAACTTTCATTTACATTTTTTTCATGCTTGCCTACCGGCGAAAATTTAAAGAATTTTTAATTCGGCTTTATCCCGATGATAAAAAGGATAAAGTAAAATCTACTTTGAGTAAATCAGCTTCAGTCACCCAACAATACCTGGTGGGGAAATTGATACTTATGGGCCTTTTAGCAGTGCTATACTCCATTGGGTTGGGACTTTCTGGTGTTAATAATTTTATACTGGTAAGTTTAATTGCATCATTATTAACGCTTATTCCATATATAGGGAATGTGATAGGATTCACACTGGCGGTTGGTTTTGGTTATTTGTCATCGGGTAGTACAGGAGTATTAATTGGAATAATTCTTACATTCTCCATTGCCCAATTTGTTGAAAGTTACATTTTGCAACCTTACCTGGTGGGGGATAAGGTAGACGTTCACCCATTTGTGGTAATTTTGACAGTAGTCATAGGAGGTGCAGTTTGGGGAGTTATTGGAATGATCCTGGCTATTCCCGTTATGGCTATTATTACCGTGGTATTTCTGCACGTGCCTTCCTTACATCCCTTTGGATATCTATTTAGTAAGGAAAAAGATGACTCTTAGGTCACCTTCTTATTTAAGAATTAACTCCTCCGGAAAGTAAATTCCGGAGTTTTTCACTTATGGAATATAGATTTACCTGTTTTT
>CAZXEY010000162.1:3936-5521 GCA_964639695.1 uncultured Antarcticibacterium sp. | reverse complement strand
TTTACTGGAAAGTAAAGGTCTTTTTTGTTTGTAATAATCACGTACTGCTGTATTGTGAGAGCCCCGATAGCTATGGGGGGGCGTCGCCTTTTTTTGAATGACCTTCATCATATCGATGAAGAGTTTTTTTTATATAAAATTTGGAATTGTCTTAATGTGGTAGCCACCATAGTACTTCGAAAATACATTTTACAGCTATTATGAAAATGGTCTATAAAACTCCAATTAGATCATCCTAAGATGGAAATTGCTGCTTTAAAAGTGGCTCCAACCTTGGGTTTAAACTACCTCTAATACCGAAATAAAAGCAAAAATATATGGTTCTGCAGCTTTAAACCTAAGATTTCTTTCCGTATAAAGTTTTTCCTACTAGGGGAAAACCCTTATTTTTTATCCGGGTTTATTTTGTAGTAATTAAAAAGTTACTTTTAAAAAATGTAAGGCATCCTATTGCTTTATTTCCCCATCTGAATTTCCTTACATTCAGATAATCTTATCCCCCTTTAATATTTGTTCTATCCTTTTTTAAGGTTTTAAGTTTTTGAACTATTCCTTATTCACATCCCTACAGAATAAGTTGCACCCCCTGACTATTTATTTTTTATAACTGCCTTACGTTTTTTTAAGTCAATATCCTGCCCGGATCGAGAACTTATTTATTTAAGCCTGGTAATAATACTAACCATTTAATTATTATTACTATGAAGAAAATTACATCTACGGGTCCCTTTTATACTCGTGTGCACCTGGGAGGTGCTTTATCTTTTAAGATAAAAAAGCTGCAAAAAATTCCGAATGTCTTGTGCTTTTTAGTTCTTATTGCTTTTCTTATAACCAATGATTTTGCTGCACAAAATCTTCCGCCGGCTTCTAGTTGCGTCTCTAATGATTTTGAAATTCGCGGAGCAGAGTTAACCGGTATTCCAGATTGCATTGATTGTGAAGATGAATCCTATTCCGCAAATTTGGAACTTGTTCTATTCAACAAAACGGGTTCCTTAAGAACATCTTTTGCTTTTTGGGCAACCCTGGAGACAACGCAACCCGATGGGACGGTGACTACAAAAGAAATCAGCGCCTGCGGAGGACCTGTTGAAGGGAACTCACCGGCGGTAACATTTAATGGGCTTATTGATTATGAATGTGGTACAACCCTTAGGATTCTTGATATTTATATGGCCTGGACGTCAGCGTCACCAAATGAAACCTGCCCTATTAATCCTTCTTTAATTGCGCCAAAATGTGCCACGGTTAAATCTTTTGTAATTGGTACACCTTTTACAGTTGGTTTGACTGATAAAAATGATATTTCCTGTTATGGTGCTAAAGATGGGGCAATCGATATCACAGCAAGCGGGGGAACAGCTCCCTATTCTTACTTCTGGACTATGGATGGAAATTCAGCTTTCTCTTCATCTTCGGAAGATTTAACAAATTTAGGACCTGGAACTTATAACGTTGAAGTTACAGATGCGACAGGTTGTATAGATGATTATACAGGAATTGTTATAGAGGAGCCTTTAGAAGTTCCAGCTCCTGTAGTTGAAGTAAACCATCCGGACTGTGGTGAGACCACAGGCTCTGT
>CAZXEY010000162.1:0-3836 GCA_964639695.1 uncultured Antarcticibacterium sp. | reverse complement strand
GAGCACATACTTTGGTAGCTAAGAGCACCGGTGAAGGAGAATGTATCTCTGCTGTTACCAATTTTGAAATAGATGAGATATTAGTTGTTCCAGCAGCTCCGGAATATCAAATTACCCAGGCCGATTGTCTCGGCGGGAACGGTGGTTTGGCATTTGTTAATGCGGGAGATGATCTTTACTACAGTATAGACGGTGGATCTTTTATCCTCTACACCGGAGAATTATCATTACCGGTTGGAAACTACGATTTCATTATTAAATATGGAACGGACGGTTGTTCTTCTGATGAATTTATGATAACAATAGGGCGGCCTCAGGAAGTAGATATAACACTTTTATATGAAATTATTCAGCCCGACTGTGAAACTTTGGAAGGGACAATTCTTATCCTCAATTCAGAAATTCTGAATTACACAGTGACTAATACAGCAACAAATTTTGTTCATTATAATAATGTTGCTTATCCAATTGCTGGATTTAGTGGTTTGCCACCGGGAGAATACCTTATCACAGGAGTTAGTAATAACGGATGTGCTTCTGGAAGTGTACTCGTGAGTTTAGATGATCCAGATTGCCAGGTTGTAGAAGGTTGTACCTTAGGTTATTGGAAAAACCATATTGACAGGTGGTGTGATGCTTACAGTTCAACTACCAGGTATGGATCTGTATTTGTAAATGCTCCTGCACAACTTAAGAACTTAACATTATTACAAGTTCTTAATTTAGGTGGTGGCGGTATCAATAATCTTGGACGCCAATCTGTAGCAGCTCTATTAAATACATGCAGTAACGAGGTGGACTACACATATACCAGTGTGCAAGAATTGGCTGCTTATGTCAATGGGGCCTTTAGCTCAGGAAGAGGTGCAATTAATAATGCCGGCACATATTTGGATGAATTGAACAATGCTGGTTGTCCATTAGGAGGAACTTCTGCGACAACTTCTAGTGAAGTTGAAAGCAAGCAGACTGATGGAGTTAAAGCTGATTTCAGTGCTTATCCTGTTCCTTTCAGAGAAACATTGAACATTCGATATGATTTCGATTATGTATCAGACGTTACAATTCAATTCTTCGATATGAAGGGTCAATTGTTAAGAACTTACCACGAGCCCAAAGCTCATAAAGGTTCTGTCAGCACATTTGAAATTGATTTTTCAATGAAAGCAAATCAGATTTATATTCTGAAACTAATAACTAACAGGGATGTATTTGTGAAACAAATTGTTTCTGATAAATAAAATTTAATGACAATTAAAAGAAAAGCAGCCCCAACAGGCTGCTTTTTCTGTTATTTAATATTTTTTTTCTATTTATTTAAGATGCTTCTGGAAATGACGATCTTCTGAATTTCAGAAGTACCTTCATAGATCTGGGTTATTTTGGCATCTCTCATTAAACGTTCCACATGATATTCTTTCACGTATCCATTACCACCATGAACCTGAACAGCTTCAACAGTAACATCCATTGCTACCTGGGAAGCATATAATTTCGCCATAGCTCCCGAAAGATCGTAGTTTTCGGCATTGTCTTTATCGCTTGCAGCTTTTAAAACAAGTAGCCTTGCAGCTTCAATAGAGGTATGCATATCGGCAAGTTTGAAAGCAATAGCCTGGTGATTCATAATTTCTGTTCCAAAAGCCTTTCTCACTTTAGAATACTCTAAAGCCAGTTCATAGGCTCCTGCAGCAATTCCCAGTGCCTGGGCCGCAATTCCAATTCTACCGCCCGATAGGGTCTTCATGGCAAATTTAAATCCGAATCCATCTTCACCAATCCTGTTTTCCTTAGGAACTTTTACATCATTAAAAATTAAAGAGTGAGTATCGCTTCCTCTAATCCCCAGTTTATTTTCTTTGGGGCCAATTTCAAAACCTTTCCAGCCTTTTTCAACAATAAAAGCGTTGATGCCTTTATGTTTTTTCTCTCTGTCAGTTTGAGCAATTACAAGATAATAATCAGCGGTATTCCCGTTGGTGATCCAGTTCTTGGTGCCATTTAAAATGTAATGGTCTCCTTTGTCTATGGCTGTTGTTTTTTGGGAAGTAGCATCACTACCAGCTTCCGGTTCAGACAAACAAAAAGCTCCTATAGATTCGCCCGTAGTTAGCTTTGTAAGATATTTTTCTTTTTGTTCTTTAGAGCCATACGTGTCAATTCCCCAGCACACTAATGAATTATTAACAGACATAACCACGGAAGAAGATGCATCAATTTTTGAAATTTCTTCCATAGCCAGGACATAAGAAACTGTGTCCATTCCTCCACCTCCATATTCAGGGGACGCCATCATACCAAGAAAACCTAGTTCTCCCATTTTCCTGATCTGTTCCTTTGGAAATTCCTGCTTTTCATCTCTTTCAATAACTCCGGGAAGTAATTCATTCCGGGCGAAATCCCGGGCGGCTTCGCGAATCATTAAATGCTCTTCTGTAAGTTTAAAATCCATTAGATCGATATATTATAAAATCAAAATTTTTTCTGAGCAAAGGTAAGTTTTTGATGCCTAATATTCAATCTAGAATAGCTATTTTTACGAATATGCAAAAAAGTCAGTACAAGGTAATTGGGGTAATGTCCGGGACTTCCCTTGACGGTATCGATATGGCTTTAATAAACTTTACAAAATCAACTAGCTGGGATTTTGAAATTGTTACAGCCCAAACGGTTTCTTATCCCCGGGAAATTAAAAATAATCTTTCCGCTGCTATTTCCTATAATGAACAGGATTTAAGCCAATTAGATCGGGCGTATACAGCTTTTCTTGCGGGTAAAATTCAGCAATTCATGACAGAAAATTCAATTGGAGAGGTTGATTTTATCTGTAGTCACGGCCACACAATAAAACATGAACCACAACATGGAATAACACTTCAAATAGGTAATCTTCCTTCAATTGCTAAGATTTTAAACAGAAAGGTAGTTTGTAATTTCAGGGTTCAGGATGTTAAATTGGGCGGGCAGGGAGCCCCCCTTGTACCAGTAGGCGATGAATTGTTGTTCTCCAATTATGACTATTGCCTTAATTTAGGTGGTTTTGCAAACATTTCTACAAAAATGAATAACCAGAGAATTGCCTATGATATTTGCGCAGTCAATACTGTCCTGAATTTTTATTCGGAAAGATTAGGCAAAGAATACGACGAAAATGGAGATATGGCTAGAATAGGTAAATCAATTCCCGATCTTTTCGAAAAATTACAATCCCTGAGTTTTTATAAAAAGGAGCCCCCTAAATCCTTGGGCGTTGAATTTTTAAATTCAGTGATATTCCCAATAATAAAGGTCTACGAAAACAAACCTTTAGACATACTCCGAACCTATACAGAACATATTGCTCTTCAAATTTCAGCTAATCTCCAAGGTAATTCATCTTCAGAGGTAATAGTAACCGGAGGAGGAGCTTTCAATAATTTTCTGATTGATCGGATAAAATCTCTTACTTCAGCGAAATTGATAATTCCTTCAGAAGCAATTATTAATTATAAAGAAGCTCTAATTTTTGCATTATTGGGAGTATTGAAGATGAGAGGAGAAGTGAATGTTTTTAGCTCAGTAACCGGTGCCGTTCGTGATCATTCTTCCGGAGTAATTTTTAAGCCTTAAAATGTTTTAATTTACAGATAAGAGGCTTAATAGTTTTTTATATTTGCGTCGGTTCATAAAACCTTAAAAAAATAATATAATTATAAATATAGCCTGCCCAGGCATTACTGAAACATTAGGAATGAAAGAATTATTAAACGTATACCAAAATAAAGCCCCTGAAATTGTTTTTAACTGGAAAGATCCTGAAACAGAAGCTTAAGGATGGACTGTAATTAATTCTTTAA
>CAZXEY010000161.1:0-5581 GCA_964639695.1 uncultured Antarcticibacterium sp. | reverse complement strand
ACAAGGATTTTCAGTCCTTTGCTCTACCAACTGAGCTAAGGCACCAGTTGCTTTTAAGCTTGTAAGCCTGTCAAGCGGGTGCAAATATAATTTCAATTTTATTAACCCACAAAGGAAAATTTAAAAAAATGCTTTTGTAACTTGGCTTTTTTAAAGGAATTCTATGAATCTTGTAGTAGATGTAGGAAATACCCTGGTGAAGTTAGCTGTATATCAGGAAGATGTGCTCATCAAAAAGAAAACTTTCATCCGCCAGGATTTTTTAAAAAATCTTGAAGAAATTCATCAGGCGCACCCAAAAATTGAAGATGCCCTGCTTTCTTCCGTAGCAAAAACACCTGCCATGGCACTGCAAAAGCTGGAAGAGAAGTACAACCTGCTCATTTTAGACCAGGAAACCCCGCAGGTTTTTAAAAATTTATATGCTACTCCTAAAACTTTAGGCCACGACAGGATCGCACTGGTTTCGGCTGCTGCAAAACAATATCCAGATCAAAATGTTTTAGTGATAGACGCAGGAAGTTGCATCACTTACGATTTTAAGAATGATAAAAATGAATATCTGGGAGGAGCAATTTCACCCGGAATTCAAATGCGCTTCAAGGCAATGAATACGTTTACCGAAAGGTTGCCGTTATTAGAACCGGAGGAGGATGTAAAACTGGTTGGAAATTCTACCAAGAACAGTATGCAGGCAGGAGTTATTTTTGGAGTTACCGCAGAAATTGAGGGGATGATTTCTTCTTATCGTGCTCAAAATAAAGAAATAACAATTATTTTGACCGGCGGGGATGCACAATTTTTGTGTAAACGATTAAAAAATAGCATCTTTGCCAACTCAAATTTTCTCCTTGAAGGATTGAATTATATTTTGGAATTTAACAAATCTCGATGATTAAACGATTTTTAATAATCGTAGCCTTATTTACTACCGTAATATCGGCTGCGCAGGAAAGAACTTCCTCACCCTATTCTTACTACGGTATTGGCCTCACAAATTTCAAGGGAACTGTAGAAAACCAATCGATGGGGGGACTTAGGATTTTTTCTGACAGTATTCATGTGAATCTGCGTAATCCTGCATCTTATGGTAAATTGAAGCTTACTACTTACACTGTTGGTGCCAGCCAGCAATATACTACCCTGGACAATGAGGAAAGCAGTGAAACGGTTCGAAACACCTCTTTAGATTACCTCGCTATAGGGATCCCGGCGGGAAAGATAAATTTTGGACTGGGACTTATACCTTATACTTCCGTTGGGTACAGAATATTGTCTTCTAATGAAGAAACTGCCAATCGCTTTATAGGTCGTGGCGGGCTGAATAAAGTTTTCTTAACCACTGCATACGCAGTAAATGATAACCTTAGTTTTGGGGTCGATTTGAATTACAATTTTGGGAACATTCAAAATACACAGTCTATTTTTCAAAGAGGTGTGCAGTATGGAACCCGTGAAATTAACAGGACAGACCTGGGAGGGTTTAATTTAAATTTTGGAGTGGATTACCAAAAATCAATAAGCAATAAGCTCACCTTTTTTACTGCAGCAACTTATACTCCTGAAATGTCTATAACTGCTGAAAGGATGCGGAATATAGCCACAGTTACCTTGAATGTGCAGGGAAGGGAAATTGTGACTTCTGAAAATGATTTTACTTTTCCTGAAGGTGATAAAACTTTCCCGGCAGAATATACCTTTGGGGCCGGTATTGGTGGCCGCAACAAGTGGTTTTTAGGAGCAGAATATACTAATATTCAATCGGAAGATTTCGATTTTGTTTCAGGGCCAACTGTTGTGGATTACAGCTATGAAAATGCAGCTCAATACCGCTTAGGCGGGTACTATATCCCGCAGTATAACTCGCTTACCAGTTACTTCAGCAGGATTGTTTACAGGGCGGGAATACGTTATGAGGAGACCGGATTGCAATTGAATAATGAGGGCATAAATGAGTTTGGCATCACTTTTGGATTAGGTTTACCAGCAGGAACGAATTTTTCTAATGCAAACATCGGATTCGAGTATGGTCAGCGCGGTACAACGAGTTCGGGATTAATAAAAGAAAACTTTTTTAAGCTATCTTTGAGTTTGTCGTTAAATGACAAATGGTTCGTGCAAAGCAGATTTGATTAACCACAATAAACAACTAAAAATGAAAACGAAAATTATAACTATCCTTTCAGGAGTATTACTAGGTACCGGCGTGCTGCAGGCTCAATCAAGTGATTGTGCAACGAAAGCTGCACTGGCTTACGATGACGCAAAAGCACAGAGATATGACCAGGCGTACCAGCCACTTATGGAAGTAAAAGAAAATTGCCCAACGTACAGCCTTGCGACTTTTCAATATCTTGATAGGATTATAAAAGACAGATTAGAAAAAGCACAGGGAGCTGAAAAAAACAAACTTATTGAGGAGAACATCCAGTTGATGAAGGATAGATTACAACATTTTCCTGCTAAAACTGATGCTACCGAAGTACAGGGAGATATTGCCTGGTTGAAATATGAAAACAACATAGGTACTAAAGAAGAGCAGTTCAAAGCTTTTGATGAGGCTTACAAAGCCAACCCTCAAAGTTTTACCAGTCCTAAAAGGATCTATGCTTACTTTTCTTTACTTGTAGATCTTCAGGATGAAGGAAAAAAATCTCTTCAGGATGTATTCGAATTATATGATGATGTAATTGGAAGAATTGAGGACGAGGAAAATAAATTAGCTCAAATGCTTGCACCTCTGTTAGAGAAGCAGGAAGCAGGTACTCAATTGAGTGCTAAGGAAGCTAAACTTGTAGAGAATTCAGAAATTAACCTTAACGCATATAGCCAGGTTAAAGGAAGTGTAAATGCTAAATTAGGTCAAAGAGCAGATTGTGATAACCTTATCCCTCTTTACAATAAAGATTTCGCGGAAAAGAGCACCGATGTTCAATGGTTGAGAATAGCATCTGAAAGACTTTCTCAAAAAGAATGTACTGCCGATCCTATTTTCTTCAAAGTTTCTGAAGCATTACACAAAGCACAGCCTTCTTCTAAATCTGCCCTTTATTTAGGACAGTTGGCAGAAGCTGAAGGAAAAGCATCTCAGGCTCTTAAATATTACAACGAATCTGCTCAACTTGAAACAGATCCTAGTGATAAATCAAGAGTATATATGATGATCGCCGGTAACTACAAGAAGAGTGGTAACTTTTCTCAGGCGAGAAGCTATTACAGAAAAGCTCTTGAAGCAAAACCATCTAATGGTAGAGCATATCTTCAAATAGCCGATATGTATGCCGATAGTGCTAACAATTGTGGGGATGACACTTTCAACAAAAGAGCGGTTTACTGGTTAGCTGCAGATTATGCTGCAAGAGCCGGTAGAGTAGATCCTTCTTTAAGCAGTGTTGCAAATCAAACTGTAGCAGCTTATAAAGGTAGAGCTCCACAGAAGTCTGATATTTTCCAGGCTGGAAAACAGGGACAAACTGTAAGCGTTGGATGTTGGATTGGAGAAAGCGTAAAAGTTCCTTCATTGTAATCAATGATCATAACATATAAACAAATATTTAAAGGCATTGTCACAGTTCTCGCTGTGACAATGCTTTTTTCATGTGAAGGTAATCTTAACCGGGTAAGGGCTCTCGAAATACCATCAGACAGTCCCCAGGCGATAGGTACCAATATTAATTTAAAGTATACAGATTCCGGCCGTGTAGTGGCTACTTTGAAAAGCACAAGACTACTGGATTACACAAATCTTTCTTTTCCTTACAGGGAGTTTCCCGAAGGAGTGGAAGTAGAGTTTTTTGACAAAGACAAGAAAAGTAACAAGGTAACTTCCAATTATGCTGTTATTTATGACGAAACGGGATTAATTGACCTGCAGGGAAATGTTGTTCTTATCACCAGCGACAGTACAAGGCTCGAGGCCGATCAGCTTTTTTGGAACCAGGAGCTGGGTTGGGTTTTTACAGACAGGCCGAATACCATTCGCTTTCCTAACGGAGCTTTAAACAAAGGTGAGGGCTTTGATTCTGATCTTAATTTCACTAATTTTCGCTCCCGGGCGAATGTAGGGGTGCAGGTAATTAAAGAGAAAGAAAAAGACACAATAGTAGAATGATGAAATTTTTTAAATATTTTGAATACGCGTACCTGGTAATTGCCGCGTTCTTTCTTTTCGAAACAGTTCGAATATGGAATACAGAAAGAGGAAGGGCTTATCTTTTTCTGATTTTTGTAGTTGTTGCAATCTTTATGTTCTTCTTTAAAAGACGCTTCCGAAGAAAGATTGAGGAAAGAAATAAGCGGTAATTCTTAATGGAAGCAGATATTTTAATTATTGTCACTACCCTCATCCTATCAGCATTCTTCTCTGGTATGGAGATCGCGTATGTTTCTTCGAATAAGATCTTTATTGAAATTGAAAAGCGCCAGAACAGTGTTTTAGCAAACGTTTTGAAGCGCCTTACCAAAAAACCTTCCAAGTTTATTGCCACGATGCTGGTGGGAAACAACATTGCACTGGTGATCTATGGTTTTTTTATGGGAGACCTCATTATGGCATGGCTTACCGGGATGCAGCCGGTGGATAATGCATTTTTAAGAGCTTTAATAGTAGATTTCAACCTGATTACCCAAACAGTTATTTCCACCCTTGTTATTCTTTTTACTGCGGAATTTTTGCCGAAGGTATTCTTCCAGATTTATTCGAACAGCCTGCTGAAGTTTTTTGCAATTCCCGCCTATCTGTTTTACCTGCTCTTCAGTTTTATTTCTGATTTTGTTATCTGGATCTCCGATTTTATTCTGAAAAGATTTTTTAAAACTGAAGGTGATGAAGTCCAGCTGGCATTTAGCAAACTGGAACTTGGAAATTTCATTAGCGAACAAATGGAAACGGTAGAATCCAATGAAGATGTGGATTCTGAAATACAGATCTTTCAAAATGCACTGGAATTTTCAGATATAAAGGCGAGAGAGGTAATGATCCCGAGGACAGAAATTGTTGCGGTAGATCTCAAAGTGGCTCCCAAAGACCTGATCAAGACATTTACCGATACCGGCCTTTCCAAGATCCTGGTGTATAATGAGACTATTGATGATATCATTGGATACATCCATTCTTTTGAACTTTTTAAAAATCCGAAGACCTTAAAATCCATCCTGCTCAAAGTTGTTTTTGTTCCCGAGACGATGTGGGTGAAGGATGTGCTGAATATCCTTATTAAAAAACGCAAAAGTATTGCCGTGGTCATTGATGAATATGGAGGTACCAGTGGAATGATCACTGTAGAGGATATTGTGGAGGAACTTTTTGGGGAAATTGAGGATGAACATGATCCTGTAGTTCTTATCGAGGAAGAACTGGGAGAAGATCGTTATAAATTTTCTGCAAGACTGGAGGTAGATTATCTTAATGAGACTTATAAGCTTGATATTCCTGAAGGGGAGAACTATGAGACCCTTGGAGGGTTTATTACGAACTTTACCGAGGAGATCCCGCAACAAAACGAAGAGGTTAAAATCGACAATTTTCTCATAAAAATTCTTGAGGTTTCCAATACTAAAATTGAATTGGTAGAACTGGAAT
>CAZXEY010000160.1:0-5595 GCA_964639695.1 uncultured Antarcticibacterium sp. | reverse complement strand
GATCCAAAATTTTTGGATAAGTGCATCGATAAAACGGGGATATGTGTTCTACACGCACCTCTTTTTCATCCTGCTATGAAGAATGTGGCGCCTATCAGAAAATCTTTAGCTGTAAAAACTTTTTTTAATATGCTTGGACCAATGGTAAACCCGGCTTTTCCAAAAAAACAACTGGTTGGAGTTTTTAGCCTTGAACTTGCAAGGATGTATGGTTATCTTTATCAAAATACCGACAAACAATTCACCATTTTACACGCTTTGGATGGTTACGATGAAATATCATTAACCGGCCCAACTAAAACAATTTCCAATTCTTCGGAAGGAATTCTGGAACCTTCAGATTTTGGTATAAATCAACTGGATGCTCAGGAAATAAGTGGAGGAAACTCTATAGAAAGCTCGGCTGAAATTTTTCTGAAAATATTAAACGGTAACGGATCTCTTCCGCAGAATAATGTAGTTTGCGCAAATGCAGGAATGGCAATTTCGACAGCAAAATCTGTTTCCCCCAAAGAAGGTTTTGAGGTAGCACAAGAATCGCTACTATCAGGCAAAGCTTTGAACGTTTTAAACCAGCTTCGGGAATTAAGCAAAAACTGATTTTAATGAATATACTTGATAAAATTATTGCAGATAAGCATAAAGAGGTTCAGTTAAAAAAACAATTGATATCTCACAAACAGCTAGAAGAATATCCGTTATTTCAATCAAAAACCACTTCCCTTTCTCAAGCCCTTGCAAAAAGCTCCACGGGAATAATTGCAGAGCATAAAAGAAGATCTCCTTCCAAAGATGTAATAAATCAGGATCTTAATGTTCAGGATGTAGCAAAGGGTTATGAAGATGCAGGAGTTTGCGGTATGTCCATACTTACCGATGGTAAATATTTTGGAGGTTCGCTGGATGATTTACTATTGGCCAGAGCAGCGGTAAAACTTCCACTTCTTAGAAAGGAGTTCATTATAAATGAATATCAAATAATCGAAGCAAAAGCTTATGGTGCCGATGTAATTTTATTAATTGCCGCTGTACTTTCACGTGAGGAAATTCAAAATTTTTCTCAATTGGCAAAAAGTCTACAGATGGACGTTTTATTAGAAGTTCATAATCTCGGGGAATTGGAAAAGGCTATAATGCCAAGCCTGGATATGCTGGGGGTTAACAACAGGAACCTTAAGACTTTTGACGTAAGTATCGATATTAGCAAACAGCTTTCAGAAAAAATCCCAAATGAGTTCATTAAAGTGTCAGAAAGCGGAATTAGTTCTACTGAAGCAATAAAAGATCTTCGGCAATATGGCTACAAAGGATTTTTAATTGGGGAAAACTTTATGAAAACCGATGATCCCGGAAAAAGTGCTACCGGTTTTATTAATGAATTGAAGTAAAAAAAGATGAAATTCAAAGTTTGCGGAATGAAAGATCCTGATAACATTTTAGGATTAGCTCAATTAAAACCCGAATATATGGGTTTCATCTTCTATGCTGATTCTCCGCGAAATTTTGAAGATAATATCCCGGCTATTTCTGAAGAAATAAAAAAAACAGGAGTTTTTGTAAATTCTTCAATTGAGTTTATAAAAGAGAAGGTAATTCATCACGGTTTTAAAGCAGTGCAATTACACGGTAATGAATCTGCAGAATTCACTAAGAAATTGCGATCTGTTTTAGGAAAAAATATTGAAATCATAAAGGTATTTTCTGTTAAAGAAGAATTTGATTTCAACCTTTTACAGGAATTTGAAGCAGCAGTAGATTACTTCCTCTTTGATACAAAAGGAAAAAATAAGGGAGGAAACGGATATGCTTTTGATTGGGAAATTTTAAAAAATTATCCTTCTACAACTCCTTTCTTTTTAAGCGGTGGAATTGGTCCGGAAGATTATTTAAAGATTGAAGAATTCAGGGATTATCTCAAGAAGGAAGGAAAAGGCGATCTTCTATTTGCAGTCGATTTAAACAGCAGATTTGAAACGGCACCGGGTTATAAAGATTTAGAAAAATTTAAAAAATTTAAAAATAATTTAGTCGGAAAATAAAGTTTTTTTTAAAAGAATTTACAACTACTACAATGACATATCAGGTAAACGAAAAAGGGTATTATGGGGATTTTGGTGGAGCTTACATTCCCGAGATGCTCTATCCTAATGTAGAAGAATTGAGATCTCAGTATTTGAATATAATGAGAGAAGAATCCTTTCAAAAGGAATTTCAGGAGTTATTAAGGGAATATGTTGGCAGGCCCACTCCGTTGTATTTTGCGGAGCGATTTAGCAAAAAATACAACACCAAAGTTTATTTGAAGAGAGAAGACCTTTGCCATACAGGAGCTCATAAAGTAAATAATACTGTGGGGCAAATCCTAATGGCAAAACGCCTTGGGAAAAACAGGATCATTGCAGAAACCGGCGCCGGTCAACATGGGGTAGCTACAGCAACTGTATGTGCTTTGATGGGAATTGAATGTATTGTGTATATGGGCGAGGTCGATATAAAACGGCAAGCCCCTAACGTTGCAAGAATGAAAATGTTGGGTGCCACTGTAGTTCCCGCATTATCGGGAAGCAGAACCTTAAAAGATGCTACTAATGAAGCTATTCGGGACTGGATCAATAACCCGGTTGATACCCATTATATTATTGGCTCTGTGGTAGGACCTCATCCTTATCCCGATATGGTGGCAAAATTCCAGAGTGTTATTTCTGAAGAGGTAAAAATTCAGTTGAAAGAAAAGGAAAACCGCGAAAATCCCGATTATGTGGTAGCCTGTGTAGGAGGAGGAAGTAACGCCGCCGGCATTTATTATCATTACCTGGATAATCCCGATGTGGGAATCATTGCTGTGGAAGCTGCAGGAAAAGGAGTCTTAACGGGTGAAAGTGCTGCAACCTCAGCATTGGGAAAAGAAGGAATTATTCATGGCAGCAAGACCCTTCTTATGCAAACCGAAGACGGCCAAATTACGGAACCTTATTCTATTTCTGCCGGACTGGATTATCCGGGAATTGGCCCGATGCACGCAAACCTTTTTAGAACAGGAAGAGCTGAATTTATTTCAATTACAGATGATGCTGCAATGAAAGCAGGTTTGGAACTGGCAAAACTAGAGGGAATTATTCCGGCAATTGAAACCTCTCACGCTCTGGCTATTTTTGAAGACCGTAAATTCAAAGAGGATGATATTGTAGTCATTAATCTTTCTGGTCGTGGCGATAAGGACCTTAGTTCTTACATTGAGTATTTTAATCTTTAATAATGGTAAATAAGTCGCAGCGTCAAAACCATAGCGGCACTTTAAGTTAGAAAATGAATAGAATCAACAAAAAATTAGAGGAGAATAAGAAACTCCTATCCATATACTTTACCGCAGGATTTCCTGAACCGGGAGACACCGTAGATATTATAAAAGATCTTGAAAAAAATGGAGTAGACATGATCGAAATAGGATTACCTTTTAGCGATCCTCTTGCCGATGGGCCTACCATTCAGGAAAGTTCTACTGCAGCATTAAAAGCAGGAATGACAACAAAAAAATTATTTGAGCAGCTTCAGGGAATCAGAAAAGATGTCTCTATACCTCTAATTATAATGGGTTATTTTAATCCGATTCTGCAGTTTGGGGTCGAAAAATTTTGCGAGGAATGTGAAAAAGCCGGAATTGATGGTTTGATTATTCCTGATCTGCCTGTAGATGTTTATGCCGAAAACTATAAAGAAACTTTTGAGAAATATGGATTGCTGAATATTTTTCTCATTACTCCACAAACTTCAGAAGAACGAATACGATTTATTGATTCAGTTTCCAGCGGATTTATTTACATGGTTAGCAGTGCCAGCGTAACAGGAGCTACATCGGAATTTGGAGATGAAACCAGGAAATATTTTCAAAGAATTGATTCTCTAAATCTTCAAAATCCACAAATTGTAGGGTTTGGAATCAGCGACAACGAAAGCTTTGAACAGGCTACAAAGTACGCTAAAGGGGCAATTATTGGCAGCGCGTTTATAAAGCATCTCTCCAAAGAAGGAAAAGGAAAAATTAACAATTTCATTCGCAGTATTAGATAGGTTTAACCATATTGTAACAGGTCTTTAGCAGTTTTTTGTTGCTGGTTTGCTTATATTGGAGACTAATCTTAAAACTGAAGTTATGGGACGTATAGATGATAAAAGAAGAACGAGAAAAGATGGAAAAGGCACCAATGATCCGCTTAGTGTAACTGATATAGGAAACACCAGAGGAGATACTAATGATTTTGATATCGACGAAAAAACAATTAAAGATCAGCAAAACAAAAAATAATAATGGGTAGAGGAGATAAAAAAACTAAAAGAGGAAAAATTGCTCTTGGAACGCATGGACGTTTAAGACCTAAACGAAAAAAGTTTAAGGTAAAGCCAACCACCATGGCAGATCAAAGTAAAAAAGAACTCCAGTAAATTTTTATTGGCCTTTAAAAATAGCCTTTATATTGAAGAACCCTGAAGTCAACTGTATTGAATTCAGGGTTCTTTATTTTTTTATCCTTATACGAATCCAAACCCCCTATTGCCCTGTTTGCGGAGCCTGATGGAGCAATTAACGAAACAGTTTTAATGAGACGCCCGTCAAGAACAAATTGATGAACCCTTGGAATTTCGTTAGAAATAACCTTTAATTTTATATCGCTCCCAATTTCCCTTAAATGCCTTCTGAAAAAATATTCAGGACCATTCTTGCTGTTACCTCCGGTAAAAAGAAGCGTATCTATTTTTGGATGATTTTGTAAGATCCCAATCATATTCCTGAGCTCCACTTCTTTCATTCCAAGATCTGAAGCATCTATTTTCTGCCTTCGGCTGCTTTCTACCATATCACATATACCAATTCCTCTTTCGAGAAGAAATTTTTCTCTCTGTTCAATGGCCTGAGCGGTATTTTCGAATTTCAGGTTTAGATCAAAAAGCTTATCCAGAACCACCCAAAGAAGACCATCTCTGCTGCCATAACAAAAATCCACATCCCCTTCTTTTAATATTCCTGTAGTAAACCTGGGAGGAGGAAGAGTTCCTACTATTAGTTTGGTAGCATTTTCCGGAATAAAAGGTTCATAGGGATGTTGATGATGAAACATCTTTTCTCCTGATCTTTTCATTTTATTCTGTTATTTTATTACTACAACAAGGTCATCTGCAAAAACCATTTCTCCTTCTTTTAGTATAACCTTATCAATTTCGCCTTCTTTATTTGAAGTTATCGTAGTTTCCATTTTCATAGCTTCAATAATAAATAACGGCTCATTCTTTTGTACTTTCTGACCTTCTTTAACCAGGACTGAAGCAAGAGATCCCTGTAGAGGAGCGCCTATTTGATTTTCATCATTTTTATCCACTTTGGCGTGAGAAACTTTTTCAACTTTTACTGATCTATCCTGAACCTTCACAGCCCTTGTTTGTCCGTTTACTTTAAAAAAGACTTCGACCATCCCATCTTCGTTAACACCACCAATAGACATGAGTTCAATTAGCAACGTTTTCCCCTTGTCAAGCTCTACAATAATTTCTTCTCCCGGGTCCATACCATAGAAGAAATTCTTAGTTGGAATATTGATGACA
>CAZXEY010000159.1:0-5686 GCA_964639695.1 uncultured Antarcticibacterium sp. | reverse complement strand
TCATAAAGACCATATTCTAAAGTAGAAAACCCCGCATTACAAAAAGCAGAAATGCTGTGAAAAACAGAAAAGAATATTCTGTCCAGTATCTCGGGTACAAGAGTTTTTTTAACTGAAAAAAATATGATTACAGCCCCAATTAGTTCAATCGCAAAAGTGAGCAAAATTATTTTTTTAAGGACCGCAAATACTTCTCCTATTTTATCTGAATTTGTCACATCCCTGAGCATAATTTGATTTTCATAGGAACTTCTTCCCCGGAAAAAGTAGCTGAAATAACTGGCGAATGTCATAATACCCAGCCCTCCTAGTTGTATCAATATTAAAATGACATTTTGACCAAATGAGGTAAAGTAGGTTCCGGTATCAACCACAATTAATCCTGTGACACAAACAGCACTGGTTGAAGTAAAAAGAGCGTCCAGGGTAGAAATACCCTCGTAAGTTGAATTAGGTAATAGAAGTAATAAGGTCCCAACGAGTATTAAACTCAAAAAGCTAATAATAAAGAGTTGGGCAGGATTAATATATTCTTTACTGAAATTAATTTTTAAAGTTGAAAATTCTCTTATAAAATAGATAAAAACAGCAATATAGATCCAGGCCATATTGTTGAAGAATCTATGAATTTGCCAGTTTTCCGGTATTACATCGGTTTTTATAAGTACCAGAATTGCAAAAAGAAAAAATATTACGCTATCAAAAATTTTAACCTCCGTTGAAAGCGGGATCTTTTTAAGAAGATATCGGGTAATAATAGAAACTGCTCCAAAAAATAATGCAAAAAGATAAAAGTAAATAAGTATAGCTTTTTCGGAAGCAATTGTTTTAAACCCAAGATCATAAATTATAACCCCTATGGCAAAAAAACTTATCCAAAAAGAAATTCTTCTTAAAGTACTGAAAATTTTCTCAATCCTTTCCCGTTTTTGAACCTGTTGTATATCCAAAATTAAATTTAAATAGTTCCGGTTCTAGAGCAATAATCGAATCCTGCGACTATAAGAACAACTAAAATAGCAATTACAATAAATGGCCATTTAAGGTATTTAATGTTCTGAGTTGGTTTCCCGGTTTTATTACTCTTTTTACCCGCCACACATCATTTATAAAAGAAAGGCAAAGTTAGGCTGAAGGATATAAGGAGATTATAAAGATTTCTCCCTGGACATAAAGATTTTATAAAGATCATACGAAGCGATATCCTACTCCACTTTGGGTGATCAAGTGTTCTGGTGTATTTGGATTTGATTCTAATTTCTTTCGAAGTTGCGCTATGAAAACTCTAAGATACTGAGTTTCTTTTTGCGCTCCAACGCCCCAGATTTCTTTTAAAATGACCTGATGTGTAAGAACTTTTCCTTGATTTTTGGCTAATAATGCAAGCAAATTGAATTCTGTTAAGGTAAGCTTTACCGGTAGGTTGTTTTTAAAAACGCTTTTAGAACTTAAATCTATTTTTAGTAGGCCCGAGTTTATGACGTGAGATTTTTCTGAGTTTGGGTTTTGCCTGAGAGAGCTTCTTATTCTTGCCAAAAGTTCTCCTGTTCTAAAGGGTTTGGCAAGATAATCTGTAGCTCCATTGTCCAATGCCTCGATAATATCCTGTTCCCGGTTTTGCACAGATAATATGATAATAGCTTTATCATACCACTGGCGAAGTTCTTTAAGTACTTCCTGTCCTTCCTTATCTGGCAATCCCAGGTCTAAAATTATAAGATCGGGGGCGTGATTTGCAGCCAAATGAATTCCTTCTATACCGGTAGAAGCCTGGACTGTTTTATAATCATTACTTTCCAGTGAAATTTGTAACAATTTTCTTATTTGAGGTTCATCATCAATAATTAAGATCTCGCCGTTATTCATTTTGAAAATTTTTAGGATAAGAAATTTCTGCAGGTATTTTTAAGGTAAATTCTGCTCCACCGGTTTTTAAATTTTGCAATAGGAGAGAACCATTATGAGCCTGAGCGAAGCCCTGAGCTATTGATAATCCTAGTCCAGTACCTCCTGATGCAGTATTTGGAAGCCTATAAAATTTATCAAATACCTTTTGAATTTTATCTTCAGGAAATCCATTTCCATTATCAGAAATCTTAACGATACATTCCTGAGAATTGTAGGAAGTATTTATAATTATTATAGAGCCCGATGGGGTATATTGTAAAGCATTATTTATAATATTCTGAAGGATTTGCTCAAACAAAACAGCATCAATTTTAAATAAAGGTAAGTCTTCATCAGCTTCAAAAATAATTTTGTGGCTTTCAGTTTCGGGCCTGTTGAATTGTATTACTGAATAAATAATTTCATTTATATCATACCAATCCAGCTGAAGATTAACAAATTCGCTTTCAAGCCGACTCATATTTAAAAGGTTTCCCACCTGCCTGTTTAAACGATATCCGGCTTTTTCTATTTCTTTATATAAGTCATTCTTGTTGTTGACCGATAATTTTTCTGTGTTATCTTTTAATATATCCACAGAACCAATAATTGTGGAAATAGGAGTCTTTAATTCATGGGATAACGAATTCAGCAATGTATTGTAAAGTTTAATTTCATTTTCTCTTTCTTTTCTCCTTCTGTTCTTCTCTTCTGCTTTCCTGATTTTGGTTGTAAAGAAGGCATTCATTACTGCAATAATAAAATACATCAGGAAAAACAAAGCATCTTCGGGGGTAGTAATACTAAAAGTGGATCTTGGTTGAATAAAGAGAAAATTCCAGATCAATGCACTTAACACGGCTACTGTGACAACCGGCCAAATATTAAAAAACATGGCCAAAATAGAAACCGCTAAAAGAAGGATAAGTGCTACAATATGATATCCTATAACATCTATGAATAGATAGCAAATGAAGGAAATAATCAGCACAGTGCTAATACCTATCAGGTACTGCAATCGTTGATCAACTTCTATTTTTTTAGCCAGCATTAAAATAAGTCTTTTTCAAAGATAGAAATGACGAACTAAGAAGTAACTTTTTCTGGCTGAATTTTTCTCTTCCGAATAGAAGAAAACCTGAAATATGTAAGGCTTTTCCATAACCATTCTACGGGACCCTGTTTAAAATTTTTAAGCCACCATTGGCTAAAATTAAGAAGGATGAAAAAAATGAGGATCCCCAAAAGAATATTTACTGCCGGGGTAGTCTCATCTAACAATCCAAACCCGAACTGATAGAAAATTAAAAGACCAAAAAAAGTTTGAAGCAGGTAAATAGTTAATGCCATTCGGCCCATTGCAGCAAGTGGTTTTAAATAATTTTTAAAACTACTACTTTGAAATAAAATCGTGATCCCGGTTATATAGAAGATGGTGACGCAGGCATTATAAACATCAAAAAGAAAAACCGCCAGCCATTTATACTGGGTCACAATGGTAATATCGGGAATGGTAACGTAATCATGGAGGTATAAAATTAATCCCACCGTAAGCAGGATTAAAATACCACTTTCCATTAATTTATTCCAGGTAATAAATTTGGATAGATTTCTTTTTATTGAAGTAAAAAGCTTTACCCGCCCTGCATAAAAACCAAGCAGGAAATAGCCAAAGGTCATCAATAATCTCCCGCTCTCCAGCTGATACTTTATTTTTGCCGGCCAGGAATTCCAGTTTTCTTTTAATACATTTAAAAAACCGGCATTTTGGACAAGAGAATAATATTCCCTGGCTTCTTCCTTCATTGGGAAACTTACAGAGGAATCATACGATTCTGGTTGAAAAGCATCATAAATATTAGTGGGAAGGTTAATTATGAGCAATAAAGAAAGTACAAGAATTAATTTCTTTGGGAGATTCCTGAAAAGAAGAAGGAGTAGGCCAAGGACTGCATAAATAGCAAGAATATCCCCTCTCCAAACGATGTGGTGCACTATTCCAATTAAAAACAGGAGAATCAATCGCCATATGTAGGTTCTAAGATAACCGGTAGAAGACATTTTTTTCTGGAAATGCAGGTAAAAGCTTAAGCCGAATAAAAAGGAAAAGACTGAGAAGAATTTCCCATACACCAGGGCTCCAAATATGGCCATTGCCACCCCATCTGCTGTACTGTCGTAATTGGTATA
Source organism: uncultured Antarcticibacterium sp. (assembly GCA_964639695.1). Lineage (GTDB taxonomy): Bacteria > Bacteroidota > Bacteroidia > Flavobacteriales > Flavobacteriaceae > Gillisia. The sequence continues at coordinate 1,609 of CAZXEY010000159.1, read as the reverse complement.
AACCTCTGCCGGAAGGGAAGCACCTGTGTACCAGATGACCATGTGGGCATATAAAATTCCCATTAGTGCAAAACCTCTTAGCACATCTATGGTATCAATCCTTTTTTTGGATGTTGTAACTGTGCTTTCACTCATAAGATGTGATTGCACCTAATGAAAAATAATTTTCAATTAATCCATAACTGTCCATCTTCCTTAACTTCCTCACATTCTAAAGGTACTAAAACCAGTATTTTTATAATACCCTAAAAGGGAATTTAAGGAGAATTTAGTGTTTGCTTTTTTCTCCGGAAAGTTTATAAAATCTATTGGAGCAAAAAACTTCAGGGAAATTTGATAGCAATTATCCGAAAAATTATCTCTTCCCGATAATTTGAGATCAACAGATTTTAGAAGAACATTTAAATTTTATCGATTGCAACCTTGTAAGTTGGATCTTCAACAATGTTGACTTCTATAATGGCATCAGCTTTAGAAAGCAATTTCCTGCAATCGGCACTTAAATGTTTTAAATGCAGTTTCTTCTCTTGTTTATGATACCTTTCCGTTAGTTTGTTTACCGCTTCTATACCGGACATATCAACGATACGGCTTTCAGAAAAATCAATGACTACTTCCTCAGGATCATTTAAGATATCGAACTTATCATTAAAAGCCTGAACAGATCCGAAGAATAAAGGTCCGTAAAGCTCATAATGCTTAATCCCTTTTTCATCGGTCCTCTTTCTCGCCCTTATCATTTTAGCATTATCCCACGCAAAAACAAGGGCAGAAATAATTACTCCAACCAGTACAGCTAAAGCCAGGTTATGAAGGAAAACGGTAACAAGGGTTACCAGTACCATCACCAAAACATCACTCTTTGGCATTCTTCGGAAGGTTTTTAAACTGGCCCATTCAAAGGTACCTATTGCGACCATGATCATTACTCCCGTTAAGGCGGCCATAGGAACAAGTTCAATAATATCTGCTCCAAACATAATGAACAACAGTAAACTTACGGCAGCGACTATTCCCGATAATCTTGCACGGGCTCCTGAGGATACATTGATAAGACTTTGGCCAATCATTGCACATCCACCCATTCCTGAGAAAAAACCTGATAAAACATTGGCGGTTCCCTGGGCTACACATTCTTTATTTCCACGTCCCCGGGTTTCGGTAATTTCATCAACAATATTTAAAGTTAACAGGCTTTCAATTAATCCTACGCCGGCAACAATTGCGGCAAAGGGAAAAATTAGCGCGAGTGTTTCAAAATTTAAGGGAACCATTGGAATATGAAAAGGAGGAAACCCTCCGTTTATTGAAGCTATATCACCAACTGTTCTGGTTTCAATTCCGAAGAAAATTACTATTCCAAAAACTACGAGGATAGCCACCAGGGAAGAGGGAACCACTTTTGTTAACTTAGGAAGACCCCAAATTATCAGCATTGTTAGCAAAACCAATCCCAGTATAAGATAAAGAGACTCTCCGGTCATCCATACCAGCTCGCCCGCCTCATTTAGGGTTTTGAACTGGACCAGCTGAGACATGAAAATTATAATGGAAAGACCGTTTACAAATACGAAGAATACAGAGTGGGGGACAAGCCTTATTAATTTTC
>CAZXEY010000158.1:0-5922 GCA_964639695.1 uncultured Antarcticibacterium sp. | reverse complement strand
ACTATAATTGCCGTCTCCTTTATCTATTTCAATTTAAATGAACATAAAAACCTGACAGGAACTTACGAAACGATAGAAAACCTGGGAAGTTAGAATGAAGTTAATCCTATTCATATCCTTACTGCTTTTAAACCCCGGTTTAGCAGTTGCTCAGGATTCCCTGCAGGAAAGCCAAAAGGAAATTAGATATGATTCAACATCTTCATTACAACCTGTAACCATTGAAGCTCAACAGTTAGAGAAATTCCGGAATGATAATGCTTTTGATTACCTAGAAATAGAGAAACAGGAAAGCTGGTGGACCCGCTTAAAAAATTACCTGAACCTGCAGTATAACAAATTTCTCCATTGGCTTTTTGGAGACTACGAAGCAAACAGCTTTTTATCGGTGTTATTTCAAATACTGCCATACCTTATAATAGGACTTATCATAGGTTTTGTAGTATGGCTTTTTATACGTCTTGATCCAGGAAACAGATTATTTGCAGATCCCGATACTCCAGATGTTTATTTAAATGAGGAGGAGAAAATTGTGAGATCTCAGAATATTCCGCAATTAATTCAGGAAGCAATAGAACAAAAAAATTACAGGTTAGCAATTAGGTTTTATTACCTACAGCTTCTAAGGCAGTTGGATAAGAAGGAATTAATCAATTATGAATCTCAAAAAACTAATTTAGAATATCTTAATGAAGTGAAAGAGTCCTATCGCCAGCAGTTAAAGAACCTTATAAGGATTTACGATTTTAGCTGGTATGGGGAGTTTACAATTTCAGAGGAGCATTTTCAATCTGTACAAAAATCTTTCCTGGAAATGGAGAAAAGTTTAAACTCTGGCGTAAATGAGTAACAGCATTAAAATAGCTTTTGGTTTATTCTTAATTGTAATAATGCTTTTAACTTATTTAGAAGCTTCAGAGCCGGAGCCGGTAAACTGGAATCAAAGTTATTTGGAAAGCGATAAGATTGCGCTGGGGAGTTATGTTTTTTTTGAATCCTGGAAAGATAATTCCGCAGGAAAAATAATAAAGGTAGCGGTTCCTCCATATGAATTTCTGCAAACCGATCCTTCAGGTATTTATTTTTTTCTTAATGATTACATTGTTTTTGATGACAATGAATTGAAAAAATTACTATCCTGGGTACAGGAGGGTAACTCACTCTTTGTTTCGGCATCTTATATCAGCAAAAATCTGCTGGATACTTTACAAATCGATGCGGTTACTTACAGCGACCTAAACCAGTTTTATTTCAGGCCAAGGTTTGAATTTGTAAATCCGCAATTAAAAACAAATGACAGGTATGAGGTAGATTTTGATATTGAATCCCTATACTTCAGCAAAATAGACACCCTGAACAATTCTGTTTTAGGAATTTCTGAATTTTCCGCAGACACAAGCGATAAAAAAATAAATTTTTTAAAGACAGGTTATGGTGAGGGAGAAATCTTTCTTCACAGTAACCCTGAAGCTTTATCCAATTATTTTTTATTAAGCGATGATAACTACAAATATGCTGAAGGTGTTTTAGCATATGCCGACAGGCCCGGTAATATCTATTGGGACAGTTATTACAAATCGGGTAAATCTTTTCAAACTTCGCCTCTTTACATCCTTTTAAGCAGTAAACCTTTGAAGTGGGCGTATTACTTTATTTTAATTGGAAGCTTGTTATTCATACTTTTTGAAGGAAAAAGAAAACAGAGAGCAATTGCGGTGGTCAAGCCACTAAGAAATCAGACGTTTGAATATGCCATGACTATTGGAGATCTTTACATTGAACAGAAGAATTTTAAAGAACTTGCCATAAAAAAGATAGATCATTTTAATGACTACCTTAGAAACAGGCATCGAATAACTACAACCGCAATAGATAATAAATTTATTAGCGATGTAGCAGCCAAAACAAAAAATACCGAAGACGATACCAGGGATCTTTTTAGATTTTTTGATGAAATTTCGAAAAGATCAGAAATTTCAAAAGAAGAACTTCAGGAACTTTCAAACCGTCTCAAAAATTTAAAAATTATTAAATAATGGAGAATGAACCAACAGGTAATTCGGAAATTAATTTCGACAACCGCATTCATCTTGAAGAATTACAACAGGCAGTAGAAAACCTTAAAACACAACTGGGAAATGTTATTATTGGACAGGTAGATTTTATTGAACTCCTCATTGCCGGAATGCTGGCCAATGGGCACGTTCTAATAGAAGGAGTTCCCGGAGTTGCCAAAACTATGACCGCAAAATTATTTGCAAAAACACTGGATACAGAATTTAGCCGTATCCAGTTTACGCCAGATCTTATGCCGAGTGATGTACTGGGAACTTCGGTTTTAAATTCCAAGACATCTGATTTCGAATTCAAGCCGGGACCAATATTCTCAAACATAATTCTTATTGATGAGATCAATCGTGCACCAGCCAAGACCCAGGCAGCATTGTTTGAAGTAATGGAAGAAAGACAAATTACGATAGATGGCAAAAAATTCACGATGAAGCCACCCTTTATGGTACTCGCTACACAAAATCCTATTGAACAGGAAGGAACCTACGCCCTACCAGAAGCACAACTAGACAGGTTCCTGTTTAAAATAAAAGTCGAATATCCTACTGCAGATGAAGAAGTGCTAATATTACAATCGCATCATCAAAGAAAAGATGCCATTCCTGAAAGTGAAATTTCTCCAGTTCTAAATCCTGAAAAATTGCAGGCTTTGCAGGTACAAATTAGGGGCATCCTGGTAGAAGAAAAATTACTCAATTATATAGCTCAAATTGTAGTTAAAACCAGGAATCATCCTCATCTTTATCTTGGTGCCTCTCCCCGAGCTTCTATAGCAATTATGAATGCCTCTAAGGCAATGGCAGCGATACAGGGCAGGGATTTTGTAATTCCAGAGGACATAAAGAAAGTTTTGGTCCCTGTTTTAGCTCACAGGATCATTCTTTCCCCTGAAAGGGAAATGGAAGGTGCCACCCCGGAAAGCGTAATCGAAATAATTACAAAATCTCTCGAGATCCCAAGATAGGCAGGTGAGAAAAACAATAGGATCTATATATTTTCATCAAAAGGTTTTTACAGCCATATTCTCTATTGCCGTAATTTTTCTTTTTTCCTATTGGCTGGAAATATTATACCCTATCGCCTGGATTCTAGCGGTTTTACTACTGATTTTTATATTTATTGATGCTGTTCTATTATTTTCCTCTGGAAAAATTTCTGCCCAACGAGTGTTGCCGGAGAAATTCTCGAATTCCGATGAAAATCCTGTACACGTAAAATGTAGCAGCCGCTTCAGATTTAAAATTTTTCTGGAAATAATTGACGAGCTACCTGTTCAATTTCAAAAAAGGGATTTTCTGCAAAAATTAATTCTTCCTCCCGGGGTTACACAATCTTTTGAATATACAGTAAGGCCCGTAACCCGCGGAGAATATGTTTTTGGAAAGTTAAACATCTTTGTTTCCTCTCCTCTAAAGCTTTTAAAAAAGAGAAGAATTTTCGACCAGGATCAAATGGTGAAAGTTTACCCTTCTTTTATACAAATGAGACAATACGATTTTCTCGCCATTGATAACCGCTTAAGTCATCCCGGATTGAAAAAAATCCGCCGCCTTGGCCACACCCAGGAATTTGAACAAATAAAGGATTATACTCCCGGCGATGACGTGAGGAGTATTAACTGGAAAGCAACTGCAAAGCAAAGCACTTTAATGGTGAACCAGTACCAGGATGAAAAAGCACAACCAATATATTCCATTATCGACACAGGTAGAGTAATGAAAATGCCATTTAACGGATTGAGTTTACTGGACTACTCGATAAATAGCACCCTGGCATTTTCCAATGTGGCACTTCAAAAAAAGGATAAAGTGGGAATGATGACATTTTCTAATTCAACAGGAAATTATCTAAATGCCAGTGCGAAAAAATCTCACCTCCTTCAAATCCTGGAAAACTTATATTCAGTAAAAACAGAATTTCTGGATTCAGATTTTTCCCTTTTGTATACCTGGATAAAAAGAAAGATCACTACCCGAAGCCTTATTCTCCTTTATACAAATTTTGAGCATATGAATGCTCTTAACCGAACCCTTCCTTATCTTAAGGCTCTTGCTAAGAAGCACGTTGTGGTTGCTATATTTTTTGAGAATACTGAGCTGGACAAGATCCTTCATAAAGAGGTTAACACAGTTCCTGCCATTGCTCATCAAACAATAGCTGAGGATTTTTTCCTTGAAAAGAGATTAATGGTAAAAAAATTACAACAAAGTGGCATACAAACAGTTTTAACCAGGCCAGAAGATCTTACCGTAAATACTATCAATAAATACCTGGAAATTAAAGCCAGAGGGCTTCTTTAAAATAGCAGAATTAATTTTTTACAGTTCATCCCTGGATTTATACAATTCGACCCTTTTATTTTTATAACAACAGCTCCCTATAATAAATTTGAAGCTGTAACATCAAAATTATAGGCCATGAATTTAATTACCATTTTAATTGTCGCTTTAATGTCACTATTTTCTTCGGAAAGATCTACAGAGGGAACAGAAATTACTGTCATAGTAAATAACATTTCTTCGGAAGAAGGTGAAATACTTTTTTCTTTACATACCGAAAATACCTTTATGAAGACAAACCCGCCTTTCACTGCTTCAGCTAAAATAATAAATGGAACGGCTAAGGTTGTTTTTATGGATGTTCCTGAAGGAATATATGCTATTACCTGTTTTCATGATAAAAACGGCAATGAACTAATGGACTACGAATTTACCGGAAGGCCAGCAGAAAGTTACGGCGTTTCAAACAACAGTACCAATCCTTATGGCCCGCCGGAGTGGAACGAAATAAAATTTGAAGTTGGTGAAGAAAGTCAACAGTTCAATATAAAACTCACCCGTTAATCTATAGGTAAATTTGTGATTTCTTAAATTTCAAATAGAATAAATCGATACCTTTGTGACAGAAAGTAATCGAATATGACAATTACACAGTTACAATATGTATTGGCTGTTGCCGAACATCAAAATTTCACTAAAGCTGCTCAAAAGGTTTTTGTAACTCAGCCAACGTTGAGTATGCAAATCCAAAAACTTGAGGAAGAACTTGATGTACAGATTTTTGACCGAAGCAAAAAGCCTATTCAATTAACTGAAACAGGAAGGAAAATAGTTACCCAGGCGCGGAATATTGTAAATGAAAGTGAAAGAATTCAGGATATTGTTGACCAGCAAAAAGGATTTATTGGCGGCCAGTTCCGGTTAGGGGTAATTCCTACAATAATGCCCACTTTACTCCCTATGTTCCTCAACAATTTCATTAAAAAATATCCAAAGGTTAAATTAAAAATAGAGGAACTTAATACAGAAGCAATCCTGGAAAGGCTTAAGGAAGGACATCTGGATGCGGCAATTGCGGCCACACCACTTGAAATTCCGAATATAAAAGAACAGGTTCTCTATTATGAACCCTTTGTAGCTTATGTTCCGGAAGGACACAGGTTAGGTAAATCTACCAAGCTTGCCGTTGAGGATCTGGATATAGATGATATGCTGTTACTGGAGGATGGGCATTGTTTTAAAAATGGCATCCTCAATCTTTGTAAAGCTTCCAGGAATTATGAAGGTGACAGCTTTCAGCTGGAAAGCGGAAGTTTTGAAACTCTTATAAAATTATCCAATGAAGGATTGGGAATGACACTTCTGCCCTATTTACACACGCTTGATATCCACGAGAATGAAAAGAAGAAGCTTAAGATGTTCAATGATCCTGTTCCGGCAAGAGAAGTAAGCCTTATTTACAACAAAAGTGAATTAAAAATGCAAATTATTGAAGCATTACGAAATACCATTGCAGGAGTAGTGAAAGGAGCAATAGCCTTTCAAAATGTGAAGATCATAAGTCCTGTAACGA
>CAZXEY010000157.1:0-5988 GCA_964639695.1 uncultured Antarcticibacterium sp. | reverse complement strand
CCTGTGATTAGTTCGTAAGAAATCGTTTTTCCTTTTTCTGCAAACTGTGTTGCATGTTGAAGACCACCAAAAATTATCACTTCATCTCCTTCTTCACAATCAATCCCGTTAATATTGATCATCAACATATCCATACAAACATTACCAATAATTGGAGCATATTGGCCATTTACAAATACACCTGCGCGCTCATTGCCATATTGCCGGTTGATACCATCAGCATGACCAATAGGTAAAGTTGCCATTTTTGTGGGTTCCGAGGCTTTGAAAGCCCTGTTATATCCTACAGTATCTCCTTTTTCAATTTTATGTATTTGGGAAATAATTGTTTTTAAGGTTCCAATAGGCTTCAGGTTTTTATCAACTTCAGCATCATTACCAAATCCATATAGCCCAATTCCACTTCTCACCATGTCAAAAGAAGCCTCAGGATAATTTATTATACCCGAGGTATTGCAAAGGTGGAGCAGGGGTTTATAATTGAGTTCTTCATAAAAGGAAAAAGCCATTTTTCTAAAACTGTTGATCTGCCCCAGTGTAAATTCCCGCTCTTTCCAGTCTTCACTTGCTGCGAGATGTGAAAATACCGATTTAACTTTAATGGAATTTGTTTTGGATAAATAGTTGAAAACCATTTCTAGGTCTGCTGGTGCAAATCCCAGCCGGTTTAAACCGGTATTTAATTTTATATGAATAGGATAATCCTTCTGTCCAAGTTTTTCAGCGGTAGCTATAAATTCCCGTAAAACAAATTCGCTATAAATACTTGGTTCAAGGCATTCTTCAATAATGCTTTCAAAGTTAACCGATTGAGGATGTAAGACTAAAACAGGTTTTTCAATTCCTGCTTTTCGTAAAGCAGCGCCTTCGCTTGTATAAGCCACCGCAAAATAATCTATTCCAAGAGTTGATAATTTTAATGCTACTTCCCCTGCTTCACTCCCGTAGGCAAAAGCTTTCACCACTCCCATCAATTTTACCTCCCTTCCAACTTTGGAGCGCAGATAATGATAGTTATGTTCAAGAGCATTTAAGTCTATTTCAAGTACGGTTTCACGTGTTTTCTGCATTTATTTATTTTTTCCCGGGGCTCACAGTAACGGCATCTTTCACCGGTAGTACTTTTACCCGTTCCTTAAGCATAGCTTTATAATAAGCTGCCCTGCTTAAAGGTTCATATTCTTCATTTTCTCCTAAAAAAACAAGGTCATCGTTTCCCGCTTTGCGATAGCTGTATTGTGCTAGATTTCCTGTTCTTGTGCACACTGCGTGTACTTTAGTAACATACTCTGCAGTAGCCATTAAATTGGGCATAGGGCCAAAAGGATTCCCTTTAAAATCCATATCCAGCCCCGCAACAATAACTCTTACGCCACGATTCGCCAGGTCATTACAAACGGTAACAATTTCATCATCAAAAAATTGAGCTTCATCAATTCCCACGACATCACAACCATCTGCAAGTAATCTTATGTTAGAAGCAGAAGGCACCGGTGTAGAACGAATCTCATTGGAATCGTGGGAAACCACCATTTCTTCGTGATAACGCTTATCAATGGAAGGTTTAAAAATTTCCACTTTCTGGCGTGCAAACTTAGCTCGTTTCAGTCGGCGAATGAGTTCTTCGGTCTTTCCGGAAAACATGGAGCCGCAAATAACTTCTATCCAGCCAAATTGCTCTTTGTGATTTACTGTATTTTCGAGAAACATTTTGTAATTTTCAGTGGCGAAAAAGGTAAAGCACCTATTCCGTATAAAGTTGGAACAAATTTATTAAAAATACAACCCGCTAAGTGTAGAGGTTCTTTAAATTTGTAACCTAAAGTGGAAATTAAGAGAACCCATTCAACTTTTTAGCAGTTGTTTCTTTGCTCCTGAATTTCTTAATTAAAAAAATGATCCCGAGATGAAAAATAAGTTGAAAGCGGAATTAAAAGATCTGGCTGAAAAAATTATTCAAAACAAAGATAGCTCTTCAATTAAAGAACTTAAGGAACAGGCAAAAAGGCTTTATGAAAAGCTAACGATTTTGGCTTTTACTGAAGAAAATCTCGCGGCATTTTCGGAAGATGCAACTAAAGAGGAAACTCCCGCAGCTAAAGCTGAATTTTCCAAACAGGTAGAACCAAAACCTTCTGAACCAAAACCAGAAGAGACTGAGGCTCCAAAAGTTGCCGCTAAAAAAGAAGTTCAGAGTGAAATATTTTTTGAACCCAAGCTTAGTCCCATGGCCGAAAAACAAAATGCTCCTCTTGGTACTTTTGAAAAGGATGAGTATTTACCGGACGGTACCGAGTATAATGATGCTGAAGCCATTACTGAACCCAATACAGAAAAAATAAAAGATATTGTTGCTCAAATGCCTCCGGAAACTGACAGGCTGGATTATATGGTGAACAAGATCATTTCTAAAAACCAATCTTTTAATCATAGTTCTCACAGTCCTATTTCACAACCAAAGGAGCAACCGAAAAACGATTTCCGGAATATTGGAGTAGATTATGACAATCTTCCCAATTTTGAGCCAGTAAGTCGGCAGGAAAAGGAGAGGCCAAAGTCCCTTAACGATAAATTGAAAAAAGGGTTTAACGTGGGGCTTAATGAAAGGCTTGCTTTTATAAGGCACTTATTCGATGGCAAAACCGCAGATTACAACAGGGTTATCTCTCAATTAAACACTTTTGATTCTAAAGAAGAAGCCAAAAAATTTATCCAGCTGGTAGTAAAGCCCGATTATAAGAACTGGCAGGGGAAAGAGGAGTTTGAAAACAAGTTTATGGAGCTGGTAGAAAATAAATTTGCCTGATAATCCTTTAAAAATTTTACATGTCTAAGCTTTATCTGGTGCCAACCCCTATTGGGAATCTTGAAGATATGACGTTAAGGGCAATTCGGGTATTAAAAGAAGTAGATCATATTTTAGCAGAGGATACCAGAAACAGCGGAAAATTGCTAAAACATTTTGAAATAAATACTCCTATGCATAGCCATCATATGTATAATGAACACAAAACCGTTGATGGCATTGTGCAACGAATTAAGGCCGGAGAATCCTTTGCTTTGATAAGTGATGCAGGAACTCCTGCTATAAGTGACCCCGGGTTTTTATTAACCCGCGCCTGTGTAGAAGCAGGAATAGAGGTGGATTGTTTGCCCGGTGCTACTGCTTTTGTTCCCGCTCTGGTAAACAGTGGTTTTCCAAGTGATAAATTTGTTTTTGAAGGTTTTTTGCCGGTAAAGAAGGGGAGGCAAACCCGACTTCAGCTTTTGGCAAATGAGGAAAGAACTGTTATTTTTTATGAATCTCCTCATAAATTAATTAAAACACTTACCAATTTTGTGGAATTCTTTGGAGAAAATCGTCCTATTTCAGTTTCACGGGAAATTTCCAAACTTCACGAAGAAACAATTCGGGGAACCGCTACTGAAGTCTTAAAACATTATTCAGAAAAGCCTCCCAAAGGAGAAATTGTAATCGTGGTGGCAGGGAAAAAGTAATTTTAATTATCGGTATTAATTAAGGAAGAGATATAGTATTATGCGATGGACCTTAAAACCTAAACCAGATTCAGATAGTGTTACCCGACTTGCCTCCCAACTAGGCGTAGGGATTCCGGTTGCATCACTTCTGGTTCAACGCGGAATTGAAACCTTTCAAGCTGCAAAAAAATTTTTCAGGCCCAGCCTTGATGATCTTCACGATCCATTTTTAATGAAAGATATGGATCTGGCAATCCAAAGAATAGAACAGGCTATTGAAAAAGAGGAATTTATTATGGTGTATGGGGACTATGATGTGGATGGTACCACCAGCGTAGCATTATTATCTTCCTATTTAAAATCTTTTTATCCAAATGTCACAACTTATATACCCGATAGATATGATGAAGGGTATGGAATATCTTATAAGGGTATTGATTATGCGGCAGATAATGATATTGGACTAATCATTGCCTTAGATTGTGGAATTAAAGCTATCGAAAAGGTTGCTTATGCCTCTAAGAAAAATATAGATTTTATTATTTGTGACCACCACCGGCCGGGGGATGAAATTCCTAAAGCCGTGGCCGTTCTGGATCCCAAACGAAGCGATTGTGAGTATCCCTATAAAGAACTTTGTGGTTGCGGTATTGGATTTAAACTTATTCAGGCCTGGGCTCAAACAAAAGGTTTTACAATCGATACCCTGTTGCCATACCTGGATCTTGTTGCAACCGCAATTGGTGCAGATATTGTTCCCATAACAGGGGAAAACAGGATCCTTGCCTACCACGGTTTAAGAGTTATCAATATTGCTCCACGACAAGGATTTAAGGCAATTATTAATCAGGTGAAAAAGGAAACTCTTACGATAACCGATGTGGTGTTTATTATTGCTCCAAGAATTAATGCCGCCGGAAGGATGAAGCACGGATTACATGCGGTTAACCTTTTAGTTGAAGAAGACCCAGGAATTGCCATGAATTTTGCTGCAGAAATTGAAAATTACAATTCTGAAAGAAGAGATGCCGATAAAACAATTACTATAGAAGCTTTAGCTCAAATTGAAGAATTACAGGAACAGAAAAGATTTACTACTGTTGTTTACGACGAAAGCTGGCATAAAGGTGTTATTGGTATAGTTGCCTCCCGCCTCACAGAAACTTATTATCGGCCTACCCTGGTTTTTACTAAAAGCGGTGAAAAATTGGCAGCTTCAGCACGTTCTGTAAGAGGTTTTGATGTTTATGATGCTTTAGATGCCTGTAAAGAACATATTGAACAATTTGGAGGTCATAAATATGCGGCGGGACTTACTTTACTGGAGTCGAAGTACCCCGAATTTAAACAGAAGTTTGAGGAAGTAGTTTCAGGAAGTATTGATAGAAATTTGTTAACCCAGGAAATTCTTATCGACAGGGAAATTGATCTGACAGATATCACTCCAAAATTCAATAGAATACTCAAACAATTTGCTCCTTTTGGACCTGGAAATATGTCGCCGGTTTTCTTAACCCGAAATTTAAAAGATTGTGGCTACGGAAAATGTGTCGGGGCAGATGACCTTCACTTAAAATGCAGACTTAAACAAGGAAAAAATCCTGCTTCTATTGATGCTATAGGTTTTAATCTGGGACCTAAATTAAATCTTTTAGCGGCAGATACTACTTTTGATGCGGTTTATTGTATAGAAGAAAATGAGTATAATGGAAACATTAGCCTTCAGCTTAAATTAAAAGATATAAAGGCTAATTAATTAAAGGTCTTTAAGGAAAGCGAATTCCCATCGAATTCAGCATAAGTATAATAGGTAATCCAGTCCCCTGTATTAATATACACTGAATTTTCGTTCAGCTTTATTTCCATTGGCAAATGCCTGTGGCCAAAAAGAAAATAATCATAGTGTTTGGTTTGCAATTTTCTCCTGCAGTATTGAATAAGCCACTCCTTATCTTCTCCTAAAAATTCTATATCCTCATCGCCTGAAATTGCTTTGTTTTTTACAGAAAAGTATTGAGCCAAAGGAACTCCAATGTCAGGATGGAGCCAGCGAAACAGCCATTGAGAAAAAGGATTGGTAAAAACCTTTTTCATTCTTTTATACCCATTATCTCCCGGGCCTAATCCATCCCCATGTCCCACCAGAAATTTTTTATTGTTGATTTCAAATTCTTTTGGTTTATGGTTCACCGGAATGTTTAATTCTTCTTCAAAGTAATTTTTCATCCACAGGTCATGATTCCCTACAAAGAAGTAAACAGGAATGCCACTATCCTTAATTTCAGCAAGTTTGCCTAAAGTTCTTACAAAACCTTTAGGGACCACGTGCTTGTACTCAAACCAGAAGTCAAAGAGGTCTCCCAAAAGAAAAATTGCGGCTGCATCTGTTTTTACTTCATCCAGCCACCGGATAAATTTTAGCTCCCGCACTTTGCTTTCCTTTGGAGTTGGAGCCCCCAGATGATTGTCGCTCGAAAAATATACTTTTTTCCCCTCAGGAATGTTCAT
>CAZXEY010000156.1:0-6003 GCA_964639695.1 uncultured Antarcticibacterium sp. | reverse complement strand
AACCTCAATGCTTCACAACATCCTGCTTACAGATACAACAGTAATCAAAAAGAATAAATGGAACATCCCTGAACCTGTCGATGGAATCGAAGTGCCTGCCAATAAAATAGATGTTGTTTTTGTACCTCTTCTTGCTTTTGACAAAACCGGGCACAGAATAGGGTATGGCAAAGGGTTTTATGACCGCTTTTTATCCCAGTGCCGAAATGATGTTTTTAAGGTTGGAGTGTCATTTTTTGAAGCTGAAGAAAAAATCCAGGGGGTCTTAGAGAGTGATATATCCCTTGATTTTTGCGTTACACCGATTAATACCTATATCTTTAAAAATTAAGGTTTCGATATTTGTATTATTTTTAACATTAGTCTACATTTAAACTCTCTTACAGATATAATTGATGCTCAACGACCTTCAGTTAAACAGTATTCTAGAAGATTTTGATATTGCCTACTGGAAAATCAACCTTCTTTCTAAAGAAATTACCTGGTCTGAGCATTTCGAGTCCTTGGTTGGGAGACCGGCCACTCAAACTTCTATTTTTGATTACTTTCTCAACAATATTCTTCACAGTGATTACAAATATGATTTTAGGGTTGCTTTTGAAAATTTAACTACTGGAGGAACTTTCCATCAGGAAGTAAAAATTAAGCTTCAGAACGATAAATACAGGTGGTTTGAAGTAAGAAACCTTAAAAGCCGGGAGAGCGGAAACAGAGAAAGTGCAGTTTTGCTTTTTGTTAATATTCACCAGTCCAAGAGAGATCAATACACTATAGAAGAAAACTTCTTTTATTACCGGGAAACAGCAGAAATGACTTCTACAGGAGGATGGTATATCGATACAAAATCCCGATCCCTGTACTGGGATGATGTTACTAAGAAGATCCTGGATTGTCCCAAAGAATACAATTTAAATTACGACGAAAGATTACGCTTTTATGCACAGGAACACCAGGAAAAAGCTCTTTCGATGTTTGAAAAATGTGAGAAATACGGGATTCCTTTTAAGGTTGAGCTAAAAATGGTAACGTTGTATGGCAGGGAGTTTTGGGTAAGGGCGACAGGAAAACCTGTATACAATGAAGAGCAGGAAATTATTGGAATAAGAGGTGTTTTTCAGGATATAGATGAAAATAAAGACAACGAGATCAACCTGCAGAATTCTCTGGATATTATTGCAACTCAAAATTCAAGGCTCTTTAATTTTGCTCACGTTGTTTCACATAATTTAAGGTCACACAGCAGTAATTTAAGCCTTGTAGTACAGCTTCTAACAGAATCCAGGAATCCTGAAGATAAGCTGGATCTTATTGAAAATATAGCTCATATTTCGGTTAATCTTGACGGGGCTATTTCTCATTTAAACAGTATGGTCACTCACCATAACCTGCTTAAGAAAGAGAGAAAAATGGTTAGGTTTAGTGATGCACTGGACGTAGTTATTTCATCAATATCTTCATTGATAAACCGGGAAAGCGCCAATATAATTTCCGATTTTAAGGCGCTGAAAGAAATTGAGTACATTCCCGAATATCTTGAAAGTATTTTACTAAATTTAATTACTAATGCCATTCGCTATAAACAACCGGGTAGGAAACCGGTAATATTTATTCAAACGTACTTCGCTAATGAACATCCTCACATGGAGGTAAGCGACAATGGCATGGGAATCGATCTGGATCAATATGGAGATAAAATGTTTGGCATGTACAAAACGTTCCATAGAAATCCCGATGCAAAAGGAATAGGCTTGTTTATCACCAAGAATCAGGTGGAAACTATGGGAGGGTCTATTTCGGTTACCAGTACCGTAAAAATTGGAACAACATTTAAAATTAAATTCTAGATCTAATGGGGCAAAAAGTAGAGCTGGCGTGTATTATCGATGACGATAAAATATACGTTAACCTGGTTCGAAAGATTATCGAAATCAAAAAGCTATCAGAAAATTTATTAATCTTTAAAAACGGACTTGAGGCCCTTGAATATTTTAAGGTGATCCTTTCTAACATGACCGAAGATAAACTACCAGATATCATATTCCTGGATCTTAACATGCCGGTAATGGACGGTTGGGAATTTTTAGGTGAATTTATTAAGATCAAAAATAATTTCGATAAGAAGATTACTCTTTACGTGGTTTCCTCTTCCATTGATCCACGTGATCTTGAGAGAGCAAAATCATTTAATCTTGTAACAGATTACCTTATCAAACCTATTGAACTTAAGAAGTTTGAGAAAATTTTCGACAGGAAAGTAGACGCGGCTTAATTAGAAGATCCTTTTTCTTCTTTTTGTGGAAAGGCTTTTTTATTGAAGATCAACAACAGGATTACCCCGGCTGTAATGGCCGAATCTGCAATATTAAATACAGGCTCAAAGAAGGTAAATCTTTCCCCTCCCCAAATTGGAATCCATGCCGGTAGAATTCCATCATATAAAGGGAAGTACAGCATATCTACAACCTTACCGTAAAAAACATCTGCATAACCGCCACCTTCAGGCATAAACTCAGCTACTCTTCCATAGCTGTGGGTAAATATTAATCCGTAAAAAACAGAATCAATAATATTTCCGAAGGCACCTGCGAAAATAAAGGAGATAGCAACAATAAGAACAGCAGATCCATTGTTTCTTATAGAATCCCAAAGCCAGTAACCTATTCCCACTATTGCTCCTAATCTAAATAAGGTTAAAAGAAGCTTACCATATTCCCCGGGTATTTTTGCTCCCCAGGCCATTCCTTCGTTTTCAACAAAAAGAATCCGAAACCAATCAAAAACTTTAATTTCTTCACCTAGTTGAAAATGAGTCTTGATATAAAATTTTGAGATTTGATCGATGAGCAGGATCAATATGATAATGAGACTTGCTTTCTTTAAGGACATTGAGTAGTAGCTGTTTAAAAAGCTCAAAAATACTAATATTATTTAGTTTTCCTGCACCTTTATATCACCTGTGTTGGATTGAATTTTTATTAGATACTTCCCCGGCTTATGAGAAGGTATGGAAACCATTCCGCTTCGGGAAACAGCATCAATAACTGCGTTTTGGGTTGAAATATCTACCGAACCGCTGTAAGTATTGATCAATCCATTCCCTTTAAAATTCTCGAGTTTGCAATAACCAGAATTTAGCAGGATCTGAAGGTTTTCGTATTCCCCACTTGCTATCACAGATGCAATATTTGATTCCAAAGAAACCAGGAGATCCTTGGGAATTTTTAAATCAACCTCAACTGAAAATACCTTGTGAGCACTAAGTTTGTCAAATCCTCCCTGAAGAATTTCCGGAAAACGGGATGTAAAAATTATAAGGTTTTCCTGAACCTCAGCATCCAGGGAAATATTGTCATAATATTCCCCTTCAGAAATCGTAGTGACAGTAATTTTTTCGTTTCCCGATGTAGAAATCTTTATCTGGAAAATTTCATCGGCATAAATTTTAATTTCAGAAATATTATTAGCATCAAATACCTGAGAAACCTGCTTTTGAGCGTTTCCCATATAGCCTATAAGGCTTACCAATATTAGAAAAATGAAATTTTTCATTATACCAGAAATAAAAACGCTCCAATATGAGATTCACAAGGAGCGTTTATAATTAGATGGTATTGAAACTTAAGCTTAGCGTTGTAAGTTTTTAGCTTCAATACTTAAGGTTGCATGAGGAACAAGTTTAAGGCGTTCTTTAGCGATTAATTTACCTGTAACACGACAGATTCCATAAGTTTTGCTTTCAATTCGAACTAAGGCATTTTTTAAATCCCTGATGAACTTTTCCTGACGGATTGCGAGCTGAGAGTTGGCCTCTTTGCTTAAAGTTTCACTTCCTTCTTCAAAAGCTTTAAAAGTTGGTGAAGTGTCATCGGTTCCATTGTTGCCATCGTTCACATAAGCGCTCTTATATAACTCAAGTTGCTCCTGCGCTTTTCTAATCTTAGCATTAATGATTTCTCTGAACTCAGCCAGATCAGCATCACTGTAACGTTCTTTAATCTCTGTTGCCATGTGTCTTACTGTTTTTGGATCCACATTTTAGTAGTGACATCATCAAACTGAATTTCAGTCCCTTCTGTTACCACATCTGCAAATTCGAGGTTTGCAGTAAGTGTCTCATTTTTGATATAGGTTATGTTTCGTGAAACGGCATCCTCGACGATACCGTCCTTTTGTAGGGTCACTTTAATATAATCGGTAACTTCAAATCCTGAATCTTTCCTTAGGTTCTGAATCCGGTTTACCAATTCCCGTGCAATACCTTCTTTTTTTAACTCGTCTGATATATGAACGTCCAACGCAACGGTTATATTTCCACTGCTTGCAACGAGCCATCCCTCGATATCCTGAGAGCTAATTTCAACTTCGTTGGCGGCAAAAGTAATCATTTTTCCATTAACATCAACAGTTATATTTCCCTCACGCTCAATAGCTGATATCTCTTCAGGACCAAAATTATTTATGGCCTGGGTAACTGCTTTCATGTCCTTTCCAAACCGGGGGCCAAGTACTTTAAAGTTTGGTTTTATCTGCTTGACCAAAATACCCGATGCGTCATCAATAAGTTCAATTTCCTTCACATTTACCTCGGATTTTATTAAGTCTTCGACAGCCATAATTTCTGCTTTTTGTTTTTCATCAAGAACAGGAATCATAATTCTCTGTAAGGGTTGCCTAACTTTGATCATTTCCTTTTTTCGAAGAGACAAAACCAAAGAGGAGATCGTTTGTGCTTTCTCCATTTTATGCTCCAGGTCTTTATCTACAAAAGCTTCATCAAAAACCGGGAATTCTGAAAGGTGTACAGAGCTGAAGTCTTCCTTTTTACAGGTTTGGTTCAAATCTATATACAATCTGTCCATAAAAAACGGTGCTACAGGAGCTCCCAGTTTAGCGACAGTTATTAAGCAGGTATATAAAGTTTGATAAGCTGAAATTTTATCTTTTTCATAATCCCCTTTCCAGAATCTCCTTCTGCTCAAACGAACAAACCAGTTACTAAGGTTCTCCTGCACGAATTCTGAAATTGCCCTGGTGGCCTTGGTGGGTTCATAATCAGCATAAAACTCGTCTACCTTTTTAATCAATGTATTTAATTCTGAAAGGATCCATCGATCTATTTCAGGACGATCTTCTAAAGGAACATCTGCCTCATCATAAGTAAAATTGTCGATGTTTGCATAAAGAACAAAGAAAGAATAGGTATTATAAAGGGTTCCAAAGAACTTTCTTCTAACTTCCGAAATTCCCTCAATATCAAATTTTAAATTGTCCCAGGGATTTGCGTTGGAGATCATATACCATCTCGTAGCATCGGGTCCAAAAGCTGCAATTGTTTCAAAAGGATTTACTGCGTTTCCAAGACGCTTGGACATCTTTTGTCCGTTCTTGTCAAGAACCAGCCCGTTCGAAACAACATTTTTATACGCGACATCGTCAAAAACCATGGTTGCTATTGCGTGAAGCGTATAGAACCAGCCACGGGTTTGATCCACCCCCTCTGCAATAAAATCGGCTTTACGTTCCCCGGCTTCTACCTTATCCTTATTTTCGAAAGGATAATGCCATTGCGCATAAGGCATAGAACCGGAATCAAACCAAACATCAATAAGATCCAATTCCCGTTTCATTGGTTTACCCGAACTGGAAACCAAAATTATTTCATCAACAACATTCTTGTGGAGATCTACTTTTTCATAGTTTTCCTCACTCATATTCCCGGGTTCAAAACCCGCAAATATATCCTCCTCCATTATGCCTGCATCCACAGCCTTATTTATTTCTTCCTTTAGCTGTGCAACAGAACCTATGATAATTTCTTCTTTACCATCCTCAGTCCTCCAAATAGGTAATGGAATTCCCCAATACCTGCTTCGGGAAAGGTTCCAGTCATTTGCATTAGCCAGCCAGTTGCCAAATCTTCCTTCTCCGGTAGATTTAGGCTTCCAGTTTATTTTCAGGTTCAGCTGGTGCATTCTGTCCTTAACATCTGTTACCTTTATAAAC
>CAZXEY010000155.1:4298-6314 GCA_964639695.1 uncultured Antarcticibacterium sp. | reverse complement strand
CTTTATTTAAACTCTACCGATATTTTAAAAGATCTAAACCTGAAATTGTCCATACACATACTCCCAAGGCGGGGATCGTTGGAATGATGGCGGCTAAAATGGCAGGGGTGCCGGTTAGGTTACACACTGTAGCAGGCATGCCTTTAATGGAAACTACCGGAATTAAAAGAAAGGTTCTGGAGCAAGTAGAGAGAATAACCTATAGGCTGGCTACAAAAGTTTATCCGAATTCCGAAGGTCTCAAAAAGATCATTCTAAACCATCATTTTACCAAACCTGAAAAATTAAAGGTGCTGGGAGAGGGCAGCTCCAATGGTATAGATACCAGTTACTTCAATCCGGCAGATTTCACGACGGAGCAGAAAAAAGAAATTCGGCAATCTATGAACATTCCCTCAGATAATCTGGTTTTTATCTTTGTCGGCAGACTGGTTAAAGATAAAGGGATCAATGAACTGGTTCAGGCTTTTAAACAACTAGCTTTAGAAAAGCAAAATGTCATTCTACTACTGGTCGGACCCTTTGAGCAGGAACTGGATCCTATTACAGAAGAAAATTTTGAGGAAATAAAGTCACATCCTAAAATAATTACCACAGGCTACCAGGTGGATGTTCGCCCTTACTTTTGCGCAGCAGATGTGCTTGTGTTTCCAAGTTACAGGGAAGGCTTTCCCAATGTAGTTATGCAGGCCGGAGCCATGGGGCTGCCCTCTATTGTGACTGATATTAATGGTTGTAATGAAATTATTACGGAAAAACAAAATGGGCTCATTATTCCGGTAAAAGATCAGGAGGCACTATTGTCAGCCATGAAGAAAATTACATTGGATGACAATCTTCAAAAAAAACTTGCTGCTAATTCTCGTGAGGTGATAACCCAAAAATATGAAAGAAGAGTTTTTTGGGAGCTACTGCTGGAAGAATACCGGTTACAGATGAAAGAGGCAGGAATTTTATAGAAATTCCAAGCATTTACCCGCCGAAGCTTTTTTACTCTTAATAGATTTTCCAGAGCAGAAGCGAAGGAGGACCAAATTCCAAATCTGGATTGGTAGACTTGTAGAACAGTAGACGTGGAGAAGGAAGATAGGAAAGGGAAAGTACTCGAGAACTCGTGTCTTGTAAACGCGTACCATTCTCAATAAGCAATTAGCAGGTATAGATTAAGGGCGAGTGAATGCGTCCGAGTGAATCGAAGAAATTCGTGTATTCGTGGCAAAAAGATGAGATAAGAAAAAAATTACGGATCCAATTTCCCATTTCCAGGATCCCGGTTCCCTACTTTCCAATTAACCAATCCTGAATCCCGCTTCACTATTGCTTAACCCTCCGTAGCCTTATTTATTCTCGATGGCATTTTGCGGAGGAGGAGCGAAGGAGGGCAATTTTCTTAATTAACGATTCCCTAATTAACTAATTCATATTTAACTCTTCACTTCCAATTACATTTTTCCGTATTTCCATTAGTTCAATTTAACATTTCTTTGCAGCTCTTTGTGCTTATAAATCCTTTAGTTTGCCCTGAAAAATAAGCTTTGTGTACAGAAGATTTTTGAAACCTTTAATTGATTTCTTGATTTCGTTAGTGGGCGGTATTCTTCTGTTGCCGTTGTTCTTATCTGTAGGTTTTCTTCTTGCTATTGCCAACAGAGGAAACCCCTTCTTTCTTCAACAACGCCCCGGAAAACGTGGGAAATTGTTTCGGATAATTAAGTTTAAGACCATGAATGACAAGAGGGACAGCAAAGGGAATTTACTTCCTGATGCTCAGCGTTTAACTGCCATAGGTAAGATGGTAAGGAAGACTTCCCTTGATGAGATCCCGCAGTTAATTAATGTTATCAAAGGTGACATGAGTCTTGTTGGGCCGAGGCCCCTTTTACCGGAATACTTAAAAATTTACACGCCTCATCAGCAAAAACGCCATGAGGTAAAACCCGGCATTACAGGTTGGGCTCAGGTGAATGGAAGAAACGCAATTTCTTGGAACAAAAAGTTGGAGCTGGACGTTTGGTA
>CAZXEY010000155.1:0-4288 GCA_964639695.1 uncultured Antarcticibacterium sp. | reverse complement strand
TTGTCTGGTTAACTTTTTTAAAGGTTTTAAAATCCGAAGGGATAAATACTGCGAACATGGCTACAACAGAGCCTTTTAACGGAAGTAACTAATATGAATATTTACGGCGCCAGCGGACATGGAAAAGTGATCATTGATCTTGTTCATTCCCGAATGGAGGAAATCCACAATATCCTCGATGATAACCCTGTAATCACCGGGATCTATGATTACCCTGTAGTACATAATTTTACTCCCGAGGTGTTAAAACGTAAGACCATTGTAGCTATTGGAGATAATAAGACCAGGAAGAAAGTAGTGAGTAACTTTTCAGGTGCGTTCTATCGTGGCCTGAGTCATGCAACTGCAGTTGTCGATCGCACTGTAGAAATTGGAGAAGGAACTGTTATAATGGCCAATGCATCTATTAACGCAGATACCATGATTGCCAAACACTGCATATTGAACACCGGTTGTATTGTGGAGCATGATTGTGTTCTGGAAGATTTTGTACATATTTCCCCCGGAGCTGTTTTAGCGGGAGGAGTTAAGGTGGGCGAGGGCTCTCATATTGG
Source organism: uncultured Antarcticibacterium sp. (assembly GCA_964639695.1). Lineage (GTDB taxonomy): Bacteria > Bacteroidota > Bacteroidia > Flavobacteriales > Flavobacteriaceae > Gillisia. The sequence goes on along the minus strand of CAZXEY010000155.1, from coordinate 3,734 downwards.
TATCGGTGCGCTGGTAATTCCCGGGAAACATATAGGGAAATGGTGCACAATTGGAGCAGGCGCTGTTGTCATTGATGACATTCCCGATTATGCCACTGTAGTGGGTAATCCCGGCAGGATCATTAAAATTTTAGATAAAGAAAATGAATAGAGATAAAATATGGCTTTCTTCTCCACACATGGGAGGAAAGGAGCTTGAATATATTCATGAGGCCTTCGATCAAAACTGGATTGCCCCTTTGGGACCAAATGTAAACGGATTTGAAGAGGATCTTAAGGAATACCTTCAGGAGGATGTTCATGTTGCTGCACTTAGTTCGGGAACTGCAGCGCTTCATATTGCGCTCATTCTGGCCGGTGTGGAGCGTGGAGATGAGGTGATCTGCCAAAGCCTAACTTTTGCAGCATCCGCAAATCCTATAGTTTATCTTGGAGCGACTCCTGTTTTTGTAGATAGTGAAGAAGAAACGCTGAATATTTCGCCTATCTTCCTTGAAGAAGCTATAAAGGATAGAATTAGTAAAGGTAAAAAGCCCAAAGCCATAATAGCTGTTCATTTATATGGAATGCCCTACAAAGTGCAGGAAGTGCACGCAGTGGCTGCCAAATATGATATTCCGGTGATCGAAGATAGTGCAGAAGCCCTGGGGAGCTCCTACAAAGGCCAAAAATGTGGTACTTTTGGAGAATTTGCTATTCTTTCTTTCAACGGAAACAAAATTATCACCACTTCGGGAGGTGGCGCATTAGTCACACCAAACCTGGCTCTGAAAGAAAGAGCTGTTTTTTTAGCTACTCAGGCCAGGGATAATGCTCCGCATTACCAGCATAGTCAGATTGGTTATAACTACAGGCTTAGTAATATTGCTGCCGGAATTGGCAGAGGTCAGATGCAAGTTCTGGACGCACACGTTTCGAGGCGAAGGGAGATGAACAGCTTTTACTTACAACTGTTTAAGGAAGTTGAGGAAGTAAAGGTGCTAAAAGAACCTGAAAATGTTTACTTTTGCAATCACTGGCTTTCAGTTATAATAGCAGAAGATAAAGAAGCTTTTGACACAAATGCTCTAAGGACATATCTTGAAGAACAAAATATTGAGAGCAGACCGTTGTGGAAACCAATGCACCTGCAGCCCGTATTTAAAGACGCGCCTTTCTACGGCAACGGAGTTGCCGAGGTAGCTTTTGAAAATGGATTGTGCCTTCCTTCAGGATCCAATTTGGGTGATGAAGAGAAAATCAGGATCAGTGATGCAATAAAAAGGTATTTGCAACAAAGAAAGGTTCCAAATTAAATTGTATGGGTAAGAAGTTAAACCAGGCCCTTCAACAAATATTGTCGTCCGAAAATCGTCTGGATATTAGGAACATAAAATATCTCCCAAGATGGGCAATTCTTGGGATTGATATTACCATTATTGTTCTGTCTGTTATTCTTACAGTAATTGCACTTCAGGACCTGACCTCACATTTTTATGATCTTTTACCTCTATCACAGCGCATGCTTCTTGTTGTTGGAGTCAATATTTTTTTCTTTTTCGTTTTCAGAACATATGCAGGTCTGATTAGACACTCCTCTTATCTCGATGCACTTAAGATCATGCTTGCGTGTTTTAGTACATTCATTACCCTTTTGGCAGTAAATTACCTGACCTTTTTTCTTATTGGCGAGAAGATTTTTCTGGTCGCAGGATTAATTTTTTACTTTCTGGTTTCTTTTTCCCTCTTATTTCTTTTTCGCCTTTCAGTAAAACAGGTTTATGAATATTTCAAACGAACTCAAAGAAATCAAAATCTACAAAAGGCCATTATCTTTGGTGCCGATGAAAATGCAATTTCAATAGCAGGAGCTTTAGAAATTGAACATCCTAAGAGATTCGATATACGCGGTTTTATTACAAATGATAATACCAGAAGGAATATACGTATCCTTGGTAAGCCTGTAGTTTACAACGGCCTAAAAATTAGTGAAGAAGCTATAGCTTTGGGGGCGAATGCTCTAATCCTTTCGGAAAATACTCTTACGGCTGAGGAAAAATTTGCAGTCGTTGAGGATTGTCTTGAACACAATATCAAGGTATATAATGCACCCATTGTATCCAACTATGAGGATGAAAAGTCAGTCTCCCATAAGGTCAAATCGCTCCAGATCGAGGATCTTTTGGACAGAGAACCTATTCTTCTGAATAAGGAAAATAAAAAACAACAGTTAACCGGTAAAACTATTCTGGTAACAGGAGGTGCCGGTTCTATAGGAAGTGAGATCGTAAGACAGGTGGCAGAATACAACCCTCAACTCCTGCTGATCCTGGACCAGGCCGAAACTCCTCTTCATAACCTGCAGCTGGAGATTCAGGCTAAGTTCCCCGATCTCAATTATAGATGCATAATTTGCGATGTTAGCAACAGGAAGCGACTTGAATTACTACTAAAAAGAAATCAGGTAGATGTCATCTACCATGCTGCGGCTTATAAACACGTGCCCTTAATGGAAGCAAATCCTCATGAAGCAGTATTTGTCAATATTTTAGGCACAAAAAACCTCGCAGATCTTGCAGTTCGATATGAGGTGGGTCATTTTGTTATGGTCTCCACAGACAAGGCTGTGAATCCTACAAATGTAATGGGAGCTTCAAAACGGGCGGCAGAGATGTATGTGCAGTCTCTTTATCATTCAGCTTGTGCCGGGGAAACCAAAAAAACAAAATTCATTACCACTCGCTTCGGAAATGTTTTGGGTTCTAACGGTTCAGTTGTGCCTTTGTTCAGGAAACAGATTGAGAAAGGCGGTCCTGTTACCATTACTCACCCAGACATAATCAGGTATTTTATGACAATTCCCGAAGCTTGCCAACTTGTTTTGGAAGCAGGAGCCATGGGAAAAGGAGGGGAGATATTCATTTTCGACATGGGTGAGCCCGTAAAGATCATGGATCTGGCGATAAAAATGATAAAATTGGCTGGATATATTCCGGATAAACAGATAGGGATCAAGATTACCGGTCTTAGACCAGGAGAAAAACTTTATGAAGAACTGTTGAGTGAGAAAAGTAAGACCTTACCTACACACCATAAAAAGATCATGATCGCCATAGACCATCCAGGTGATTATAAGGAGATTAACGGTTTGGTGGAAAAGATTATAAAATCAGCCAATAAACTTAAAAGTCATAAAGTAGTAGCAGAATTAAAGTTCCTCGTTCCCGAATTCAAAAGCAATAATTCTACTTTTGAAAGGTTAGATAAAGATCCGGTTTTACATCCCAATCAAAAGAAAATTAGTTAAATGATAAAAACAGGCCCCCGCAAGTTCTTTTACTTCCTTAAACAGTTCCCAAAATTCCTGATCTTCCTTTTCGGGTTATTAATTATTTCTTCCTGTGCAAGCAGAAAGGAGATTGTTTATTTCCAGGACTATGAAAGACTTCCTCACATGAAGGCCCCTGAAGATTTCATTGCGGAAATTGAAGTAAATGATGTTCTTCGCATTGATGTTTCCTCATTAAATGAAGAGTTAGCAGCTCCTTTTCAGCTAAACCTCACCCAGGGCAGTGGAAGTGGAGGGGGAAGTAACAATGCTGCAATAACAGGATATTTGGTGGATTCTCAGGGAAACATCAGTTTTCCGGTTTTAGGAGAGATCCAAGTTGAGGGCAAAACCAGGGAAGAACTGCAGGAGGAATTAACATCTGAACTCCGGGAGAAATATTTAAAAGATGCTGTAGTAAGAGTTC
>CAZXEY010000154.1:2146-6383 GCA_964639695.1 uncultured Antarcticibacterium sp. | reverse complement strand
AATCAATAAGTACTTATGAAAAAGGTTAACGCGAGTGAATTCCGGATTGAGGAGAAAATAAAAATAGCAGATCTTTCAACTTCTTATGATCTTGAAGCAGAGGAAGAGGAAATAAAGAAAGAATTGAAAAAAGCTCGTGAATCTTTAGGGGATTGGCAGGATACCCTCTATGCTCACGGGAAATATGCGGTGCTCTTCTGTCTTCAGGGAATGGATACTTCGGGGAAGGACAGTTTAATAAGAGAAGTGTTTAAAGGATTCAATTCCCGGGGGGTAGTTGTCCACAGTTTTAAAGTTCCTACCTCTCTGGAACTCAAGCATGATTTCCTGTGGCGGCATTATCTTGCCTTACCTTCCAGGGGAAAGATAGGAGTTTTTAACAGGACCCATTATGAAAATGTACTGGTTGCCCGGGTACATCCTGAATATGTTCTGAATGAAAATTTGCCACAAATCAATTCTGTGGAAGATATTACTGAAGAATTCTGGGATAGGAGGTTCAGGCAGATAATGGATTTTGAAAGGCATTTGGCAGAAAGTGGAACAATTATTTTTAAGTTCTTCCTGAATATTTCGAAAGAAGAACAGCGAAAACGGCTATTACGAAGGCTTGATAAACCTAACAAGAACTGGAAATTTTCACCGGGAGATCTAAAAGAGCGGGCGCTTTGGCATAAATATCGCGATGCTTATGAAGATGCTATCAACAGGACATCTACAGATAAAGCTCCCTGGTATACTATACCCGCAGATGATAAATCTACTGCGAGATTATTAGTGGCAAAAATTTTACAGGAGGAATTATTTAAATATAAGGATATTAAAGAACCGGAATTACCCGAAGACGTGAAAAATAATCTGGAATATTACAAAGAGCAGTTAAAAAAGGAATGATTATTTTTTCTCTTATTTTAGCGGCAAAATATTCAAAAGCAAGTAATAGATAATAAAATATGAAGAAGGTCTTATTAATAATAGCTTTACTTACAATAACAAACACTTTTTCTCAATCGGCTAAAGATTCCGATTCTTTAGCGATAAGAAAGATTTACGATATGGCTTTGTTAAACGGGCAGGCTTATTCCTGGCTGGACCATTTATCCAATAAAATAGGCCCCCGGTTATCTGGTTCTGTCAATGCACAACGTGCGGTAGAGTATACCAAAAAGGAACTCGAAGAGCTGGGTCTGGATAAAGTATGGTTACAATCTGTAATGGTTCCAAAATGGGTACGCGGGCCAAAGGAATTTGCTTATGTGGAAACTTCCCCGGGTACTTCAAGGAACATTAACATTACCGCCCTGGGAGGATCTGTTGCTACTCCCGAAGGTGGGACAAAAGCTGAGGTTATTGAAGTTCAGGGAATAGAAGACCTGGCCAGGTATGGTGAAGCAGGATTAAAAGGTAAAATCGTTTTTTTTAACCGGCCAATGCGGGCAGATCTTATTAACACTTTCGAGGCTTACGGGGGTTGTGTGGATCAACGATATTCGGGGGCGGCAGAAGCAGCAAAGTATGGTGCAGCCGGAGTAATTGTTCGATCCCTGAATTTAAGGCTCGATGATTTCCCGCATACAGGAACTATGAGCTATGGTGATTTACCTGTATCCAAACGAATTCCTGCAGCTGCAATAAGTACAAATGATGCCGAATATCTTAGCTCGCTTTTAAAACTTCAAAAAGATGCAAAGCTTTATTATAAGATCAATAGCGAGCAACATAAGGATGTGGAATCCTTCAATGTTATAGGAGAAATTACCGGCAGCGAATTTCCAAATGAATACATTGTTGTGGGTGGACATTTGGATTCCTGGGATCTTGGCGATGGTTCCCACGACGATGGTGCAGGTGTGGTACAATCCATGGAAGTTTTACGACTTCTGAAGGAATCGGGTATAAAGCCAAAAAGAAGTATTAGGGTTGTTTTATTTATGAACGAAGAAAATGGATTGCGTGGGGGAAATAAATATGCAGAAGTGGTAGCTAACAAGAATGAAAATCACATTTTTGCTTTAGAAAGTGATGCCGGCGGATTCACACCCAGAGGTTTTTCTTTTGATGCTAAAGATGCACAGTTCCGACAGATCGAGAGCTGGAAAGATTTGTTCAGCCCATATCTTATCCACCAGTTCAGCCGTGGGGGAAGTGGTGCCGATATCGGGCCATTAAAAAATGGTAAAACGGTACTTGCAGGATTACGGCCCGATTCTCAAAGATATTTTGACCACCATCATTCCGATAATGATACTTTTGAGCATATAAACAAAAGAGAACTCGAATTAGGAGCCGCGACAATGACCTCTTTAATATACCTAGTTGATAAATACGGGATCAACGACATTTCAAATGAGAACCAGACGAAGATGTAGTTCTTAACACTATAATTAATAAAATTTAATCCTCTTTGGCTGCAGCTTCAGCTATAGAGGATTTTATATTCCGGGAGGTAAATATCCTGAGGCTTACTTTTTCAAAAATCTTAAAGTTTTGAGATGTTTGCCAGATAGATGAATCCTGGCTTGCCCCGAAAATTAATTTACTTCGGGAATTCATTATCAAAAAAAGCACTTCCTGTTTTTCAGAAGTAATAAAAACGAGATTCCATTTTCCAACCACCAAAACCCTGTTATCTTTGCAGCTTCAAATAAATTGACTTGCAACTTTCAGCTTACACCCGCGAATTCCGCACCAACCTTAAAATAGCTTTCCCGGTTATGCTGGGCCAGCTGGGGCATGTGATGGTTGGGCTTGTAGATAATCTTATGATAGGAAGGTTGGGAGCGGCTCCATTAGCAGCTGTGTCTTTGGGAAACAGTCTTGTTTTTATAGCTCTATCCCTGGGTATAGGGTTTTCCTTTGCAATCACTCCTCTAATTGCAGAGGCAGATGGTGCAAAAGACCTGGATAAAGGCCGCAGCTATTTTCACCATGGAATTATTATGACTGTGGTTACAGGAATTTTACTTTTTATCCTTTTGCTGTTTTCCACGCCATTATTATACCACCTCGATCAACCGCCCGAAGTTGTGGCACTGGCAATTCCCTATATGGAAATTGTTGCTTTTTCTATGATCCCTCTAATGATCTTCCAGGGCTACAAACAGTTTGCAGATGGGCTTTCCCAAACTAAATATGCCATGTACGCCACCTTGCTTTCCAATGTGGTGAATATTATTTTCAACTTTTTTCTCATTTACGGGTTCTGGATATTCCCACGTCTGGAACTGGAAGGTGCTGCTATTGCAACATTAATATCAAGGTTTTTTATGTTGTGGTTCATATGGGAGATCCTTAGGAGAAAAAGTAAATTCCGGGAATATTTTATATGGAGCAAAAAAGAATTGTTTCAAACGGCTATCTACAAAAGGTTATTTGCTTTGGGTTTTCCAACCGCATTACAAATGTTCTTTGAAGTAGCAATTTTCACAGGTACCATTTTTCTTGCAGGAACTCTGGGTACAAATCCCCAGGCAGCCAATCAAATCGCACTCAACCTGGCCTCGATGACATTTATGATTGCGGTAGGACTGGGAGTTACAGCAACCATTCGGGTGGGTAATCAAAAAGGTTTGAGGAATTTCAGGAATTTGAGGAGAATAGCCTATTCTACTTTTTTACTGGTTTTCGTAATAGAGGCAGTATTTGCAGTAGGTTTTATATTAATGAAAGATTGGTTACCAACCCTTTATCTGGATAATGCGGAGGTGATTATTCTTGCAGCTCAATTATTGATCATAGCAGCGCTTTTCCAGCTAAGCGATGGGTTACAGGTGGTTATTTTGGGTGCTTTAAGAGGATTGCAGGACGTGAAGATCCCTACCGTAATATGTTTTATCGCCTATTGGATAATCGGTTTCCCGGTATGCCTGTACTTTGGGAGTGAAGAGCGAATGGGCAGTATGGGGATCTGGCTGGGATTACTTGCAGGCCTCACAGCTTCGGCTCTTTTATTGTACATAAGATTCAATTACCTGAGCAATAAATTAATATTGGAAGAAGACCGCATAAAATCAAAAAACGGATTAGATCCGGAAGTACTTCTGAAGTAATTTGTCTTAAAAAGGCGGTTTTGTCGTTCAAAATTTACATATTAGATAAAAATTAAAAATTATGGATTTTCCTAAATTCCTTTTAGGTGATAATACAGATTATCCCGATGCTGTTTTTGTAGTACATACAGAATTTCCACGGTTTATAATTAACCTGGAAAATGATGAGGTGGAGTGGCTGGAAGATT
>CAZXEY010000154.1:0-2136 GCA_964639695.1 uncultured Antarcticibacterium sp. | reverse complement strand
GATCAAAGTGATGAAGAAGAACTTTCTTCCCAGGCAGAGGATCTAATTACCCAGGCAAACGAATTCTATGACAGGGAAGTTTCCCGTTACGAGGAATAAGGATGCTGGAGCGGGTAGTTGAGCTGGACAGGAAGCTATTTTTGTTTCTGAACAATCTTGGAAATCAAGATTGGGATACTTTTTGGTTGCTGGTTACAGATAAGTGGACCGCCATTCCCTTATACATAGTTTTACTCTACGTTATCTTCAAAAAATTCGGGACTCAGGGTACGATTATTACCCTTGTTTTAATTGCGTTATTGATCACTGCTACAGACCAGCTGGCCAACCTCTTTAAACACAGCTTTGAAAGGCCAAGGCCCTGCGGACAGGAGGGAATTATGGAGTATGCAAGGTTTGTGGCAGAGCGCTGTGGCCGCTTCGGATATTTTTCTGCACACGCAGCCAACTCGGCCGGGGTAGCAGTTTTCGCCGGATTAATTTTAAAGCGGAATTTTCCAAAACTGGTTTTTATTCTATTTGCCTGGGCGATTTTTGTTGGATACAGCAGGATCTATCTTGGGGTGCATTATCCCGGGGATGTGTTAACAGGGTTCGTAATTGGAGCTATTTTTGGTTACCTGTTCTCATTGCTGCACAATTACCTCATTTTACGATTCCGGGTGCCTGTTTCGTGAGGATATAGATGTTCCTGGTTAACCTTTCGTTGCTACCTTTAGCATTTGCAGGATTAAGATCCAGGATACCTCTTTCTTCTATTTTATAACTGCTGAAGGAATTTTGCCAGTTGGGAAAGCTTTCTTCTTCCACCAAAAGGATAAAAGAATCTGCCGCTGCGTCTTGTGGCTCTTCATCCATTGCCGGAAGCGGTTCTCCAAATTTCCATACAAGTTCGGGCAGTAAAGCATTATAATCATAAACGGTAAGACCTTCGTCTTCTGCTAAAGATCTAAGGTCTCCAATATTGGGGGAATTCCTGTCGGGATCAATTAATTTTAGCAGTGGCAAACCAAAGACTATTATGGTTATGATCAGCAGTGCCTGCAAGGAATATAAGAGGTTAAGTTTTGATTTTTTAATTCCGAAGATAAATAATATCCCTAATATAAGGAGTGCAATGCAAAGCAGGATATAAGAGAAAGTCATTTCCCAGAGATCATTTCCCAAAAAAAAGATTAATGCAACAGGCGCTGCAAAAGATACAAGGGTAAGAATTCCAAAGTTGAGGTATAAAGGGAGTTTTTCTGTTTTGGAAAAAAACCGGAAATTTTTAATGGTATACTCCACGTAAAAGGCCGTAGTCATTGCCAAAGGAATCAACACCGGTAAAAGATACCTGCTTTTTTTCTCCGGAATAACAGACAACAGCACCAGTGAAATTAACGTCCAGAGAATATAGAACTGATAAGCTTTTAGATCGGAAACCTTTGGCTTTAAATACCAGTAAAATAATCCCACAAGTGCCGGAATGGTCCAGATCCCGCTTTGGGTGAAGAAGCTCCAGTAATACCAGAAGGGCCTAACGTTATAATTGAACCAGCGGCTACTCTCCACTTCGGCGATTTCAGTAAATGCAGCGGCATCGTAGGTATGAACTATTACTGTCCACCAACCGCCTGAGACTATACCAATCAGCAGGAATATCAGCAAAGGCTTCCAGGTTTGATTTAAAAATCTGAATTTAAAGATCATCCCGTAACTGATTAAAAATGGCAGAAAAAGAGCGTACAGGGAAACAGGGCCTTTACTTAACAGGGAAGCTCCAAAAAATAAACCTGCAGCTACTGCATTGCCATATTTCCTTTCCGGAGATTTAAAGATCTTCATAAAAAAGTAACAGCAACCAATCATGAAACTATGAGTGAAAATGTCCCATTGACCTTCTCTTCCGGCGAAAAAAACATAGAAAGAGGTCATTAAAATAACACTGCCGGCAAAAGCCGGTAATTTTTTGATTTCTAATAACAACTGCATCCGGTAAAAGATAAGCACCAGGAATATGGAAACCAGGGCAGCGGGTAAACGATAGGCAAAGACATTATCCATTCCGAAAACTGAAGCCGAGATTGCCGTTAACCACGTAGGTAAAGGCGGTTTTTCATAGCTCGGCAATTCGTTCATCGTCGTGAATATCCA
>CAZXEY010000153.1:0-6464 GCA_964639695.1 uncultured Antarcticibacterium sp. | reverse complement strand
CATCTTGTTGCGATAACCGGGCGGAGCCTGCACTGAATAAGTCTCCAAAAAGACGCATCGATAAGCTACACCCCAAAAAACTTCAGCTAAATCTTTTTCAGTATGTTCTGTAAAAATCTTAGCGGGTGCAAATATAGTAATTCAGTTTAATCTTCCCAGTACTATTTAAAGAATTTAAAAATTAAGTTAACGCCACGGGTTAGATCAGCAATCTGCCAATTTTTAATTAACTTATGCCCAAAATAATTTCTATGAAATCATCTCTTTTATTAATGCTTGGCATTGTTGTTATTTCTTTTACAGCCTGTGCCCAACAAGAAAATAAAGTAAATAATTCTCCGGTATCTTACGATTACGAAACTGTGGTGGACAACTTAAGTATCCCCTGGGGTATGGCATTTCTCCCCGATGGCAGTATGTTGATTACAGAGAAAAGCGGAGAAATCATTCATTATAAAGATGGCCAGAAACAACAAATAACCGGTGGACCTGAAGTTTACAACCGCGGCCAGGGTGGTTTATTAGATATCGTGCTTCACCCCAATTACGACGAAAATGGCTGGATTTATATGAGCTATGCCTCTTCTGAAGGTGAAGGCGAAGGTGGAAACACTGCTATCATGAGAGCTAAACTGGAGGGGAATCAATTGACTAATCAGGAAGTACTTTATAAAGCAACGCCAAATACAACCAGAGGTCAACATTTTGGTTCCAGGATCGCTTTTGACAATGAAAATTATCTATACTTCACAATTGGTGAAAGAGGAGCAAGAGAGGTAAATCCGCAGGATATTACCAGAGATGGAGGGAAAGTATACAGGCTTAATGACGATGGAAGCATTCCGCAGGACAATCCTTTTGTGGGGGAACCTAATGCAAAGGAGGCCATCTATAGTTATGGTCATAGAAATCCACAGGGAATGATCATTCATCCTGAAACCGGTGAGGTTTGGGTTCACGAACATGGCCCACAGGGAGGTGATGAAATAAATATTGTAAAAAAAGGAGCCAATTACGGCTGGTCTGAAGTTACCTATGGAGAAAACTACGGAGGTGGCGCAATTTCCGATGAAACTAACCGCGAGGGAGTTGAAGATCCTATCCATTACTGGCTGCCATCTATTGCACCAAGCGGAATGGCCTTTATTACTTCAGATAAATATCCTAATCTTAAGGGTAATTTACTGGTTGGTTCATTAAAATTTCAATACCTGGAACACGATATACTGAATGGAGAAAAAGTAACTGACAGAGAAAAACTTCTGGAAGGAGTTGGAAGAGTTAGAGATGTTAGACAGGCACCAAATGGCGATATTTATGTAGCCGTGGAAGGTAAAGGAATAGTGAAGTTAGTTCAAAAAGAAGGAGAAAATAAAGGATGAAAATAGTTTTCAAAGTTTTTTTGATTGCAGCACTGCTTAGCTGCAAATCAAAATCGGAAGATAATACAAATGAAGGAGAATACATAGTGGCTTCGCAGCAGGTGGATAATTCTGCTCAACAAAAAAGCGAAAGCTACAAGCGCGGAAAAGAACTTTACAATGATTTTTGTATTACCTGCCATCTGGGTACAGGAAAAGGAATTCCGGGAAGTTTTCCTCCACTGGACGGATCTGACTGGTTAGTAAAAAAACCAAAAGAAAGTATACATGCGGTTAAATATGGTTTAAAAGGACCTATAACAGTAAATGGAGAAGAATATAATAGTGTAATGGTTGCTATGGGTTTAACAGATCAGGAAGTGGCAGATGTTATGAACTATATCAACAATTCCTGGAGCAATAAAAGCGAAAAAGAGGTAACTAAAGAAGAAGTAGCTGCAATAAAGGAATAATTTCATCTATACATATTTGTGGTTTACTAGGCTGTTTGGTTGGAATATTTAACTTTGCGCAAAAATTGTAGTATGCTTATTATTGGAATTGCCGGTGGTACCGGAAGTGGAAAAACAACGGTTGTTAGTCAAATCATTGAAGAATTAAAGAACGAAGAAGTTGATGTTATTTCCCAGGATTCCTATTATCAGGATACCAGTCATTTAAGCCTGGAAGAAAGAAGAAGTATCAATTTTGACCATCCTAAATCTATAGATTTCGATTTACTCGTTTCTCATTTAAAGGAACTCAAAGCAGGTAGGTCAATTGAAGAACCCATTTATTCATTTCAGGAACACAATCGCACAAGCGAGACTCGTACAATTCATCCCAGGAAAGTTATCATTGTTGAAGGGATCCTTATTTTAACGCATACCGACGTCCGGGATATGTTCGATATTAAAATTTACGTTCATGCCGATAGCGATGAACGTTTAATAAGAAGGCTTAAGAGAGATATTAATGACAGGGGAAGAGATCTTGATGAAGTACTTTGGCGTTATCAAACAACCTTAAAACCTATGCACCAGCAATTTATCGAGCCCACAAAAGAGTTTGCCGATATTATTATTCCTACAAACCGGTATAATACAGTTGCTGTTGATATTGTTCAAACAATTATTAAAGAACGGTTATCCTAATTTATTATCTTTAATCAGATGAAATTCAAAGAGCTTCGCAAAAAAAGATGGTTTAGGATCATAAGCAATAAATATATGCTTATACTCCTCATATTTACATTTTGGATGCTCTTTCTGGATAGTAACTCCTGGTTGATCCACAGTGAACTTGATGAGGAAATTCAGGAACTGGAGACCAATAAAGAATATTACAAAAAAGAGATTGCAAAGGATAAAGCAATAATCGATAAATTAAATGATTCATTAGAAATTGAAAGTTTCGCAAGGCAGCAGTATTATATGAAAAGGCCTAATGAAGATATTTATATAATCGAGTATGATACTGTAAAAGAGTAAGATTCTGCTGTTCCTTTTCAGAAACAAAAAATTAAAATGGACCAACCTTTATTTAAGGAATTTGAAGAAGTTTCAGCCAAACAGTGGAAGCAAAAGATACAATTTGAACTGGAAGGTGCCGATTATAATGAGGAGCTAATTTATAAAAGCCGCGACGGCATTAATATAAAACCTTTTTATCACGCTGATGATATTGAGGAAACAGCCAAAGTTCCTTCTCCAAAAAACTGGGAGATCTGTGAAAAGATCTTTGTCGCATCTGCTGAAAAAACAAATAAACGAGCGCAAAAAGTTCTCGAAAAAGGAGCTGAAAGTCTTTGGTTCATTATTCCTTCTGAAGAAATAGAAGTTGAGGTCCTTTTTAAAAACCTTCCTCTGGGCAATATTCCTATTTATCTTTCTTTCCAGTTTTTATCTGAAAATTATCTGGAAAAAATAACCCGGTACTTTTCCAATAAAGACCATAAGGTTCATTTGCAGCTGGATGTAATAGGAAACCTGGCAAAATCGGGTAACTGGTACAAAAGCCTGGAAGAAGATCATAAAATCCTGGACAAGGTCGTTAAGAGTAATAATACCTTTAAATCGGTAATAAGTGTTGATTCTACCCTATACCAAAATTCCGGTGCAACTATACCACAAGAACTGGCATATTCCATTGCCCATGCAAATGAATACCTGAATCATTTTTCCCAGGCAAACATGGCTGATCTATCAATTCAATTTATTACTTCCTCGGGATCAAATTATTTTTTTGAAATCGCCAAGCTAAGAGCGCTAAGATTGTTGTTTGCGACGGTTGCTTCAGCATATGACTTTTCTGAAACCTGTGAAATTCTGGCGCAACCTACTAAAAGAGATAAAACTTTATATGACTATAATACCAACCTCTTAAGAACAACCATTCAAAGTATGAGTGCAGTTCTTGGTGGTGCAGATGCTGTCTACAATCTTCCCTATGATGCCATTTATCACAAAAATAACGAGTTCGGGGACAGGATTGCAAGGAATCAGTTGCTGGTACTAAAGAATGAAAGTTACCTGGATAAGGTCTCTAATGCGGCGGAAGGAAGTTATTATATTGAAAGCCTTACCCAACAGTTTGCAGAAAAAGCTCTGGAAATTTTTAAAGAAATTGAAAAAGGTGGTGGATTTTTAAAACAACTGAAGGAAGGGGTCATTCAAAGAAAGATTGAAGAAAGTGCTGAAAAGGAGCAGGAAATGTTTGATAATGGTAAAATTATCCTGATTGGCACCAACAAATATCCCAATCCACAGGATAAAATGAAAGAGGATTTGGAACTTTTTCCTTTTCTAAAAAAGAATCCGAGGAAAACTCTAATTAGGCCCATCCTGGAAAAACGACTGGCCGAGAAACTGGAAAAGGAAAGACTAGAAAAAGAAGGAATTGAAGTTGGGCGCCAATAAGAAATTAAAATGCAAAGAAAGAATTTTCAAAATATAAAATTAAAAACTTCGGTTGGTCTTAAGCCGGAGGACCTACCGCAGGAAAAAAACTTTTCAACTTCAGAAGAAATAGATCTTAAACCGGTTTATGAAGAGAGTGATCTGGAAGAGGTGGAGCATTTGAATTTTGTTGCCGGAATTCCGCCGTTTTTACGTGGCCCTTATAGCACCATGTATGTCAGTAGGCCGTGGACGATTCGGCAATATGCGGGATTTTCTACGGCAGAAGAAAGTAATGCTTTTTACCGCCGGAACCTTGCTGCCGGTCAAAAAGGATTATCTGTTGCCTTCGATCTTCCTACCCACCGCGGTTATGACAGCGATCACGAAAGGGTTGTTGGAGATGTTGGAAAAGCCGGTGTAGCTATAGATTCGGTTGAGGATATGAAAATTCTTTTCGACCAGATTCCCCTGGATAAAATGTCTGTTTCCATGACAATGAATGGCGCGGTGTTGCCAATTCTCGCTTTCTATATTGTTGCTGCGGAAGAGCAGGGTGTAAAACCAGAACAACTTTCGGGGACCATACAAAATGATATCCTAAAGGAGTTTATGGTGCGAAATACTTACATCTACCCTCCTACTCCTTCCATGAAGATCATTTCAGATATTTTTGAATTTACTTCGCAAAATATGCCGAAGTTCAACAGCATCAGTATTTCGGGATATCATATGCAGGAAGCCGGTGCTACGGCAGATATAGAACTGGCTTATACTCTGGCTGATGGTCTTGAATATATCAGGAAAGGCCTGAAAGCCGGAATGGATATTGACAGTTTCGCCCCAAGGTTGTCATTTTTCTGGGGAATTGGGATGAACCATTTTATGGAAATTGCTAAAATGAGAGCTGCAAGAATGCTTTGGGCAAAACTGGTAAAACAATTTAATCCGCAGAATGAAAAATCCCTTGCTTTAAGAACCCATTCCCAAACCAGTGGCTGGAGTTTAACCGAGCAGGATCCTTTTAACAACGTAGCCAGAACCTGCATTGAAGCAGCCGCTGCCGCTTTTGGAGGAACCCAAAGCTTACATACAAATGCTCTTGATGAAGCCATCGCACTTCCAACCGATTTTTCGGCCAGGATAGCAAGAAATACCCAACTATACCTTCAGCAGGAAACAAAGATCACGAAAACGGTTGATCCATGGGCGGGAAGTTATTATGTAGAAAAACTTACGCATCAAATCACCCAGAAAGCCTGGAAATTAATTGAAGAAGTCGAGGAGCTGGGCGGTATGACAAAGGCCATTGAAGCAGGAATACCAAAAATGAGAATTGAGGAAGCCGCAGCTAAAAAGCAGGCAAGAATTGACAGCGGAACAGATATAATTGTTGGCACCAACAAATACCGGTTAGAAAAAGAAGATCCTTTGGTAACCCTGGAAGTCGATAACCAAACGGTTAGAATGCAGCAGGTAGAACTACTTGACAAAATTAAAGCCAAACGGAATTCGGCTAAAGTAATAGAAACACTTTCCGCATTAACGGCAGCGGCAAAGTCCGGTGAAGGTAATTTACTTGCCCTGGCCATAGATGCAGCGAGGGAAAGAGCTACCTTAGGAGAAATTAGTGATGCTTTGGAGGAAGTCTATGGCAGGTACAAAGCAAAAATCCAATCCTTTAGCGGAGTTTATTCCAAAGAAATGAAAGACAATACTTCTTTCCATAAAGCCCGGGAACTTGCAAATAAATTTGCAGAACAAGACGGCAGGCGTCCAAGAATTATGATCGCCAAAATGGGACAGGACGGCCACGACCGCGGGGCAAAAGTGGTTGCAACGGGATATGCCGATCTAGGGTTTGATGTGGATATAGGTCCTTTATTTCAAACTCCGGCAGAGGCTGCAAAACAGGCAGTTGAAAATGATGTTCATATTTTAGGAGTTTCTTCTCTTGCAGCCGGACATAAAACCCTTGTTCCACAAGTAATTGAAGAGTTGAAAAAATTTGGCCGGGAAGATATAATGGTAATTGTTGGAGGAGTTATTCCTTCACAGGATTATCAGTTTCTTTTCGATGCGGGAGCAGTAGCCGTTTTTGGTCCCGGCACAAAAATTAGCGAGGCCGCTATACAGCTACTTGAGATTTTAATTGATGAAGAGTAGGTTTTTATTGAAGTTGTAGGTTGTAAGTTGTAAGTTGTAA
>CAZXEY010000152.1:0-6522 GCA_964639695.1 uncultured Antarcticibacterium sp. | reverse complement strand
GTATACTTGCTACAAGATTTGCTCTTATGTACCCTGAACTAACGGAAAAACTTATTCTTCTTAACCCTATAGGCTTAGAAGACTGGAAGTTGAAGGTGCCTTACCAAACCATTAATGATTGGTATCAACAGGAATTAAAAAGTAACTACGAATCAATTAAAAAGTATCAGCAGGAAAATTATTACGCCGGGGAATGGATTGAAGACTATGCCAAATGGGCTAAGCTTCTGGCAGGTTGGACGCTACACAAAAACTATCCTCTAATTGCCTGGAATTCTGCACTTACCTATGATATGATCTTTACACAACCTGTTGTTTACGAATTTAAGGAGCTGGAAGTTCCAACTCTGCTCATCATTGGAACGAGGGACAGAACTGCTTTGGGAAAAAATTTAGTGCCCGAAGAGGTTAAAAAAACAATGGGATTATATGATGAACTGGGGGAAGAAACCAGGAATAAGATACCCCATGCTACTCTCGTTGAAATTGAAAATGTGGGACATCTGCCTCACATTGAAGCTTTCCAGAAATTCATTACTCCTCTAAAGGAATATTTAAAAGATTAATTCGTTAGCTTTGAAAACGGATCTTTAAAAACCGGCGTTGTTAATATTGATATTCTTTTATCTATTTTAGACAGATGCTAATTTGTATTTTTGCGAAAATTCCTCAAACAATTTATGGCCACTAAAAAAGCCTCAGCTAAAAAAAGTAATACCTCAGGATCAAAAAAAGTGACCTTTTCACTCAACCGGCAGCAAAAAGTAGTCCTTGGTAGCTTTCTAATGCTATTGGGACTTGCCTTATTTATTGCTTTTACCTCTTTTTTATTTAACTGGGAGGCAGATCAAAGCACATTAAACGATCTGGGAAACCGGGAGCTGGTATCAAAAAACTGGCTTAGCAAGTTTGGAGCCGCCGTTAGCGATTTTTTTATTTATAAGGGATTTGGGTTGGCTGCCTTTATTATTGCCGGTCTTGTAACACTATCGGGGGTCTATTTGTTTTTTAATTTCAAGCTGCAAAACCTTTTTAAGTTTTGGTTCTGGGGATTATTAATAATGCTTTGGTGGTCAATTTTTCTGGGATTCTTTGCTGCAGACTATTCTCTTTTAGGTGGCCGTGTAGGATACGAAATGAACGATTACCTTCAAGATTATATAGGATTTACAGGAACTGTTCTTTTACTCACTTTTCTTTTTATAGCCTATTTCGTTATACGGTTACAAATTACTCCGGAGTTAATTGGTAGTTATTTGAAGTCGAAAAAAGATTTTACTACTGTTGATGTTGATAAAACCACACCTTCAGCTAAGGTCACTCCAGAAGAAAAAGACTGGGTAGAAAAATCGGTAACAGAAGAACCTCCCCGTAAACCCGCACCAGCACCTGAAAAAATAACAACTTCCGAAGTAAAAAAACAATCTGCTCCTTCTCCGGTAATTGTACCAGGAGATGATGTACAAATGGAGATAGAAACTGCCGAGGAAGAGGAAGTTGAAGATACTTTAAGCCAAAAACTGGTGAAGGATTTTGGAGAGTTTGATCCAACACTGGAATTAAAAAATTATAAATGGCCCACCATAGATCTTTTAAAAGATTACAATAGTGGCGGTGGTATTACGGTAGATCAACAGGAGCTTGAGGAGAATAAGAATACTATAGTTTCTACCCTTAAGAATTATAAAATAGAAATTGCCCAAATAAAGGCAACTGTAGGCCCTACAGTGACTTTGTATGAAATTGTACCTGAAGCGGGTATCAGGATTTCCAAGATTAAAAATCTTGAGGATGATATTGCCCTTTCTCTTTCGGCTTTAGGAATAAGAATTATTGCCCCTATTCCAGGGAAAGGAACAATAGGAATTGAGGTTCCTAACAAGAATTCCACTATAGTTTCAATGCGTTCTGTAATTGCATCACCTAAATTCCAGAACGCTGAGATGGAACTGCCAATGGCACTTGGGAAATCAATTTCCAACGAAACTTTTGTCGTGGACCTTGCCAAAATGCCTCACTTACTAATGGCAGGTGCCACAGGACAGGGAAAATCTGTAGGATTGAATGCCATTTTGACTTCGCTGCTGTATTGCAAACATCCTGCTGAAGTAAAATTTGTCCTTGTGGATCCAAAAAAGGTGGAGCTTACCCTTTTTAATAAGATAGAACGTCATTACCTGGCAAAACTGCCAAATACTGAAGATGCTATAATTACTGACAATACAAAGGTTATAAATACACTTAACTCTCTTTGTATCGAAATGGACGACCGTTACAACCTTTTGAAGGATGCGATGGTTAGAAATATAAAAGAATACAACACCAAATTTAAGGCCCGTAAACTTAACCCGGAGCACGGCCATAAATTTCTTCCTTATATCATCCTGGTCGTAGATGAGTTTGCAGATCTTATTATGACCGCAGGGAAAGAAGTAGAAACTCCTATAGCACGTTTAGCCCAGCTGGCGCGAGCAATTGGTATTCATTTAATTATTGCTACTCAACGGCCTTCGGTTAACGTTATTACCGGGATTATCAAAGCAAACTTCCCTGCCCGAATTGCCTTTAGGGTTACATCAAAGATCGACTCCAGGACAATCCTTGATAGCCAGGGAGCAGACCAGTTAATTGGCCGCGGGGATATGTTGTTTACTCAGGGCAATGACCTTGTAAGGCTGCAGTGTGCCTTTGTGGACACTCCTGAAGTGGATAGAATCACTGAATTTATTGGATCTCAAAAAGCGTATCCCGATGCTCACCTTTTACCCGAGTATGAAAGCGAGGAAAGTGGCACAGGACTTGATATCGATGTGAGCGAGCGCGATAAATTGTTTAATGAAGCAGCCGAAGTTATAGTGATCGCACAGCAAGGTTCGGCATCCTTATTGCAACGTAAGTTAAAACTGGGTTATAACAGGGCCGGTAGATTAATTGACCAGCTGGAAGCAGCCGGAGTTGTAGGTCCTTTTGAAGGAAGTAAGGCACGGCAGGTTTTAATATCCGATATCGCCTCATTGAATCAATTACTAAACAATGAGACCAATAATTAAATAATTTAAAATGAAACGATTACCTATTTTATTAATTGCTTTATTAAGCCTTATAAATGTAAATGCACAAAATGCCGATAAAGCAAAAGCTTTGCTAAACGAAGTTTCTTCTAAAGTAAAGGGCTACGAAAACATGGTCATTGATTTCAAATATACCCTTGAAAATGCTGCAGAAAATGTGAATCAGGAAACAAGAGGTGATGTTAGCATAAAAGGTGACAAGTATTTACTAAACTTAATGGGGACGACGCAGCTTTTTGATGGTAAGAAAATTTATACTATTATTCCGGAAGACCAGGAGATCAATATTTCAACATATGTTGAAGAAGATGCAAACAACATTACTCCATCTAAAATGTTCTCTTTTTATGAAGAAGGATATACTTATAAATGGGATATTGCTCAGGATGTAAAAGGAAGAAAGATCCAGTATATAAAGCTTACCCCTATAGACAGTAAAGCTGAAGTTAAAAATATCCTCCTTGGAATTGACAGTCAAACCAAACATATTTATAACCTTATTCAAACCCAGGATAACGGAACCAAAATTACAATTACCGTAAAGAGTTTAAAGAACAATCAGCCGCTGGCGAAAAATCTTTTTACCTTTTCAGAAGACCGTTATAAAGACTTCTATATTAACAGACTGGACTAACATTGAAAATTTTAGACCGATACATATTAGTCAGTTACCTAAAGACCTTTTTTACCGTATTTATTATTTTAATGTTCATTTTTGTACTCCAAACGATCTGGTTGTACATAGGTGAACTGGCAGGAAAAGATCTTGATGTAGAAATCATTTTAAAATTTTTACTTTATTTTTCCCCAAAACTGGTACCTCTGGTACTGCCGCTTACGATCCTCCTAACGTCTATTATGACCTTTGGAAATTTTGCTGAAAATTATGAATTTGCAGCAATGAAGTCTTCAGGCATTTCTCTGCAAAGAGCGATGCGAAGTCTTACCGTTTTTATTTTGTTTGTGAGCTTAACAGCTTTTTTCTTTGCAAACAATGTTATTCCCGCTTCCGAATTTAAATCTATTAACCTAAGAAAGAATATTGCACAGTTAAAACCTGCAATGGCAATTTCAGAAGGTATTTTTAATGAAGTTGGCGAAATTAATATCAAGGTTGAAGAAAAGACCGGAGAAAACGATCAATTCCTAAACGATGTAATTATTCACCAAAAGAGCAACCGCGGGGGAAACCTTACCGTTATAAAAGCTAATAAAGGAGAACTGGTTGGAAGTACAGATTCTAATGTGCTTTCGTTGATCCTGCGTGATGGAAATTATTACGACGAAATTGTTCAGAATGATCCTTCTAAAAGAGCCAACAAACCCTTTGCTAAAAGTTCTTTTGAAGAATATGTGATAAATATTGACCTTTCGAATTTTAACAACGTGGATCTCGATGACGAAAATTACCGGAATTCACAGAATATGCTTAAGATCTCGGAATTGGCTCAAAGTATAGATTCTTTTTCCACAGCCTATAATCAGGACCGCAGGCAATTTTCAGATCTTATGTACAGGAGATCGGGAGCTACTTTTTATGCAAACAATGTCACCCCACAAGATACCATCGTTGAAATAGAAAATTCTGTTTTGGAGGTTTATGAACCTGAGGCAGCATTTCAAATCGTTAATGGAGCTTTGGGTACCATCAATGCCAATATTGCCAACGTATCAGTTAAAAAACAGGAATTCAAAAATACTACCAAACAGCTGAACAAATTTGAAATTGCTTTGCATGAAAAATATGTATTGGGAGTCGCCTGTATAGTGTTGTTTTTCGTAGGTGCCCCATTAGGAGCAATTATTCGAAAAGGTGGAATGGGATTACCTATGGTAATAGCAATTCTAATGTTCCTCACGTATCACTTTATTGGAATTTTTGCTAAAAATAGCGCAGAGGAAGGAACTATCTCTCCTTTACTGGCATCCTGGATGTCAACGCTTATTATGTTACCGCTGGGGATATTCTTTACTTATAGAGCAACCACCGACCAGGGCTTACTGGCCTTTGGAAATTTCATTCGTCCTACCCTCAATTTTTTGAAAAAACTAGGCTGGATGAAGAAGGAAAAGGAATAGAATAAATATCTTTGCCGCTAAGAAAATCTTGTTATGCCCGAAATTACCGTAAACAATAAAACTATTCAGCTTCACTCCATTAAAGAAGCCATTGATGATATTCGTGCAGGAAAAATAATTATTGTTGTTGATGATAAAGACCGGGAAAACGAAGGGGATTTTCTTGCAGCAGCGGAGAAGGTAACACCCGAAATGATCAATTTTATGGCTACTCATGGCCGCGGACTCATTTGTGCTCCTATTACTGAAGAGCGTTGCAAAGAATTAAAGCTGGAGATGATGGTTGGTAATAATACCGATCCTATGGAGACAGCCTTTACAATTTCTGTAGATTTAAAAGGTAACGGTGTTACTACCGGAATTTCTGCATTAGATCGCTCTAAAACCATTAAATCTCTTATTGATCCTAACACCCGCCCCCTTGACCTTAGCCGTCCCGGCCATATTTTTCCTTTGAAGGCCAAAGAAGGAGGTGTTCTACGAAGAACAGGCCATACAGAGGCTGCTATAGATTTCGCCCGCCTGGCAGGGTTTCAACCTGCCGGTGTGATTGTAGAAATTATGAACGAGGATGGAACAATGGCCAGGCTGCCCCAGTTAATTGAAGTAGCCGAAAAATTTGATCTTAAACTTGTTTCTATTGAAGATCTTGTTGCCTATAGAATGCAACACGATTCATTAATAGAAAAAAAGGAAGATTTTGATATTCAAACCAGGTTCGGTTCCTTCAGATTAAGAGCTTATAAACAAACCACGAATAATCAGGTTCATATCGCCCTTACCAAAGGTTTCTGGAAAAGCACAGATGAAATTTTGGTACGTGTAAATTCTACTCTGGTTAATAATGATATTCTGGGAACTCTTACCAACAATGCCGAAAAGAAGCTGGATGATATGTTCAAGGCAATCAATGAAGAAGGACGCGGTGCTATTGTTTTTATAAATCAGGAAAGCCAGTCTTTAAATCTATTAAATCGTCTTGGCGAATTGAAGCAACGGCAGAAGGAAGGGGAAATGAAGGCACCTCCTATTATAATGGATAATAAAGATTTTGGTATTGGAGCCCAGATCTTACACGACCTGGAAATTCACAAAATCAAACTTTTATCCAATACGCATCAAACCAAGCGTGTGGGTATGATAGGTTACGGCTTAGAAATTATTGATTACGTAAACTACTGATCTTTAATTAAATTTCAATTATTACGTCTGAAATAGGCCGTCGTACTTTTTTTAATTCCGAAAAAAAGTCATCCTCTGCCCTGTAACCAACCGGTAATACTAAAACCGGTTCAAGATTTCTTTCCTTCAGCCCCAGCAATTCTTCGTACCTAAAAGGCTGGAAACCCTCCATAGGACAGGCATCAATTTT
>CAZXEY010000151.1:0-6980 GCA_964639695.1 uncultured Antarcticibacterium sp. | reverse complement strand
AATTGCTCGTCGACAGTTTAGCAAACTGCTCCATTAACCACTCTGGCAACTCTCCAAAAGAACTTTCGCAAACATTTTTGCGGTTGCAAATGTAACTTTTACCTCTATACAATGCAAACCTTTTTCAAACATTTTAATCCTTTTAAACTCCTTAAATTTTAAAAGCTTTCTTATCAGAAACTTATAGAAATAAATAATTTCAATTAAAATATTAGAATTCGGCTGATAATCTTATGTTAATCATTTGAATAGATAAACATTATTGAGTAGTTTAAAGACACAACTGAATGTAGAACTAATTTAAAAGATAAAATTATGAGTATTGTAAAAGTTATAGAAGTAATTGCATCATCCGACAAAAGTTTTGATCACGCAGCTCAAAATGCAGTAGATGAAGCCGCAAAGAGTGTAAAAAATATTAAGTCTGTTTACATTAAGGAGATGACCGCTAATGTTACAGATAATAAAATAGTTTCTTACGGAGTAAATGCTAAAATATCATTTACCGTAGGCGAACTGTAAAATAAATAACAGCACAACAAAATACCGGGGCTCAACAGCTCCGTTTTTTTTTTTAGTTTCAATATAAAATCCAGGCAATTAGCCCAACAAGACTTTCCTTTAGTTAATATTTAGCATTTGTAGCCAAAGTTTTGGGGCGGCTTTACGACTTGTTCCAAATTATTATTTCTAATTTGAAAGCATTGTTGAACTAAAACTAAACTAATGAGAAGACAAATAACGCCAGAACAGCATGGGATTATAGATTATGGCTTTTCTGCCATTCAATTCCTGGGTCCAAAAGTGCTTAAACTTAATAAAAAGACCACAAACCTTTACCAGGTAATGGGAGCGAAAGTTTTATTGGTGAATAGTTTAACAGATACTCCTGTAGGATTAACAAATATGATCTCTTTTAAAGATCACAAAAAGGCCGATCTGTTTTTTCTGCTGAGTACTTCGGCCCTAACCCTGGCAAAACCAATTCGAAAAAACAAGAAATCACTAATTTTTCACTTAGCCTTCCTTGGGCTCGCAGCTGCGAACTACTATTTTACCAATTATAAAGGCCGATAGATTTTTTGATTTTATCTAATTTAACTGCCCTATAAGATTGAAGTAAAATTAAAAAAACAAATGCAGCTAAATCAGGTAATCGATCACACCTTATTAAAACCTACCGCGACCGTACCAGATATTGTTCGGTTATGTAAAGAAGCGGTTCAGCATAACTTTTACGCAGTTTGCGTTAACGGTAGCTTTGTAGAGCTGGCAAAAGGAATGTTGCAGGATACAGATATTAAAATTGCAGCTGTAGTAGGATTTCCACTTGGAGCTTCATCTACAGAAGTAAAAGTTTTTGAAGCCACGGAATGTGATTCTAAAGGGGCCGATGAAATTGATATGGTGATCAACATAGGACTTCTTAAATCCGGAAAAAACATAATTGTAGAAAAAGAAATAGCTGCAGTTAAAAAAGGAATTGGAAGCAGAATTCTAAAAGTTATTATTGAAACCGGCTATTTCACTGAAAATGAAAAAAGAATTGCCTGTAGAGCAGCTATGAATGCAGGTGCAGACTTTGTCAAAACATCTACAGGATTTGGTCCCGGAGGAGCAACATTAGAGGATATAAAACTGATGAAAGACGAAGTGGGCGATAAACTTCAAATTAAAGCATCAGGAGGTATTAAGGATGCTAAAACCGCTTTAAAAATGTTACAGGCCGGGGCATCAAGAATTGGAACTTCCTCGGGAATAGAAATAGTAACTAATTCCATTTATAAACATAAGGAGAATATTTAAGCCTCTACGATGGCGATAAAAGGCAGAAAAAGAAAAATTCTTTCGAGCAACAATTCTTAATACTCAAAATTGTAAAATTTTATTAAGTAAATTAGGTTTCAATATTATCTATAAAATGAAAAAATTTATTTGGTGCTTCTTTTTACAGTTCTTTTTTATTTATCCCGTACAATCTCAGGAACTGGAAAAACTTCAATTCGTTGTGGATTCACTTTTCCAGACCACAAAAGGAGATTTCGCACTAGCTTTTAAAGAACTTAATAATGAAAAAAATGAGCTGTTCATTAATGAGCATAGTAATTTCCATGCAGCAAGCACAATGAAAACTCCGGTTATGTTTGAGGTGTTTAAACAAACTAAGGAAGGAAGATTTAAATTAACAGATTCACTTGTGATTAACAATGAATTTAAGAGCATAAGCGATGGAAGTTTGTACAGCATGGATTTAAACCGGGATAGTGGGGAGAAACTATACGACTATATTGGAGAAAAAAGAAGCATTATAGATCTTGTTGAAGATATGATAATCAACAGTAGCAACTTAGCTACCAATATTGTAATAGAACTGGTTGGAGCGAAAAATGTGAATAACACGCTTCGGGAAATGGGAGCCAAAAATATTAATGTATTGCGGGGTGTCGAGGATATGAAGGCCTATGATCAGGGATTAAATAATACTACAACTGCTTATGATCTTATGTTAATATTTGAACAACTAGGTAAAATGCAGGCTGTGGATACTGAAAGCAGTAGGAAAATGTTGGACATTCTATATAGACAGAGTTTTAGGGATGTTATTCCGGCCCTGCTGCCTCAAGATCTTAAAATAGCCAATAAGACTGGATGGATCGATGGAGTACACCACGATTCTGCATTGGTTATTTTACCTGATGGTAAAAAATTTGTGCTGGTGTTACTTTCTAAAAATATGGGAGATATGGAAGAAGGAACTAAAATGCTATCGTTGGTATCGAAACAAGTTTATGACCACGTGATTAAATAAAAGTAGGATTATTTCAAGTTAATTCTTAAAAACCTACTTTTTTTCCTAAGGATTCAAAATTTAAAATTCCTATTATAAAGTAACCTGAGCAAAACTTTTATCTAATATGTGGGATTTATTACAAATTATTATGCCTGACTTCTAAGAGATTAGCAGGAAAGGTCTATTTTTTACACATTTGATAAAAAAAATCCTTGTTTAAAAAGGAAAGTGGGTTATATTTGCACCGCGAATTGGGTCGCGTAGCTCAGCTGGATAGAGCACCTGCCTTCTAAGCAGGCGGTCTCAGGTTCGAATCCTGACGCGATCACGCAATTTTAAAGAGGTTTCAAGCTGTTAAGGTTTGAAGCCTTTTTTATTTGCATACAATTTGCATAAAAATAGGTGTTTAAACTTCTTTTTCTTCTTTATTGCCTAAAACTAATAAAGCCTGTTTAATGGCTTCTGCAAGTTGAAAATCTTCTATAGAAACGGCTCTTTTTAGTTCTGAATGAATAAAAGGAATATCCGCCAAACCTTGATCCATCCGTTGTTTGAAATATTCTAAAACTTTATTATTAAGTTTCTGTTGGTCTCTCATTAATAAATGCACGATTTAAGTGAGGCTGGTCTATATTTTCTTCTAAAAAGATTTTTAAAAATTTCCCCATTTAAATCAGTCTTTATTTGTCATTTAGCCCTGAACTATAAACAAAAATTTAGCTGCTATAACACTTAGAAAAATTTCAATTTTTAATACCGTATTCAGAAATTCTAATTTATTTAAAGTCATTAAACAAAAGACTTAACCTTATTTTTAGGAGCGAAGACCCGTAAAATTAAGGAGCGACTTTTTTATGTCTCAGGGGTAAAATAAATAATTGTTATTTTCTAAATTAATTATTAGAGGATATTATTTAAAACTAAAAAGTAAAAGTAATAATAAAGACGATGAAGCTGCTTTATAAAGAATTCAGATATCTTTCGGCTAAAAAGAAACTGCTCAAACAGGAATAATTATTTCAGCTTTAAATCCTTTTCCTGGTTCAGTTTCAAAAGTGATTTTTCCGTTAATTGAGAAGATCCTGTTTTCAACATTTCGTAATCCGCCGCTTTTCCTTAAATGTTCAGGATCAATTCCGCAGCCATTATCGGTATAATTGATTTCCAAAAATTTATTGTTTTCAGCAAAAACAATGGCAACGAGCGTAGCTTTACTATGCTTTTTCATATTCACAAGTAACTCCTGCAGTACCCGGTAAATAACAATTTTTTTTTCTTTACTGAATTTTACCCATTGCACATCGCTTTCTCCCCGTACAATAAACTTCGAATTCTCAGGGGTAATATTTGAAAGATTAAACAGCAGGTCGCCCACAAAGTGTTCGCCTGTTTCAATATCACTGTTCTCCCTGGAAATGTTCCGGGTCCTTAGGTATATATTCTCTAGTTTATCAATTATTGGCTCTGGCGCAACCGGCTCTAAAATACTCATCACGTTAAAGATGTCATTCGCCAGTTCATCGTGGATCCTTTTAGATATTCTTCCCTCTGTTTTATATACCTCCTGGATCTTTTCCCGCTTATGACGCTGCTTCATAATATAAAAAATAAACAGAAAGCCGGAAAGAATAAGGAGCCCAATTAAAATACCTATAAGACGCTGATTTCGAAGTCTTTGCGCTTCCAGTTCCTGCACTGCATTTTTAGCTTCCAGGTTACTAATTTCCTGCTGCTTCCTTTCTTCATCATATCTTATTTTAGCAAAAGCATTTTTCGCTCTTAAGTTCAAGGTTTGGATGCTATCGCTCAAAAACATTAACCTATTTGTATACTGCCGGGTTTCTGATAATGGTGAAACCGGAATCAATTGTCGATAAGCACTAATTTCTGAACCAGGATTACCTAAATCCCTGGCTACTTCCAATAATTTTTCAGCATAAAATTTAGACTGTGCTACATCTTTGCTTCTGTAGTATTCTGCAAGATGATCATAACTTGCCAGCAATCCTTCTTTATCGCCGGCTTCTACCCTACTGTTCAATGCAATTTGAAGTTCCTTTTCAATATTGCGGGTTGAATCCTGTAGCCATTGTGCATAAGCAAGATTATCTAAGTACCGTGCTTTTTGCGCATCTGACTCAGATTCTGCAATTAACTTATTCCAAATACCAAAAGCCTCCTCATACTCTTTTTTATCCCGTAAAACCAGCGCAAGGTTGTTAAGCATACTTAAACTATCTTTTTTGGAGGTAGAAAATCTAAGCGCATTTTTAAATTCCACTGCGGCATCTTCATTTAATTGCTGATCCCTGTATGCCAAACCAATCGCATTGTAAACGCTACTCCTGTACATTGAGTCGTCACTCTTCTCAAGATACTTTAGAGCCTGGGTGGCAGTTTCCTGACCACCTGTAAAATCACCCGATCTATTTTGGGCCAGGGCCATTTCCAGAGATCGTTTACCTGCAGCAATGCTATCATTAATGGCGAGATAGTATTTCCGGGATTCGAAACTAAAATTATACACCTCTTCCAAATTTTGTTTGTAGTGGTGGATTCTGGCTTTTCTATAATAAGCATTGGCAAGATCTGCCGTATCTTTTTGAAAAATAGCGGTTTGAACCAGGCTGTCGGCAAAATAAAGAGAGCTGTCGTACTCCTTTAGGGCATTGTGATAATAGATCTTAAAATCAAGCAATAAAGGAAGGAGAGTATCTTTTTTATCTTCTATTTCAGCTAATGCGAGATTAAGAACAGATAATTTTTCCCTGGGATCTTTTATCTCCTTAGATTTCTCAAAATATTCCAAAGCTTTTGGAGAAGAAAAACCTTGATGAAACGCCGGTTTCTCTTTTTTACTATTACAGGAAAAAAGAGGTATCAACAGCAGTAAATAAAAGACTAATAGTAACAGGGGGTTTCTCATTGAGCGAAAATAGTAAAAAAGACGTCTCTAATTTTTCTGATATTTAAGTTATTACCTGTCCTTCTTCAACAGAATTTTTTGCTATTATTATTAACCCAATGCCGGCAGTAAGACTTCATTTTTGTGCTCGGTTTTTAATTTTACCTTAAGACGATCTGAATTTTACTAATTAAATACCAGATACTTTAATATGGATCTTGAGCTTGGGATATGCAGCAGTTTTTCTAGCGAGGTCTTCACAATGATCAGGAAAATGTGTCAAATCCTAAGGTATGGAATTTGATTTATTAAAAAAGGCTTTTAGAGCAAAACGTGGTGTTTTGGCTAAGGCAATTTAGTAAAATTCTTTAATGTATTATTAACAGTGGTAAATTCTTACTTACTTTAAAATCCGGTTGTTATTATCCCCATTTTTCTATGGTTTTGCAGCTTTAGCAACTTCAGCATTTTGTTATCTCCTGTACATCAACTTCTTAAAATAGGTTTAAAAAAAATTTTGCCGTGTCAAAAAAAAGAATAGATTTACATCACCTACTTATAAAATGCTTCATTTTTTGTGAATCATTTAAGAATGCCCTAAATAATTTCGGCCGATTAAAAGCGTTATATATGCTGGCAGGCCGGGAGAATATGAACTTAAAAATGTTTTATTAGATGTGGTATAACACGAAAAAACTGGAAAAGAAATTAATTAATAATGGACTTCCGGAAAAAATGGGTTACTTCTTTTTAGTAATCTTCCTGTCTGCAATTACCCTAATTTCCCTTTTCTCTGAATCTTCAACAGGTAATGAAAAAATTGCATTTGCCGGTGTTTTCATTAGCCTTGGTATTAGTATTTGGGGAATATTAAAAGCCTTTGAAATCAACAGGTCTGCCGGGAATAAGGATTTTCTCAAGAGGTTCCTGTATTTATCCTTCTTATCGGGAGTAAGATTAATAGCTTATTTATTAGTTTTTTCTATTGTTTTACGCGGATTAAAATTAGCTGTTGATTATGTGTTCCCTTCTATTATTGAAGGAGCAATTTTAGGCGATGTTTCTAAACTGGTAATATCTTCCACCGCTTCTGCAATCTTTTTTATTATGCTTACTAATTCTTTCAAACGAATTAACGAAGAGGAAGATAAACTTCGAACTGAAAGAATCTAAATTCTGTTACATATAAAATAAAATGAGCCACAAAGATCTATTTCTGTGGCTCATTTTATTTTTAGACGTTACGCTGATTATTCTGCTAAAAACTCCTCTTTAGACTTTACT
>CAZXEY010000150.1:0-7003 GCA_964639695.1 uncultured Antarcticibacterium sp. | reverse complement strand
ATGTTTACAGGCATCATAGAAGAACTGGGAGTGGTAAAGGCACTCGAAAAAAGAGATGGAAATTTGCATATGACCATCAAGGCAGGCATGACTCCTGAACTTAAAATTGATCAGAGTGTAGCACATAATGGAGTCTGTTTAACAGTGGTGGACATAAGGAATTCTGAATATAAGGTGACTGCCATTGAGGAAACCCTGTACAAGACCAACCTCGGTAAATTAAAAGAGGGTGACAAGCTGAACCTGGAGCGGGGAATGCAACTTGGCGCCAGGCTCGACGGACATATAGTTCAGGGCCATGTGGACCAGACAGCGGTTTGCACCGGAGTGACTGAAAAAAACGGCAGCTGGGAATTCAATTTTAAATACGATCCCGGAAAAGAAAATATTACCATAGAAAAAGGATCCATTACGGTAAATGGCGTGAGTTTAACGGTTGTGAACTCAGGCAAAGACTCCTTTAGTGTTGCCATAATTCCCTACACCTACGAAAATACCACCTTTAAGGACCTGAAGGAAGGAATGACTGTGAACCTTGAATTTGATGTCATAGGAAAGTACGTGAAGAGACTAATGGAGCAAAACTCCTGATCCCGGTTCAGCGTTTTACGGGAGAGAGCCATGCGCCTTAAGACCGGCTAGCTTCTTTCCTTTCTCAACCGCAGATCAATAAGATCAGCTTTCCTGTTGATTTGGGACAGGGATGCTGCACCCAGTGCTACACCGGATATCAGCAAAGGCAATAAATAATCATTTATTGGCAGGCATAGCCCTACAGGAGGAGGAATACCACCGCCATCTCCACCATCACCGCTTCCACAATCTGATGTAGTATCCTCTGTAGTCATCATAGGTTCGGGGGGCGGAGAGGAGAAGTCCTGGGAAAAGCCCAAACATAAATTACCCAATAAAGCAGCCAATAGAATACAATACCGGACTTCTTTTCCCATGTGGGAAAATTAGAACGTAAAAATGAATATGCAAGTGAAAAAATGCATTTTATCGATATTTTAACGTATTTAGGCGATTATAAAGAAGAGTTAAGTTCTATTCTTCCACAGGTTTGCCGAGCCTTTGTACCATAAATCCGCCAAGCATAATTCCGCTAATTAGCAAGGGCAGGAGATAATCATTAATGGGTAGACATAAACCTACAGGAGGAGGAATACTTGGGCCCCCTCCGCTTCCCCCCTCGGGTAATTCCCCGCAGGGACCCCTCCCGTTCCCGCTGGTCTGGTTCGCCGCGGTTCTGGGTTCGGGAGGCCCCTGAACCGGCGTCTGGCTATGGACGGCGTAGGTAAAGCCTGCAATAGCGAATATCAGAATCCAGTATTTATAACTTTTACCCATGGCCAACAACATTTCTTATAATTTGGAGCAACATAAGAATCTATAAGGAAGTAATATTCAATAAACTTACTTCTCTAACCCTCAAAAATAGAAAATA
This sequence comes from uncultured Antarcticibacterium sp., assembly GCA_964639695.1. Taxonomy (GTDB): domain Bacteria; phylum Bacteroidota; class Bacteroidia; order Flavobacteriales; family Flavobacteriaceae; genus Gillisia. The sequence continues at coordinate 5,556 of CAZXEY010000150.1, read as the reverse complement.
AATCAATCTTTATGAAGTGATAATCAGATATTAAAGAAAATACTTACAAAAAACGATATGTCCTCTGAGAAAGACTTGCCTTTCTCCCCATGATTGCTCATTTTCCCTAGAAATTTTTACATTGCTTTTTAAATAAATGCATTAAATGATACGAATTCTTTTATATACCTTAATTTTCTTTTGTTTCCATCCTCTTACCGCCCAGGAAGACACCCTATTACAGAAAAATAAACCTCTCGTCATAGGCCTGACTGAAGCTCCACCCTTTGTCATATCTGAAGATGATACATATTCCGGTTTAAGTATTGAATCCTGGCACCTGGTGAATCGAAGATTAAATTCAGATTATGAATACCGCTACTTTAATAGTCTTGAAGAACTCTTACTGGCAGTGGAACATGGTGAGGTGGATTTTAGCATCAATCCAATAACAGTAACCGATCAAAGAATGGAGCGAATGGATTTTTCCCAACCTTACTTTATTTCCTATACCGGGATAGCCCGAAAAAGTGGATCTGCTTTTTGGTCATACCTTTCAAACATTTTCAGCTGGAATTTTTTATCAGCCATTTTAATTCTTGTTGGGATAATTTTTATTTTCGGTTTCCTGGTGTGGATCTTTGAACGGAAAAAAAATCCGGAGGAGTTTGGTGGCGGGGGGCACGGTATTGTTCAGGGTTTCTGGTGGAGTGCCGTGACCATGACTACTGTAGGCTACGGTGATAAAGCTCCACGCACTTTTGGAGGCCGGTTTATAGGTCTCATCTGGATGTTCATGGCCATAATTATGATCTCTACGCTTACTGCCGGAATTGCTTCATCCCTTACGGTCCGGAATATGCAGGATGAGATCAACTCCATCCAGGATCTTGATAGATTTGATGTAATTACCGTAAAAAGTTCAAGCGCCCAGGAACTTCTGGATCAATACCAGATATCTTCAAAAAAAGTAGTGAATGTAGCAGAAGGTATTGAGGCTTTGCTTCAGGATGAAGCTTCCACTTTGGTCTATGATAAACCAATATTAAATTACCTCATTGAAGAGAAACAGTTAAAAGATGAATTGGTAGTACTGGAAAAGTCATTAAAAAAGGATTATTACAGTTACAGTTTCCCACTGGATTCACCCCTCCTGGATAAGATAGATCCTGTTTTGATTGGTTCCTTAAAAAGTATGGAATGGTTAAATCTTATTAAAGATTATAAATAGAGAGATCAATTGACATCCCATTGCTAATGCAATTTCATTACAATTGTAACATTACGGATAAAAATACTACTTATCACTTGATCTATATTTATATATTTAGCAATCAATTACCTAAAAAGGATTAAGTATGAAAAATTTAAGGTTTCTCACTGTGGCTTTTCTTATGCCACTGATAATGACTACCTATGTCTCTTGTGAAAAGCTCAGAGGTAACGAATCTGAGATCGTCCAGGACCAGGGATTTTCAATTGATTATGAAAAGTATGAACTTGAAAATGGGCTCAACGTTGTACTGCACCAGGATAAATCTGATCCTATTGTTTCTGTAGCCATTCAATACGGGGTGGGTTCTAATCGAGAAAAGAAAGGCCGCACCGGCTTTGCTCACCTTTTTGAACATATGTTATTCCAGGAATCCGAGAATGTTCCGCAGGATCAGTTCTTTAAAAAAATTCAGGATGTTGGGGGAACTCTTAACGGAGGTACCTGGCAGGATGGGACTATTTATTATGAAGTGGTTCCAAAAAATGCCCTGGAGATGGTAATGTGGCTGGAATCAGACCGCATGGGATATTTTATAAATACCGTAACGGAATCTGCCTTTGCCAATCAACAGGAAGTTGTTCAAAATGAAAAACGCCAGAGGGTAGATAATAATCCCTATGGTCACACCAGTTGGGTAATAGACAAGAATCTTTTTCCTGACGGGCATCCTTATAGCTGGCAGGTGATTGGAGAACTTGAAGATCTACAAAGCGCCACTGTCGAAGACGTAAAAGAATTCTATGACAAATATTACGGACCAAATAATGCAACCCTGGTCATTGCGGGAGATTTTGAAAAAGAGGAAGCCAAGCAGCTGGTGGAGAAATATTTCGGAGAGATCAAAAGGCGCCAGGAGGTGAAGCCTCTTGAAGTCCAAAATGTGCAGCTTCAGCAAACAAAGAGGCTTTACCATGAAGATAATTTCGCCACTGCTCCACAATTAAATATGGTTTGGCCGGCCGTAGAACAATATACTGCAGATGCCTATGCTCTCGATTTCCTTGGAAAGATCCTTTATGACGGGAAAGAAGCTCCCCTTTATGAGGTGCTTGTAAAGGAAAAAGAAGTGGCATCTCAGCCCATGGCTTTTAATAGTGCCGCTCAAATCGCAGGAAAATTCAGGATTTTAGTTACCGCGAATGCCGGCGTAGATCTTGACGAAGTGGAATCGGGCATCAATGAAGCCTTCAGCCGATTTGAAGAAAAAGGAGTTTCAGAAAAGGATATTGAGCGTATCAAGGCTGGTCTGGAAACCGATTTCTACAATGGAATAAGCAGTGTCTTAGGGAAATCTTTCCAGTTAGCCCGCTACGATGTCTTTACAGATGACCCGGGTTATATTGAAAAGGATATAGAAAATATTAAAAAAGTCACTAAAGAAGATGTGATGCGGGTTTATAACAAGTACATAAAAGATAAACCTTATGTAATGACAAGCTTTGTACCTAAAGGGCAACTGGAGCTAATCACCGAAAATTCTGAAAAGGCAAAGGTGGTAGAAGAAGAAATTACCGAAAATGTACAGACAGAAGTGGCAGAAACAACACAGGAAGTACAAAAGACACCTTCAAAAATTGATCGTTCCAAACAACCTGAAGTTGGAGAAACCCCGTCCCTTGATGTTCCGTCATCATGGAAAGTTGATTTGGATAACCAGCTGGAAGTCTACGGCATTGAGCAAACAGAATTGCCGCTGGTGAACTTTAGCCTGGTAATAGAGGGAGGACATCTGCTTGATGATCTCAATAAAAATGGCGTAGCTAATCTTATGAGTGATATCCTTATGGAGGGTACTGCCAATAAAACTCCGGCCGAATTAGAAGAAGCCATTGATATGTTAGGAGCTAACATAAACATGTACACCACAAATGAATCTATAGTAATTCGGGGAAACACCCTGAAGCGCAACTTCCAGCAAACTATGGACCTGGTCCAGGAGATCCTGTTGCAACCAAGATGGGACGAGGAAGAGTTAGCCAGAATTAAAACAAGTACTATTAATGGTATTAAAAGAAATGAGGCAAATCCAAATGTGATTGCAAATCAGGTCTACAATAAGCTGCTATACGGAGAAAATCATCCCTTTGCATACCCAACTTCGGGAACAGAAGAATCTGTTCAGAAAATTACTATGGACGATCTTAAAACTTACTACAATAATTATTTCTCTCCGAGCGTAAGTAGATTCCACGTTGTAGGTGATGTTACTAAATCTCAGGCATTGTCTGCATTAAAGGGTCTGGAGCAGAACTGGAAATCCAAAGAAGTAAACATTCCGGAATATGAGGTAGTGACCAACCGGGATAAAGCTTCATTATTCTTTGTAGATGTGCCCGGGGCCAAGCAATCGGTCATTAATATCGGGTATATTGCCCTTCCCCGCACCAGTAAGGACTTTTTCCCGGCCGAAGTAATGAACTATAAACTCGGTGGTTCTTTTTCGGGAAACGTAAATCTTATTCTAAGGGAAGAAAAAGGATATACCTATGGAGCCCGTTCCGGCTTTAGCGGATCCAAGATTCCCGGTACCTTTACCGCGTCTTCAAGCGTACGCACCAATACAACGGGAGAATCTGTGGGAATCTTTAGAGATGAGATTGCTAAGTACCGGGAAGGCATTACTCCAGAAGACCTGGAATTTACGAAGAATGCGCTAATAAAATCTAATGCCCGCAGGTTCGAAACCCAGGGATCACTTTTAGGAATGCTTCAGGAAATGAGCGCGTACGATCTTCCTGTGGATTATATTGAAGAGGAAGAAAAAATAATTCGCAATATGACACTTGAGCAACACAGGGAACTGGCTCAGAAATATCTTGATGAATCAAAAATGGCTTACCTGGTGGTTGGAGATGCTGCTACCCAGTTTGAACAATTCCAGGAAATGGGCTTTGATGAGGTAAAACTTATTGATAAAAAAGGCGAGGAAGTAGAATTACAGGAGGTAAAACCATAAATTTGCAATTGTAGAAAAAAGAACCTCTCACCATTTTGGTGAGGGGTTTTTTATTAAGGGCTTAACTTAAATCTCAGATCAGGTTTACAGCACCTGGGTATTGAGAAAAGAATCAAGAACAGATTTTATTTGCTGCTGTGTCCTGCTGTCCATTCCTTTGACAGATTCACAGTAGCTTTCTATAAGATGGGGTCTGGAAAAATGGCCGGCAGTAATATGCTCGGTAATGTAGCCGTCTAAAGAGCCTTTTTGAATATCCTTTCCCAGCAACTGAATTATCCCACTATGCCTGGCATCCTTATTAACCTTACTGAACAGGGCCAGTACAGCCGTCCTCTCCCCTTCCAAAACCTGAAAAAAATGCCCTTCTGAATATAACAGGATTCCCTGAATTTGTTCTTCTTTATTTTTCTTCTTCCATTTCTGAAAAAGATCTTTTATTTCGCTGTTACTAAATTCTCGGGTGGCGGTACTTACATAACAAATGGCGTGTTGCATATTCTACTGGCAAATAAAACGGTTAGACTGGTATTCAAGATAAAAAAAGCCGCAAAGAAAAAATCCCAACTTTTTCATAATTCACGGAGCTTATAGCATGCAAAATATGATCATCAAAGCATCAGCATAAGATCTTTAAAATCCTGAGCCCAATTTTAAATTTGTAGATTAATTTTAGTGTAAGACTGTATTACCCCTTCTACAAAATATATGCTCATGGCAGCAAGGGTATAAATTAACATGTCCAGCCATTCAAAAGTACTTCCCAGAATGATTCTCAATAATGTATCCTCCTCTAACCCGAGCAGTTTTAGAGCCTTAACAGCTTGCAATCCCTCAACAAACCAGGAGAAAAGAAGCACTCCAAAAATGGCATTTTTGACAGGTATTTCTAGAAAACTTTTCACCAGGGAGTAGAGAAAAAGCACGACTAAAAAATCGCCGCCATAAAATCTTATCCATGAATCCGTGATATATAGTGCGATAAAAACTTCAACAAGGAAGAGAATGATGGCTGTAGTAAAATACCTTCTTTGAAAGGTAAAGGTCATATCTTGTCTTTGTTATTACTAAAAATCTGCTACTCCCGGATTTTATACCAGGTCAAGTTCAGCAATTTCCTTTTTATAATGGGCAGGTAAGATAAGACTTCTGAGAAACCTGCCGGCTTTTAGCCCTCTGCTAATTTTGTACACTCCAAGCACGGGCTTTAAAACCAAAATCTGATTGAATCCCATCAGCTTTTTTACCCTTTGAGGACATATCAGTTTTTGGGCTTCTATAAGAAGGGTATAACGAAATACTCCCAGGTGCTTTCGGTATTGCCGGTAGAGATTTTTGGTGAAAT
>CAZXEY010000149.1:0-7034 GCA_964639695.1 uncultured Antarcticibacterium sp. | reverse complement strand
CCAGGCATTCCACCAGCATTGGTGCTGCCTTTGGAGAAATTTGGTAGTCCCTGGATTTTAAGGTTCTTTGGATCCAGTCTGCAACCTGATTTTCATACAGTCTCTTTCCTTCAAACAGTACCCCATTTTTGGCAATGGCCTTATAGATTTTCTTGCGCTTATCCAGTTTTTTATATTTGTAGCATAAAACCAAAGTGGTAGTAGGCTGAGGGTTCTCAGCATAAGTTTCCAGTTTTTCGATCGTTCGGGAAAGATCCTGAGCTTCCTTTACAATGATTACCTGTCTTTCGGCCATCATTGGATACCTCTTGGCATTGCTAACAATTTCTTCTACCGAAGTATCCCTGCCATAAAAGACCATTTGATTAAAACCCTTTTCATCTTCAGAAAGAAGGTTATCCTCTATATAATCGGAAATTTTATCAATGTAGTAAGGCTCTTCTCCCATTAAAAAATAAACGGGTTTCACTTCCCCGTTTTTTATAGCCCTGACGATTTGTAACGCTTCTTCCATTAATAATTTTCAGCTTCTAAGGCTCTTTCTCAAACCTTCTTCTTTTTTTTGCTTAAGATGTTTTCTTTAATCCTGCATTAATTTGTTAATTTGAATTTATGCAGAAACTAAATTTCCCCTCCTATTCATTCCGATTCAAAAATAGCGAAAATAAAATAGCAGTTTTTGATGAAATCAGGAAAAAGTTTATTCTTTTAACTCCGGAAGAATGGGTAAGAGTTAACACAGTACAATACCTTATTCAGGATCTTAATTACCCAAAAAGCCTTATAAATGTTGAAAAACAACTGAGGTTAGGAGAAATGGTTAAGAGATATGACATCGTTGTATTTAATTCCCAGGGAGAAATTGATATTATTGTAGAATGCAAAGCTCCATCTATAGGTATTACACAAAAAACCTTTGACCAGATTGCTCAATACAATATGAAACTAAAAGCAAACTTTCTTATGATCACAAATGGCATGGAACATTTCTTCTGCCTAATGGATTATGAAAAGGAAAAATACCAGTTTCTTAAGGGATTACCACATTATAAAACCGCCTGATTCCACAGCTGCTTTATTAACGATATTCTGATTACTTTTGGTTTTTGTAAAATTACCTGAATGACCATAGGAGTAGTTATTTTAAACTGGAACGGGATCAAACTTTTAAAACAGTTTCTTCCCGATGTGGTAAAATTTTCTCCGGAAGCCACTGTTTATGTAGCCGATAATGCTTCAACAGATTCCTCGGTTTCTTATTTACAAAAGAATTTTCCTGATGTAGTTGTAATTCAAAATGAAGTGAACGGTGGATTTGCAAAAGGTTACAATGATGCCTTAGCTCATGTGGAAGAAGATATCTTCATTCTCTTGAACAGCGACGTGCAGGTAACGCCTTACTGGCTGGAACCTATAATTGATCTACTCAAAGCTAATCCTGTTGTTGCTGCAGTACAACCAAAAATTTTGGACTATAAAAATCCTTCATTTTTCGAATATGCCGGTGCTGCAGGTGGTTTTATTGATCAATTCGGTTATCCTTATTGCAGAGGTAGAATTTTTGATACTATAGAAGAAGATAATGGCCAGTATGATGATGAAGTAGAAATATTCTGGGCAAGTGGTGCCTGTATGGCTATAAGAAAAAATGCCTTCTTTGAAGTAGGTGGTTTTGATGAGGATTATTTTGCTCACCAGGAGGAAATTGATTTGTGCTGGAGACTTAACAGTTATGGATACAAAATAAAATACACACCACTCTCCACAGTTTATCATGTAGGCGGAGCCACCTTAAACAGTATGAACCCCAAAAAAACTTTTTACAATTTCAGGAACAGTTTGTACAACTTGGCAAAGAATGTTCCCTCATACATGGTTTTAAGGGTCGTTCTTGGGCGAATGATACTCGATGGAATAGCTGCAATTCGCTTTTTATTCAGGCTGGAATTCGATCATTTTTTTGCAGTTTTCAGAGCGCACCTAAACTTCTACAAACGGCTGCTGCTGCTGCTTCGCAAGCGAAAAAAATTATTAAAAATGGCCTCATATTACTCGAAAATTTCCGTTGTTTGCACCTACTACTTTAATGGTAAAAAAAAATATTCAAATTTATGAGGTTTAGGGCGAAAAACTATGTTATTGGCACTAGATTTGATAACTTTGAGAAATTCTAACAATTAACAATAATAAGTATTATGAGGAAAATCATGCTTTTATCGGCGACAGCGGCAATCTTACTTTCTTCTTGTGTTTCGCAAAAGAAATATGCCGAACTAGAAGCCAAACAAAAAGAAACCAGTGATCAGCTTAACACTGCTACAGTTAAACTGAACTCTTGTTTAGACGAAAGAGAGCGTCTTGGTTCACAAATCAAAACTCTTAACAATCAAAATGCAGCCTTACTTAATAACGTAGGCGATTTAGCTACATTATCTAAAAAAGAAGCTGAAAACCTTGAGCGATCTCTTGAAAGCATTAAAGAGAAAGACATGAAAATCCAGCGTATGCAGGATGCTCTTACTAAGAAAGACTCTGTTACTTTAGCACTAGTTACTAGTTTAAAAGGAGTTCTTGGAAATATGAGCGACGAAGACATTACCATTAATGTTGAAAAAGGTGTTGTTTACGTTTCTATTTCAGATAAATTATTATTCGAAAGCGGACGTTGGAATGTTACCAACCGTGCAAAAGAAGTACTTCAAAAAGTTGCTACAGTAGTTAAAAACAGACCAGATATCGAATTTATGGTAGAAGGACATACTGATGATAAAGCTATAAGCACTGGTGTTATCGAAGATAACTGGGACTTAAGTGTTAAGCGTGCAACTTCTGTTGTAAGAACTCTTCAAAATGACTTTGGTGTTCCACCAGAAAGAATGACCGCTGCAGGAAGAAGTTACTATGTACCAGTAGCAACTAATGACACTCCGGAAGGTCGTGCCAAGAACAGAAGAACAAGAATCGTTATTCTTCCTAAAATTGATCAGTTCTATAACCTGATCGAAGAAGGAATGAAGACAGCTAAATAAGCATCTTATTCTAAAAACACAAGCCCCGCAATGCGGGGCTTTTTTTATGGTAACAATTAAATGAAATCTTACATGATTTCAAGGCTTCCTTTTCCCTGCCGTATCACTTCAGGAGAACTGGTGGTAAGATCAATGACCGTAGAAGGAGTATTATCACCATACCCACCATCAACCACAATATCAACCAGCTTATCCCATTTCTCAAGAATAAGTTCAGGATCTGTTGTATATTCAATTACCTCATCCTCATCTCTTATAGAAGTAGAAACAATTGGATTTCCTAATTCACGAACCAGTGCCTGGCAAATGGAATTTTGAGGAACTCTTATTCCCACTGTTTTTTTCTTTTTAAATACACTTGGAAGATTACTATTCCCAGGAAGGATGAAAGTGTAGGGACCGGGTAAACATCTTTTTAAAATTTTAAAAGTGTGGGTGTCTATTTGCTTCACGTAATCTGATAGATTACTTAAATCCTCGCAAATAAAACTGAAATTAGCTTTCTCCAGCTTTACTCCCTTTATTTGTGCTATTCTTTCTAAAGCTGCAGTATGAGTAATATCACAACCCAAACCGTAAACAGTATCTGTGGGATAAATTACAAGTCCTCCATTTCGCAGCACATCAACAACTTTCTTTATATCTTTCGGGTTGGGGTTTTCTTCGTAGATCCTAATTAATTCGGCCATAATTTAAAATTTAATATTTCTGAAATTACAAAAAATATTGGGGGTTTTTATCCTGAAGGTATTTTAGAGAAAATAATCCAATTCAAATTTTAATTCCAATTACTGGTCCAGGTGCTCTACTTCACTTTCCAGTTTCAAAACTTCATTTCCGTTTTCCTGCTGAATAAAAAGAGCTTTGTTTTCTGGTTTCCCAATTCGGGTAATTTTTGCACCCTTAATCGTGTGGGTAATCCTACGGTCGAAAGTATCTTTTACTTCACCTGTAGCTATTCCTTTACCCCACTTCCATTGCACCTTACTTCCTTCGCGTATCATCTTTTCATTTGAAGTTAATAAAACCTTCAAATAATGAGGTGCTGGCTAACAATACTTTAACGCTTGTCCAAAAGTTAATTTCACGACAAAAGTTTCAGTTTTGCAAATCTCAACAGGAGCTTTTTGATGCCTCCATTCTGGAAATCAATTTCCGCTTTTTTATCCTGCCCTACCCCTTCAATTTTAAGTACTTTGCCTTTTCCAAACCTAATATGCTCTACTTCATTACCTTCTTCCAGTTTTACAGTCTCGGTAGGAGCCATATTATTTACAGGTGTAGTAGCGGGCCTTAATTTTCTAAGCTTCCTTAATTGTTCTTCACTTGGCTTATGTGCGGGTGGTGGTGATCCCGAAACAGGTTTTTGCTGGCGGAATTTGCTTTTATCCACCACGTCCCCAAAAATATCGGTATCTATTAGAGGCTTGTATTTATAATCATCCTGGGGAACCATATAGTCGAGGAATTGCATTTCAATTTCCTCTATAAATCTACTGGGTTCTGCATCCACCAATTTTCCCCAACGGTATCTCGATTGAGTATAGGTAAGATATGCCTGCCTCTCTGCCCGGGTGAGGGCAACATAAAATAATCTTCGTTCTTCCTCAAGTTCTGTCCTGGTGCTCATGCTCATTGCCGAGGGGAAGAGGTCTTCTTCCATACCAACAATATACACATAGGGAAATTCCAGGCCTTTTGCCAAATGTATCGTCATTAAAGCTACCCTGTCATCATCGCCCGTATCCTTATCCATATCGGTCGCTAGCGCTACATCTTCAAGAAATTCTGTAAGAGATCCCGTTGCATCTGCCAGTTCTCTTTGCCCTTCCACAAAATCTCTTATACCGTTTAACAGCTCCTCAATATTTTCAATTCTTGCAATCCCTTCAGGCGTACCGTCTTTTTTTAATTCCTGAATAAGCCCGGTTTTTTTAGCTACTGTATCTGCAACGGTAAAAGCATCGGCATTTTGATTAAGAATTGTGAAACTTTTGATCATGTTCACGAAATTCTGAAGCTTATTTTTGGTGGCAGAATTGATTTTTAGATCAAGATGGTCAAGATTGTCTATTACCTCGTAAATAGATTTCCCATATTGATTTGCAGCAATGGTAAGGCGATCTATAGTTGTTTGTCCTATTCCCCTTGCAGGATAGTTGATCACTCTTTTTAAGGCTTCTTCATCATTGGGATTTACCAGCAACCGCAGGTAAGAAAGTACATCTTTAATTTCCTTTCTCTGGTAAAAAGATAATCCCCCATAGATCCTGTATGGAATATCTCTTTTTCTCAAAGCATCTTCCATTGCCCTACTTTGAGCATTGGTTCTGTAGAGAATGGCAAAATCCTTATTATCCAGCTGATTTTGCATTTTATTTTCAAAAATGGAACTGGCTACAAACCTTCCTTCCTCCCCATCTGTCAACAAACGGTTTACTACAATTTTTGGCCCGTCTTCGTTAGCCGTCCATACTACCTTTTCAAGTTTCGTTTTATTTTTGTCAATTATCGAATTTGCTGCATTCACTATATTTTTAGTAGACCGGTAATTCTGCTCGAGCCGGTACATTTGCACATTCTCGTAATCTTTCTGAAAATTTAGAATATTATTGATGTTCGCTCCCCGGAAAGCGTAAATACTTTGTGCATCATCCCCAACTACACATATGTTCTGAAACTTATCTGAAAGGGCTTTTACAATTAAATATTGAGAGTGATTGGTATCCTGATACTCATCTACAAGAATGTACCTGAACCGGTTCTGATATTTTTGGAGTACTGCCGGAAATCGATTGAGCAGTTCATTGGTTTTCAATAAAAGATCATCAAAATCCATCGCCCCAGCCTTAAAACATCGTTCCACATAATTCTTGTAGATATCCCCCATCCTGGGTTTTTTAGACATAGCATCGGCCTCAATCAATTCAGGGTTTTGGAAATAAGCTTTTACTGTTATAAGACTGTTCTTATAGGATGAGATCCTGGAATAGACCTGTTTATATTTATATACATCCTTATCGAGACCCATTTCTTTAATAATGGCCGAAATAAGCCTTTGAGAATCCTGGGTATCATAAATGGTAAAATTGGAGGGATATCCAAGTTTATCGGCTTCAAACCTCAACATTTTTGCAAAAATAGAGTGAAAAGTTCCCATCCATAAATTCTTGGCTTCGCTACTTCCTACGATCTGGGAAATTCTCTTTTTCATTTCCCTTGCCGCTTTGTTGGTAAAGGTGAGTGCAAGTATATTGAAAGGATCTACCCCCTGGCTCATAAGGTAGGCGATCCTGTAGGTGAGAACTCTTGTTTTTCCGGAACCTGCTCCGGCAATTACTATCATAGCACCGTCTTTTTGAAGGACAGGAGCTTTTTGAGCATCATTTAATTCAGCAATATAAGATTCCAATTTCTGCTTTCTTTTAAGGGGTGAATTTAACCAAAAAAGACAGTAAAAGGAAATCTGAAGCTTAGTTACTTTTAAACAAAATCAAATGTTTGTTTATGACATGGCGGTAATTTTAAATATATTTAGGGTTTCCGTGTCGTTAAAAAAATACCGGTATGTTCCAAAAATTAAACCTATTTCTGCTTATACTTTCATTTTTTGTTGTTTCTGAAAAATTTGGCCAGGCAAAACCGGAAGCAGGAAATGTTATTCCCGAATTCGGAAAAACTTATAGGATTAATAATCCTGAATTTCAAACTGATAAAAACGAGCTATATAAGGTGGTATTTGATGTTTCTGAAGCTGCTGAAAATCCTTCAGAAGTAAACAAGAATATAGAAACCGTCGCCCGATTCTTAAACATGCATTTTGATGCGGGAAAGCCGTTAAATACTATGGAAGCAGCTCTTGTTATTCACGGAAAAGCTGCCCGGGATCTTCTAAAAAATGAGTTTTATAAAGAAATTCATAAGGTGGATAATCCAAATATTCCCCTTCTGAAGGCGCTTCATAATAATGGTGTAAAATTAATTCTATGTGGACAATCTGCAATG
>CAZXEY010000148.1:0-7069 GCA_964639695.1 uncultured Antarcticibacterium sp. | reverse complement strand
AAATATGTCCACTTCAGCAGGGATAAGGGTTTACACAAGTTTGGCATCTTCATAAATTTTATAACCATTTAAAAGTTGTTTCACAGGCATTTTCTTTTTTCCGGCTAATTGAATTTCTTTTAGAATCAAAAATCCTATTTTTGCTGCTACCTTTAGTTCTTTATTCTCGATTATTAATTTTCCGGGGTTATAATTGTGATCCTCATTGGTGATCCCTACCTCAAAAAATTTAACCGCCACGTCCTCCTTATCATTTTTGAGAATACTCCAGGCGGCCGGGTAGGGATTGAGCCCTCTAATTAGATTATAAATATCTTTAGCAGGGCGATTCCAATCAATGCGGGTATTTTCCTTAGTTAATTTTGGCGCATCTTTAAGAACCACATTGTCATTTTGTTTTTGTGGCTTAGCAACATCTTTCTGGATTTCCTCCAAAGTCTTTAAAACCAGTTTAGTTCCTGTTATTTTTAATTTATCATGTAATTCCCCCGCTGTTTCCCCGGGCTCTATAGGAACTCCCAATTGTAAAATCATAGCTCCTGTATCAATTTTCTCATCAATAAAAAAAGTAGATACTCCTGTTGCACTTTCACCATTAATAATAGCCCAGTTTATAGGGGCGGCACCACGATATTGAGGCAGGAGGGATGCGTGTAGATTAAAGGTTCCATATTGAGGCAGTGCCCATACTATTTTTGGTAACATCCTAAAAGCTACGACCACCTGTACATTAGGATTTAAAAGTTTTAAATCCTCTATAAATTCAGGGGATTTCATATTCTCGGGTTGCAGCACTTTTAAACTTTTTGATGCAGCATATTCTTTAACAGCACTTTGCTGAATCTTTCTGCCACGTCCCGCAGGCCTGTCGGGTGCAGTAATTACTCCAACCACATTATGGCCGGCATCAACAATTCCTTCTAAAACTGAAACAGCAAACTCAGGTGTTCCCATAAATACGATGCGTAAATCTCTCATAAATGCTTTATTTTATAACAATTGTTAGCCGTTAAGACTACAATATCCTTTTCAATAAGTAATTGCAGGACGTTAAGAATTTCTTCTTCCTTAAAAGATATCTCCTTTACTAACTCTCTCGAATTTTTTTGTCCTGTCTCAAGCTGACCGATTATTTCTTTGTAAATCCTGCGTACATCTTCTTTTCCGGCAGGTTTTATTTTGCGAAGGCAAACATCACAAATTCCACAATTTTCAACTTTAACTTCTCCAAAGTAATTAAGTAACTGTTTGCTTCGGCATATTTCGCCATTCTTGACATACTCCAGGAGTGAATCCACTTTTTGAGTTTTATTCCTTGCCTGTTCTTTAATATATTTAGAAAACGGATAAAGGGTGTTTTCGTCTTCCCTGGGAACCAAAAATGTTATAGAAGCATCATTTTGGCGGTAATCAAATTCAGCAACTTTATCTTTGTGGAGTTTTTTAAGTATTTCGATTATTTCTGCTTCTTTAGCGCCTGCTTTTTCGCTAATGGTTATCATATTGATTGGAAGTTTATTTTCCATGATACCACCATACGTACGAAGAATAGCCTTAACTACTGAATCTAAATGAGGATTTTCTCTCAAATAATCGAATAATTGATGGCTTGTAGTAAGGAACTTAATACTTGCAACCTTTTGGAATTGTTGGGACAGCCTTATGATACTAATCCTGTCTAATAGCTGAAGTGTATTATAGGTTTTGATGGGATGAAGCTTGTAATGGGAGCAAAAATCAGCAAAATTAAAATCAAAACTTAAATCCTTTCCTTCTCCAAAAGCTACCTGGAAAAAATTCACCAGCTTTTTATATACCAGTAAAGTAAACTCCAGGTCTGGCAATGTTTTTATAAATTGATTGCGAAGCAGGGGTAAATCGCTGTTGTTGGTAATTATTGTTGCCGAAGCTGATTTTTCGTCCCTTCCTGCACGACCGGCTTCCTGAAAATAGCTTTCTACACTTTCAGGTAAATGAAGATGAATTACATTTCTTACGTTGGGTTTGTCTATACCCATTCCAAAAGCACTTGTAGCAACTATAACTTTAAATTCTTCTGAAAGCCACTTGTTAAGCCGTAGCTTTTTTTCCTTGCTGCTTAAACCACCGTGAAAATCTATAGCTGAGTATTGATAATGCTGTAATTCCTTTACAATTTCCGTGGTCGCTTTTCTTGTTCTCACATAAATAATAGCACTTTCTTCTTTGTTTTTCAGGATCCCGGTTAATCGGTAGGTCTTATCTTCAGCAAAAAGAACATGAAAAGCAAGATTCTTCCGTTGAAGGGAACTTTTAAAAATTTCAGGATTTCTAAGTCGAAGAAGATCCTGAATATCCTTAACCACTTCTCGAGTTGCGGAGGCTGTAAGAGCAATTAGAGGAGCTTCAGGATGAAGCTCCCTAAGAATGGAGATTTCAAGATAAGAGGGTCTAAAATCGTGTCCCCATTGGGATATACAATGTGCCTCATCTATTGCAATTAAATTTACATTCATTTGCTTTATTCTTTGCTGCACAAGATCTTGCTGAATTCGCTCTGGTGATAGGTAAAGGAATTTGTAATTTCCGTAAATACAATTGTCCAGCATGACATCAAGCTGTTGGTAAGAAATACCTCCTGTTATAGCAAGAGCTTTTATGCCTTTTGCTGTTAGAGACTTTACCTGGTCTTCCATTAAAGCTACCAAAGGAGAGACTACAATAGTAATTCCTTCCAATAATAAACCGGGAATTTGAAAACAAATAGATTTACCGCCACCGGTTGGTAGCAGTGCAATTATATTTTTTTGATCAACCGCGGCAGAAATAATTTCAGGCTGTAGAGGTCTAAAGGAATCGTGTCCCCAATATTTTTTTAAAATGTGCCGCGCCTCCTGCAATTGTTATATTCCCGAATTATTTAATATAAAATTCTTACGATTTTCTACGGAATCCTTAGGAACCTCTATGGGTTCATACCCATATTGAATATAGGTTTTTTTTAGATTTTCATGAATTTCCAGAGCTTGTTCAAAGGATTCATATCGTTCACTGTCGTTAAGATAAATTTCTTTCCATGGAGGCAGAATAAAAATTAGATCATATTTGTTTTCTTCACAAGCCCTGGTAAATTTTGAGGGATACGTTGTACCCAAATAATCCATATAAGCGACAACATCGGGAATTCCCCGATCCAGAAATATATCTCTCTGAATTGATCTGGCCCTTTGATACTGTTGTATACGGGCTTCCAGAAGTTTTTCTGAAAAGAGTATTGGATTTTCCAAAAATAATTGATCTACCCCCTCTTGCTGAGCCCTGGCTGTTATTTCTCTTGAAACTTCGTGTAAACAAATATTTCCGTCCTTCTCCAGGCTTTTTATCACTGAAGATTTTCCTGTTCCCGGCCCCCCGGTTATTGCTATAATGGAGTTTTTCATCTGGCAAATTTCAGCATTTGTAAGAGATAAAAAAAACAAAACATAACTTGTATATTTGCATAACCGAAAGAGAAAAAAATGGAATCAGCTCAAGATCCTGAAGAATTTTATCAAAAATTAAAAGCACAATTACACGATACAGCAATGTGGCCTACCATATATCTGTATAAATTTATTGTTCCAACTGAAATCGAAAAAATTGATAAGATCCAGAATATCTTCAATAATATGGGGGCAGTAATAAAAACCAAACAATCTAAAAAAGGAAATTATACAAGTGTTTCCATAAACGTTCGTATGAAGGATCCCGATGCGGTTATTTCGAAATATAAAGAGGTAGGAAATAAGGTGGAAGGGGTAATTTCATTATAATTTGTGAATTTTTCTTATACATTTAAAGAGTAGGGCAGTTGAATAAAATTTAGTATTTTGCAGCCGGTATGGTCCTTCCATTAAGTATCACCTAATAAATATCAATTTTGACATACGAATTAGAATATAACTCTGAAAGGAGTAAGTTAATTATACCCGAATACGGGAGACATCTGCAGAAAATGGTTGAACATGCTGTTGCCATAGAAGATGATAAAGAACGAAATAAGGTTGTGAAATCTATAATAGCGGTAATGGGAAATATGAATCCGCATTTGCGCGATGTACCCGACTTTCAGCATAAATTATGGGATCAATTATTTATTATCAGCGATTTTAAACTGGATGTTGATTCTCCTTTTCCTAAACCCTCTAAAGAATTACTTGAAGAGCGTCCCGACCCTATGGGATACCCGCAGAATTTTCCTAAATATCGTTTTTATGGAAATAACATAAAGAAAATGATTGATGAAGCAGTTAAAATGGAAGAAGGGGATCTTCGGGAAGCTTTAACTTATGCCATTGCCAACCATATGAAAAAATCTTACCTGAACTGGAACCGGGAAACAGTGGAGGATGATGTGATTTTTGAGCATTTAAGAGAACTGAGTGGAGGCAAGATCAATCTAAAAAATAAAGAAGAAGATTTAAGTGAAGCGGCCAATCTTTTGAGAGGCAATAAAAAGTTCAAGAGCAGCAGTTCTTCCTCTTCAGGCAAAAAATCTAACAGAAATCAGCGCGGACGCAAGCGCCACTAATATTTTATTGAATGGGAACTTTCCAAATTGAAGGGGGCCATGCTTTATCCGGAAGTATACAACCTCAGGGAGCAAAAAACGAAGCTCTGCAAATTCTTTGCGCAGTACTATTAACTCCCGAAAAAGTAATAATTAATAATATCCCTGATATTCTTGATGTCAATAAGTTGATCACCCTCCTTGGAAATCTGGGAGTAAAAATTGAAAAACTTAAAAATGGTAGTTACAGTTTTCAAAGTGATGAGATCGATCTTGATTATTTGGAAAGTGAAGCCTTTAAAAAGGAAGGAAGCGGTTTAAGAGGTTCCATTATGATTGTAGGCCCGCTTTTGGGTCGTTTCGGAAAAGGGTATATTCCCCGTCCCGGAGGTGATAAAATTGGTCGTCGAAGACTAGATACTCATTTTGAAGGATTTATAAACCTGGGTGCTAAATTTCGATATAATAAAGAAGAACGTTTTTATGGAGTGGAAGCTCCAGATGGTTTAACCGGAAACTATATGTTGCTGGAGGAAGCTTCAGTAACCGGAACTGCTAACATCATTATGGCTGCGGTTTGGGCAAAGGGTAAAACCACCGTTTACAATGCTGCCTGCGAACCTTACCTGCAGCAGCTTTGTAAGATGCTCAATTCAATGGGAGCAAAAATAGAGGGAATAGGTTCTAATCTTTTGCATATTGAAGGAGTAGATAGCTTTACAGGTTGCGAACACACCATTCTTCCCGATATGATCGAAATTGGGTCGTGGATTGGTTTGGCTGCTATGACAAAAAGTGAAATTACTATAAAGAATGTAGGTTGGGAACATTTAGGACTTATCCCTGCTACTTTTAGAAAGTTAGGTATTACTATAGAAAAACGTGATGACGATATTTTTATTCCATCTCATACGGAAGGTTATGAGATCCAGAATTTTATAGATGGATCTATAATGAATATCAGCGATGCACCGTGGCCGGGATTTACTCCCGATTTACTAAGTATCATGCTTGTTGTCGCTACCCAGGCACGAGGTAGTGTCCTTATCCATCAAAAAATGTTTGAGAGCAGGTTATTCTTCGTAGATAAGTTAATTGATATGGGAGCCAAGATCATTTTATGTGATCCACACAGGGCAACTGTAATTGGCCACGATTTTAAATCGCAGTTAAGGGCGACTACAATGACTTCGCCCGACATTCGTGCAGGAGTTTCTTTATTAATAGCTGCAATGTCTGCCCAGGGAACTTCTGTTATTCACAATATTGAGCAAATAGACCGTGGTTATGAGAATATTGATGAAAGGTTAAGAGCTATAGGTGCTAAAATCGTTAGAACCTCATAAAGTTAATATTACACACAAAAAAGGGACGATTTTCATCGTCCCTTTTTTATACATGATAATTAAAATTATACTTTTTCGGTTACTTTATTCTTATAACCAAACAGGTTGTATTCCTTAATCATAGAAGTAGTTCTTTCGGGTAACATATCTTCCCAGCCACTCTTTCCTTCGCTTATCATCTGTAAAACTTCACGGGAGAAAATATTTAAGATTTCTGGGTTGTAATCTTCAATATCCACTACCTTACCATTATACTTGAAAAATTTGTAAAGCTCTTTCATTCTTGGATGAACCTTTAAATTATCACTGGTAATAAACTCACCTGTCTCAGGGTCGTTAAATGGATATAAATATACTTTAAGATCTTTAAAGAACAGTTTTCCAAAGGCTTCCAGAATTCCTCCACTTAAGTGACGGTAATATTTTTCATCGAAAATATCTACAAGATTGTTTACTCCCATGGCAAGTCCCATTCTCTCTTTGGAATACCTGGAGAAGTATTCAACTACTCTATAGTATTCCTGAAAGTTGGATATCATAACTGTTTGACCCAGAGAACATAGCAATTCTGCCCGATCCATAAAATCTCTTTCATCGATCTCTCCTTCAGCGCGAAGATTAGACAGCGTAATTTCAAAAATTACCTCTGTATTTTCTTCAGATACTTTTTTCTCTTTCAGGAATAATTCCAGAGAGCGTTTATACATATCCATATTAACCTTGGTCACAGGCCTAAAACTTCCGCGTAATGCAAGTATGTTCTTTTTATAAAGGATCTTTGCCGGCAAAACATTATTTCCGTCTGGCGCAAACATAACCGCATCGGTCATCCCGTTCTTCACCAGTTGTAAACTCATTAACCTGTTATCTACATGCTCAAAACGAGGTCCTGAAAAATTGATGGTATCAATTTCTATTTGATCTTTATCTATATGGTCATATAAATATCTAAGAAGCTTTTTAGGATTATCGTATTTGTAATAAGCACCGTAGATTAGGTTTACACCAAGAATTCCCAGTGTATTTTGCTGCAAGCGGGCATCATTTTCGTGAAATCTTATATGCAGGCTAATTTCGTTGTAATCTTCCTTAGGGTCCACCTGGTATCTAATTCCTACCCAGCCGTGGCCTTTGTATTGCTTTGCGAAATCTATGGTTGCGACCGTATTTGCAAAACTGAAAAATAATTTGTTTG
>CAZXEY010000147.1:0-7074 GCA_964639695.1 uncultured Antarcticibacterium sp. | reverse complement strand
TCTCTTTCATAAATATGTCCTATTGTTCGCTATCCGGATTCAACATCAGAAAATTAAGTTTACTAAACCTGCCTTACAAAATAAAATTCTGGTAAATATCAACGTAATTTATATACCTAAAGTTTTTATAATATTTGAAGGAAATTGAACCTGAATTCCCTTTTTCGTTACTTCTACCTAATATTTCTTTAAATATAATCCACCATTACTTTTTATGACAAATCCTCCTGAAAAACTTATTAAAACTCTTTATAATTATTGTTTGACAAACCTTTAACAAGCTCCCTCTTCATTAATACCTACTTTTAAGAAAACTAAAAATTCCTCCTATGTCTCTCTTCGGAAAAGTAAAGAACACAGTCAATCTTTTAAAGTCCATTGACCTGGACCAGCTGGCAAAGATCAGTAAAACCATTGATCTTCCTGAGGCAATGAAAGCCCTTGGCTCTCTTGATGAGCGACAGTTGCAGGGATTAATGAAAATGCTTAAAACGAAAAGAAGAAAGGGACAGCATGATCTTCCTCCCATAGATGGAGATTTTTACAACCTGGACCTGAAATTAACTCCCGAACAGCGGGAAATTCAGTTAAAAGTGCGCAATTTCATGGAAGATGAAGTGCGCCCGTTGGTAAATGACCACTGGAACCGCGCCAAATTTCCTTTTGAAATCATCGAAAAATTCGCAAAACTTAACATTACAGGTATACCCTATAAAGGTTATGGCTGTCCCGATATGTCTTTTCTTATGGAAGGAATAATAGCACAGGAAATCGCAAGGGTAGATGTTTCTATTTCTACCTTCTTTGGAGTTCACAGCGGCCTTGCAATGGGGTCTATTTATTTATGCGGAAGCGAAGCTCAAAAGGAAGAGTGGCTGCCACAAATGCAAAAACTTGAAAAAATTGGTGCCTTTGGATTAACCGAACCTAATGTAGGATCGGGAGTTGCCGGAGGAATGGAAACTACCTGCAGGTTCGATGGGGAGAACTGGATCCTGAACGGACAAAAAAAATGGATTGGAAATGCCACTTTTTCTGATGTTACTATTATCTGGGCCCGCGATGAAGCCACCAATGATGTAAAAGGTTTTCTCGTAAGAGCAAAAGAAAATCCCGGTTATAAAGCTGAAAAAATGGAGGATAAAATGGCATTGCGAATTGTGCAGAATGCCATTATTACTTTAACAGATTGTAAAGTGCCGGAAAGCGACCGGCTCAAACATGCCGATTCCTTTAAGGATACCGCAAAAGTTTTAAGAATGACCCGTGCAGGTGTGGCGTGGCAGGCAGTAGGTTGTGCCCGGGGAGCTTATGAAAGTGCTCTTAAATACACTAAAAAGAGGGAGCAATTCGGGCGGCCAATCGCATCGTATCAGCTAATCCAGAACCATCTGGTTGAAATGATCGCTAATCTAACGGCTATGCAAACAATGGTTTTCCGGCTTTCAGAAATGCAGGACCAGGATATCCTTACAGATGAACATGCATCCCTCGCAAAAGTGTATTGCAGTATGAGAACAAGGGATGTGGTAGGCCGAGCCCGCGAAGTAATGGGTGGAAACGGGATTTTACTGGAATATGATGTGGCAAGATTTGTAGCAGATGCCGAAGCTATTTATAGTTATGAAGGAACAAAAGAAATAAATACATTGATCGTTGGCCGGGCAATTACCGGTTACAGCGCCTTTGTAAATTAAAAACAATAAAAAAAATTAAATGTCAGTTTTAGTGATTAGTCCGGGAAGAAATCCGGAAGTATGGGTAAGGGAATTGAGAAATCAGCATCCGGGAATGAAAGTGTTTGTTTATCCCGAGGAACATGATAAAGAAGAGGTGGAATATGCGGTTACGTGGAAACAGCCCCGGGGGATATTTAAAAATTACCCAAACCTAAAAGTAGTGGCCTCGATGGGAGCAGGCGTTGATCATATCACCAGTGATCCTGAAATTCCTGAAGATGTTGTAATAACAAGAATAGTAGATAAACAACTTCGGGTAGATATGAGTGTTTTTGTGCTCGCACTTATTCTGGACCATCTAAGAAATATTTCAGAACACCACTGCAGTAGTTCCTGGGAACCTAAGAAATACAAAAGAATAATGGATACCAGGGTTGGAATATTAGGTTTGGGAGAATTAGGAAGTGGGGTTGCCGAAAATCTTGTTATGAATGGTTTCCAGGTTTCAGGATGGGCAAAATCTGCCAAGGACATTGACGAAGTTTCTACTTATAGTGGAGATGAATTAAACGAATTTCTTGATGACCTAAACGTATTGGTTTGCCTTTTACCACTTACACCTGAAACTGAAAATATTCTAAATAAAGAACTATTTGAGAAATTACCTGAAGGAGCATATATAATAAACGTTGCCCGGGGAGAACACCTTGTGGAGCAGGATCTTTTAGATATGGTGAACAGTGGACACTTAAGCGGGGCTGCGTTGGATGTTTTTAGAAAGGAACCTTTACCCGAAGATCATCCCTTCTGGCAAAATGAAAAGATCTTTGTTACACCGCATATTGCAAGCGTTACAGATCCCAGGGAAGTTGTTCCGCAAATAATTGACAATTATAACAGGATGACAGAAGGAGAAGAACTCCGGAATGTGGTGACCCGTGAAAAAGGATATTAATATTTTAAATTGAAGGCTGATGAAGGAGATAAAAAATATAATAGTAGCAATAGACTTCAACGATACTGTAGGAGAACTTTTAGGATATGCGGAATCCATAGCAACAAAATATAAATCGAAGGTTTGGGTGCTGCACGTGGCCGCACCCGAACCCGATTTTGTAGGTTATGAACCGGGACCACAATACATAAGAGATTTTAAAGCAGAAGAATATCGATCTGTACACCGGTCCCTTCAAAATATATGTGATACATTTATTGATGAAAGTATTGAATGTGAAGCTCTTCTAATCCAGGGGTCAACGGTGGAAACAGTTGTGAACGAAGCAAAAAAACTCAATAGTGACCTCCTAATTGTTGGCACTCACAAACACAGTTTTTTTCATGACCTCTTTTCAGAAAATGTATCGCTGGAATTATTAAAAAAGGCAGATATTCCTCTCCTGGCAATTCCTATTGACGAGGATTAATACCTTTAATTAGGCGTGGAAAGCCGGTTTTTAAATTTCAGGGTTACAGTCTTAGCCGTCCCTTTATAATTTCAGAGATCCCACCATCACTGTCCGTTGTAAGAATAAGATCCAGTTCTTTTTCTGAAATTATTTTGTCTATTGCCACCGATTCCACTTTAAAGGGATCTTTATCGACAGGTGTTGAAATGAACAGAACTTCATCAATAATTTTATTTGTTTTGATATCAAGCAGTCCAATAAAGCTCCCAAGGATCTCTCCATCATCATAAGCATTGTTTGTATTTTCCACAGATGCAGTAAAAATTAGAATTGGTTTATCGGGAAATGCGGTGGCTCCCGAGAATCCGGCTTCTATGCCATTTCTTCCAGGCAATTTGACCTCAGCAACAGCAATTTCAGGAATAGCAGCATCATTCTCCACGTAATCAACAAAATCAGAATAATTAAAGCTGATCACAAGGTTTTTCTTTCGGTTAAATAGGAAAAAGGTTCCTTTATACTCCGCTGCCGCTTCTATGTTGAGTTCTGAGTCCCGAAATATCTCGAGATCCTTGAGCTGCCGGTAAAATTTGCTGATAATGTAGTTTTTTACCTCAAATTGATCCTTGGTTAAAACCCGAACAAAAACTTCCCGTTCAGGAGATTTGGACCCAGATCCAAAGATGGCAAACTCATTGTCACTTACCCTTTCCATAGCCTCAAAATCTGGCTTATACTTTTTGGCGATCCTGTCCCCTTCTACCAATTCTTCAGAAAAGATTCGGGTGACATTTACCTGCTTAAAATCCCTGTTCAAACAAAAAAGAAAGGGTGAATCGTCCCCTACTACAAAATATTGCTCCCCGGCTTTCGCCATTCCGGAGGCACTGGGAATATTTTTTAATTCCTCACAACTTAAGATCTCAAATTCCATAACTCTATTGGTTACCTGAAAGTAAGAAATTCAGCTGCGGCTGCAGTCTGTAGGATTCCATAATTTCCTTAAAATTTATTTCTCCCTTGGAGGATCCAATGTCCATTCATACAACAACAAATCTTCTTCATCCCCGGGAATTTTAATAACTTCAATAAATACCAACCCCAGCTTTTCCAGAAGTTTTTGAGAGGCAATATTTTCCTTTACAGTAATCGCTCTTATAGTTTTTAGCTTAAAATCTTCTACAGCAGCCCTTTTAACTTCTTTGGCGGCTTCAAAACCATAACCCATTTTCTCAAATTCTGGTAAAAATGCAAAGCCAATATCGATGCCCTCTACTCCCTGCCGGTCGTATAATCCGCAGGAACCAATTTTTTCGCGATCACTCTTCCTTATCACTGTGTAATTTCCAAAACCTAGCCTTTCCAGTTGTGGAATTATTCGGTCTTTAATGTAATTTTTTGAATCCTCTTCGTTCTTAACATTTCTGTCACCAACAAACTGCAGCCATTTCGGGCTGTTGAGCAGCTTTAAAATGAAAGCAGCATCCTCTTTATTAGTAGGGCGCAGGGTCAAACGTTCTGTTTCAAAAGATTTATATTCCTGTAGAACCATTCTATTTTTCTTTTACCACAGTGGAGTGCAGCATTTGCAATTTCCAGCCCTCATCGGTTACTATCGCAGTTGCACTTTCCAACCAATTCATTTCTCCAACTACTTGCCCGTTTACTTTAAAAACAGCCTTATTGTGATAAGCTGTCCAGGCAGTATTACCTTCCACCTTTACCTCAATAAAATCAAAGGAATTAATTCTTTCAGGTAGTTGATCCATTTCTGCGGCTTTATCCATATATCCTTTAATGATCTCAACGTTCCATACTTCTCCATCTTCCAGAAGTAAAAAATCATCGGTATAATATTGAGATAATTTCTCCTTCTGATTTTTGGACAATATTTCGTCAAAGGATTCTATTATCAGGTTCCTGATCTTTTCTTCGGAAGTTGCCGAATCCTGTGCTTTTAATGATGCTGAAATTAACAACAGCAGCAAAACCATTATTTTTCTTTTCATTTATTTTTATTTTTTCTCCTGAAATGTTTCATTTTTTAAAATCTCAACTTTAGCTGTATTTGCTTTTAGCTGATCCTCTGTAAACCACGCGTCGCGAAGTTGCTTTTTCGAAAACAGCTCCAGTTGATCTCCATTATAAGGAGAATCTTTTTGGGTAGCATTGCCATAACTAAGAAGAACCTTAGCTTTAACCTCATCCCCAAATTCAATTACCCCCACCCAGGAATCACCACCGCCAACATACAGGTGCTCCTTATCACCGCCTCCCGGCCAGGCAACCCGAAAAACGCCCATAGAGCCATCTAACCCATTTGCAGGTAAATTTTTCCCGTTGTAGTTGATCCTGAAGTATTCACCCCAGGGTGTATCCAGCCGTCCCAGAATTGTTTCCACCTCTTTAGCGGCTTCCTCGAGTAAAGCCACTGCCCGTTCAGGATCTGCAATCCCATCTGGAGTAGTATTTGGTTTTTTAAAATCCCATTTCTCCTCGTAATTATCATTATTGGCAATAGCGAATTTTCTCGCCCAACTCATAAATAAAACAGTTCCTTTACTATCCACATTAGATTTTCTGTCCCATTTTTCCAGCACAGCTTTTGCAGCTTTTGCTTTTTCTGAATCGGAGGCATCTACTGCGGCAAAAAGATCATCCAATATTCTGTCGGCAAATTCCAGTCTTGTAGAATGTTTAATATTCACCAGCTCATCAAAAGTTATGGACTCATCCTCAAGTATCATCCTGGCAGCACTTTGAGAACGAAAATCCATATAACGCGGTGCCATATAAGGAGGAAAATTTTCAGGATCTATAGCCATTGGGATTGTACTGGTCCACGGTGGATCATTGGAATTTTGTAACCATCCCGTTTCCGGATTTCTTAGCGTCGGAAGGTCGGCATAGGGATGTACCTCTGTCCAAACATCTGCAGATTTTCCACCTGGAATGATCCTGTTCCAATACTCCCAGCCTCCGGAATTTCGTACAGGCACCAAGCCATTTGAAAGAAAAAATATCTCCCCCTGTTTATCGGCATACATAACATTCCAAAATGGAATTTGTGCAAGTTTTAAAGCAGATTCAAACTCATTAAAATTGGAGCTGTTGATCATCCTCCACCATTGCAAAAGCATGTTGGGACGATCCATACCCACCATTCTTAAAGTCAGTACTTTATTGTCCGACCTTTTTACCACGGGCCCGTGTACAGTTTTCATCACTGGTATTTCCATAGTTATTAAAGAGCCATCATCCTGCCTGATATTTAAGACTTTTGAGGACTTTTCAAACTCCTTTCTTTCCCCGTCCAGTAAGTAGCCGCCGTCTTTTAATTCCAGCTCATAGGTATCGGCATTATCGATCACATTGTTGGTATGGGTCCAACCCAAATTTTCATTAAATCCTATCGCTATTCCCGGTAATCCAACCAATGTTGAACCATACATCCTCTTTCCGTTATAATTTAACTGAGATTCAAAAAACAGAAATTCATCGAACCAGGGCAAATGCGGATTTTGAACCAGCATAGCATTGCCGGAAGCAGATCTTTTCGGTCCTATAGCATACGCATTGGAGCCCATTTCAGAATATTGTTGAATTAACCCAAGATCACCTCCTCCAATAAACCGAAGGAATACCACATACATACTGTGCATATTGACATCTTTCGTAGAAACCGGAAGCACAATTTTATTTTTTTCATTGATGGCTTCAGGATGAGCATTGGCATAGGCATTCATTCCTTTTACAAAAGAGCTGAACATTTTTTTTACTTCCGGCTCCTGTTTCCTTTCCCATTCTTCAGCCAAAGCATCAAATCCCATGGTTTGAACCAGGACATCATTCATAAGCTTATCTTTCCCCCAATACTCTGCTCCCTTTCCTCTGGAAGTACCGTAAAGCTGGAGGATCTTATTTGCGTGATTATGCATTTGTGCCCAACCCTGTGCAAAAAAGAGATTTTCTATATTATCTGAAGTTAT
>CAZXEY010000146.1:0-7125 GCA_964639695.1 uncultured Antarcticibacterium sp. | reverse complement strand
GCCTCTGTAAGAGATTTGTATTGCTCACTCCTTTTTAGAGCTTCCTGCAACAGGTCTTCCCGTTTCCATGGAGGATTTCTACCATAAGCCTTTTCAAATTCTTGCTGCAGCTGAGACATATGCTCCTGCATGGCTTCTTCGGCCAGCACCTGCATTTCATAATCGATAGTAGTGTGAAGCTGAAGTCCGTCACGATAAAGGTTATAAGGATCTCCATTTTCCTTTCTCAGGGTGTCAAGAATCCTTTCCACATCCTTTTTAAGCTGAGATCTAAAATAAGGTGCCACTCCGCCATTACTGCTAAAATACTGATAATCGAGATCAATAGGTTTTACTTTTGCTTCTACATATCGTTCTGAAGGCAGAAAACCATACTTATTCATTTGGGAAAGAACCACATTTCTTCTTTCCAGGCTACGCTGAGAATACAATCGTGGATTATAGTAATGGGAGGCTTTTAGTGTGCCTACAAGAGTGGCAGACTCCTCCAGAGTGAGATCCCGGGTTGTAGTATTAAAAAATTTCCTTGCGGCACTCTCAATACCATAAGTATTATCACTAAAAGGAACGGTATTGAAGTAAAGTCCAAGAATTTCTTCCTTAGTATAGATTTCTTCGAGTCTGCGGGCAATAATTGATTCTCTTAATTTATTAATGACAATGCTTGCCGGACCATAATCTTTTCTACCGAAAAGGTTTTTTGCTAGCTGAAGGCTTATAGTGCTTCCTCCTCCCGAGGATTCGTCTCCCATCATGATCGTCTTAACAAAGACACGTAAAAGGCTCCGATTATCAATCCCCGAATGCTCATAAAATCGCACGTCTTCGGTGGCAATGAGCGCATCAATAAGATGCTGCGGAAGTTCCTCATACAAAACCGGTTGCCGGTCATATATATAGTACTTGCCCATTAATTTTCCCTCAGAAGAGAAAACCTCGGTTGCTTCACTTTGTTTAAGATCGCGTAATTCCTGTGTGGCAGGAATTTTCCCCCACCAACCCCAGTATATACTGAGATAAAACAAACCAAAAACAAGGAAAATTCCCAGTAAAGATCCCAACACCCATTTCTTTATAGGCGTCAATTTTATATTTTTAAACTTCATAGGCTAAGTGTCTGCCAAAGAAACGAAGACTTACAATAAGTATTCCGAACGTTAAAGTAAATTTAGGATTTGCACTTCCTAAAAGCCTCTTAATCTTTTAAAAGGAAGTTTTAAAATTTACCGGCTCCCCAAAGCATTTTCTTACTTTTAGAAAAATGAAAGAAATGGGCCATAACAAAGTAGTGACACTGGTGACCACCGGACTTCTTTTGTTGTCCGGTATCTTTTTTTATACAATTCATGAAGATGCGGAAGAGTATCGTGCCGGGGTTTCTGAGGACGTTGTAGTAGAACAGACCTGGGAATTACCCGATGCCCTGAAGGAGGTCTCGGGAATAGCATTTATGGCACCTCATCGAATTGCCTGCGTACAGGATGAAAAAGGAATAATTTTTATTTACAATCTTCAATCTTCTTCTTTTGAAAAAGAAATTGAATTTGCGGGTTCGGGAGATTACGAAGGAATTAGCCTTAATGGCAGTACTGCTTATGTGGTAGCCTCCAACGGGACAATCTTCAGGATTAAAGATTTTATGAATGAGGCTGTAATTGAAACTTTTGAAACTTCATTTACTGCTGACAATAATATTGAAAGTCTCTTTTTTGACAGTAAAGAAAATCGTCTTCTGTTGATGCCAAAAGATGAAAGTTTAGGATCTCAAGAATCCAAAGGTATATATGGGGTAAATGTGAATACTATGGAGCTGAGCAATATTCCTCTTTTAAAATTCACTTTTGAAGAAGATATTTTTAAAGACCTTAAAGAAGATAATCCTGATCGTTCGTTCTATCCTTCAGAAATTATCCGTGATCCTAACACAGGTAACTTTATAATATTAGAAGCAGAAAAACCTCATTTGTTGATGCTCGACACTAATGGGAAGCCTGAAATTCTGCACAGGCTGGATCCTAATCTTTTTCCGCAGCCAGAAGGCCTCACCTTTGATGATGCAGGTAATCTTTACATTTCTAATGAAGGAAACCCGGCAACTATTCACCGCGTAAAAATTAAAGACAAATAAATTTATGGCCGAAGATATCAACACGCCTTCAGTTAAACAAAGTAAAGCACCTTTATACATTTCTCTCGCAATTATAGCTGCTCTTGTCCTGAGCTATTTTTTTATTCCCCAGGTTCAGGACTTTTTGAGCAATGGCTGGAATGCCTTAACCAGCGGAGATGAGGAAAGAACCAGGGAATGGGTAGCTCAGTTTGGTTGGTTCGGTCCGCTGGTGATCATTTTGACCATGATATTTCAAATGTTCCTGATAGTCATTCCTACTCCCATTTTAATGGTCGTAACCATTTTGGCTTATGGACCCGTCATAGGAGCTTTAATTCTCTTTACAGCCATATTTTTAGCTTCAAGTTTTGGATACTTTATAGGTAGATATTTTGGACCTGTTATAGTCGAGAAGCTCATTGGCTACAAAACCGAAAAAAAGATCTCAGATTTTATCGATGACTACGGTTTCTGGACGGTGATAGTCATTAGACTAAGTCCCTTTCTTTCAAATGATGCCATAAGTTTTGTTGGAGGGGTGCTTAAAATGGGATACTGGAAATTTATTGGAGCAACAATGATAGGTATTTCTCCTCTAATTATTTTTATAGCTTATCTCGGCGGAGACTATGAGCGTCTAAAGACAGGTCTTATTTGGACTTCAATAATAAGTCTCGTATTATTTGTTGTGTTTGTGTGGTGGGATAAGAAAATTAGAAAAAATAAAAGTTGATCTGCAGTTAATCTTCAAAATGGGAATTACATATGCCTGATTAAAAGAGAAATCTTCCAGGCTCCTTTTTCTATTAGTCTCTCCTGATTAATTCCTTTTAGGCAAAGAGTCCTGGCTCCTGGCATTGTAGCAGTGCGATCCTCTTAAATCCCGGGACGACAATAAAAATGGATTACGCTTTTCGCTTTTATTGTCACCACAATACATACAATTTTAGTCTTTTCTTTAATTTTCTTGTAAGTCTTTTCCTTTTAAAAGATGTTTTATAATTTTTTCCTTCCTAATTTTAATTAATCTTTCCCCAATTAATGTACTGTCTTCCCCCAGAAGCTTATTCCCCGATTTTTTTTGAATTTTAAATGTGTGCTATATGAGAAATTTTATTCAAAAATTGGGAATCCTGGTAATTATCATCGGGATGAGTTCCTGCAGTGTTTATCACAAGGATCTGGTTGATGTGCAAACTGCGATAGACTCCAACAATCGGGTTAGAGTGGAAACAACAGAGAATGTTGTATTGGAACTAAAGGAATTGCGCAGAGAGGATGGCCAACTGATAGGATTAACACAAAAAAATTCTGAAACAGCTAAATTAATGGCTAACCGGGCTCTTGTTGAAGAAGGAAAATTAGTTAAGGTTCCAATCAGGGATGAGGAGATCAGATCGGTCCAACTCTTGAACAGGAAAATGTCCAATGTGGTAAGTATTGGCGTTCCTCTTATTGGAGTTGCTGGTTTGGTAGGAATTACCAATCCTGATTTCAGACCAGATATGGGTTATTAATTATTAAAAGAAAGCTGCCTGAAAGGTTTTTTTAGAAACTGAACATATATTCAGATTTTCTTGAAATCCAGGACTATGCCGGATTCAGAAGTTTTTACTATTCAGGCAGCTATAGGATTAATTAAGGAGAATCAGCTTTTTTGAAGGTTTTGAGCTACAGCCTGGACTTCGTCAAGAACGCGTAGTAGATTTTCACCCCATAATTTGGCGATTTCATCTTCTGTATAACCTCTTTTTACCAGTTCCAGGGTAACATTGAATGATTCTGAAGCATCACTCCATCCTTCAATTCCACCACCACCATCAAAATCTGAACTTATTCCCACGTGGTCAATCCCAATTTTCTCAACCAGGTAATCTACATGGTCAACAAAATCGGTCACGTCTACCGGAGGTATTTTTTCCTTTAGCTTCTGGACTTTTGGCTGAGAAAGTTTCCTTACCCTCCGAAATTCCTCATAATATGCGTCACGTTTTTCAGGTTCCATTGCTCTTACTTCATCCCGGCTTAATACCTTAAAACCTATTCGTTCTCCAACTTCATCGTATACCTTTTTTACTGCAGCATCATAAGTATTATGTTTATCTGTATTTAGGTAAGAGCTAAAGGCAACTGTATGGATCACTCCGCCATTGTTTTTAAGCCACTGTAATTGTTGGTCATCCAGATTTCTGCTATGATCGCATAAACCGCGGGCAGAGGAATGAGATGCAATCAACGGGGCCTTTGAAAGTTCAATCATTTGTCTCATAGCCTCTTTTGAGGGATGGGAAATATCGATCATCATTCCCAGTCTGTTCATTTCTTTAACCACTTCTTTACCCAATTCACTCAGGCCTCCATGCAGCCATTCATTATTAGCCTCACCTGTATTGGAATCACATAACTGGCTGTGACCATTGTGGGAGAGGGACATGTAACGCGCTCCCAGGTCATAGAATTTTTTCACATTTTTTATATCGGTTCCAACAGGGTATCCGTTTTCCACACCTATCATAGCCACTTTTTTCCCTTCTGCAAGCAGCTTTCTTACTTCCTGTGAAGTGGTGGCAAGTCCAATTTGAGAAGGAGCAATTTCATTAACGAGGCGGTGGATAGCATCAAACTTTGACATAGCTGTTTCGTAGGCAGCTTTATAACCGGCTGCATCAAGATTGTCCTGACCGGTATATACGATCAACCAGCTCACGTCAATACCTCCTTTTTCCATTTTTGGGAGAGTTACCTGGGTATCCAGATTTTGAGTGTAGTTTTTCCCGGCGGTGAAATTATTTATATTGATATCATTATGAGTATCAATAGTAATTACCTTTTCGTGTATTCGGCGGGCTTTCTCCTGGAGCTCCTCATTGGCCGACTGTCCGTTAACGACGAGTACTGCAGAAAAAATAAATAAGCAGGTTTTTAAAATTTTCATTTGAGATAATTTGATTTTTAAAGGCTTAAAATAGGAATTATTTTCAGATTCAAAGTTTTAAAATTAAAGAGAGAGTGGATATGTACCCTGAATTATCCTCCAGCTATAAAGCTAAGATCTTTTATAATCTGCTGTTTTAAAAGAGATTCCTGCTCATGCTTTTCGTTAAAGAGGAGGAAAAAATCCTAAAAAATGCCTCTGATTTAATTCTTCTTTTTATCTTGTTAAAAATTTAACAAAAGCTTCATCCTAAATTTCTGGTATTATGAAGGTAAAATATCCAAAGAGTAGAATTCAAAATAATTTTATCTATGGACTCCTTATGATAGGAGTGGGACTGTTTGCCGTTTACATCAACCGCACATCAATATTCAGTTATCTCTGGGTATTTATAGGACTGCTGCAGTTATGTACAGCATTGTATCAAAAGAAGTATCAATATCTTACGATTGAGGAAAACAGGTTGGTAAAGCATTCTCTTATTCCTAAGACTATAGAAATTTCACAAATCAAAAGGATAAGAAAGTACGTGAACAGTTACAGGATCGAGACTTGTAGTACCAGCATTCTCATCGAAAAGAATTTTGTCGAAGAAGAATCTCTTCAGGAGCTGAATCAATTTCTGGAAACCCTTAGACCCGGATTAGTGACTTAAACCGGGATTTTGGAATGGAAAATTTTGTCTTACCTGTTTATATCCTTGGATTGTTTCTGTTCATTTTCTTCTGGATATGGGCATTGCTGGATCTGGTTTCCTCTCCCTTTAAAAAAACCAGATGGAAAATTGCATGGCTGCTAATAATTGTGGCATTTCCACTGGTAGGTTCTATTCTTTATCTTCTGCTCCGGAAAGAATTTAAGATTCAAAAACGACGCAGGTTTCAACCCCAATTTGAACGGGACAGGAGTCTTGAATAATCCCTCACAAAAATCTCATTTTTGAAACCTGATACGGCTAATGGTTTAAACTGAAGGGATAAGTGAGTTTGGAGTTTTATTGTTTTCCTGTATCTATAGAACTGCACAACTGCTGCATTTTTAGGCTGAAAATATTTAAGCTAATTAGTACCTTTAGCCAAAGCATTAAATCATATTCAAATTTAAATTATAAAGCTTCAAAAGCGTTCTCCAAAATTTCACACAGATTGATCAATTATGAAAAAAATCTACTTTCTTTTCTTTGTTTCCGTTTTGTTCTCTGGCGTTCAGGCCCAAACTCTTACTCCCGAAAAACTCTGGGAACTCGGCCGGGTATCGGCCATAGGTCTTTCCGATGACGGTCAAAAGGTTATATATAATGTCAGAACCTATAAGCTTAATGAGAATACGAGTACTTCCAGAACCTATGTTATTCCGGTAAAAGGAGGAGAGGCAGTTCAAATAAAGAGCTATGACAGTATAAAAAAGGATTCCAAAATTTCTCCTTCGGGGGAATGGAAGATAGTTCCTAAGGAAGTCAAGGTACATCCGGTAACAGGGGAAGATTTCTATCCGGAACTTAAAAAATCTGATGTTTATATCTACGATAATCTCAATTACAGGCATTGGGATACGTGGGAAGACGGACTTTATAGTCACCTGTTCCTTCAGAATTTAAAGACAGGAGAAGAATTTGATATCATGGAAGGGGAGCCGCACAGTACCCCACTTGAACCCTTTGGCGGTTCTGAAGATTACATCTGGAACAATGATGGCACTAAAGTGTATTACGTATCTAAAAAGTTGTACGGAACGGAATATGCCGTTAGTACAAATACAGACATTTACGTGTATGATGTCGCCACAAAGACCACATCAAATTTAACTGAAGAAAATGAAGGCTACGATACCCAGCCTGCTTTTTCAAAGGATGGAGTTCTCGCATGGCTACAAATGGATGAGCCAGGCTATGAAGCAGATAAGAATGACATCATTTTACTGCGCGAGGAAAATAAAATAAACCTTACTAAAGACTGGGATGGTACTGTGGACAGTTTCCTCTGGAGCAAAGATGGCAAATCACTATTTTTTGTTGCTCCAACAATGGGAACCAAACAGCTTTTTCAGGCAAATCTTTCCGGAAAAGGAACGTCAGAAATAA
>CAZXEY010000145.1:0-7176 GCA_964639695.1 uncultured Antarcticibacterium sp. | reverse complement strand
AAGGCCAGTACAGAAGTAGCTACAGAAATTCCTCTCTGTCTTTCAATTTCCATAAAATCACTGGTAGCTCCTTTCTTAATCTTGTTCGATTTTACCGCGCCTGCTTCCTGGATCGCTCCTCCAAAAAGCAGTAGCTTTTCTGTAAGAGTTGTTTTTCCCGCATCGGGGTGAGAAATGATACCAAATGTTCTTCTGCGTTTAATTTCGTCGGTAAACTTCATATGCTAATTTAAGGCTGCAAAGATAAAATAAAACAGGGGAAGTAAAGATTAATTATACCTAAGAAAGAGCTTATGAATCACTTCTCCTCTAAATTTCAGCCGCTTCTATTTCTTTTAATCAAAGCTCATTTTTGTATTTTTGAGATTCAATCACAGCTATGCAAGAAGAAAAAGTAATTTTAGTTAACGAAAAAGATGAACAAATAGGGTTAATGCCTAAAATGGAGGCCCATGAAAAAGGGTTGTTACACCGGGCATTTTCGGTTTTCATTTTTAATAGTAAAAACCAGTTGATGCTACAGCAGCGTGCACATTCTAAATATCATTCTCCCGGTTTATGGACGAATACCTGTTGCAGCCACCAAAGAGAAGGGGAAAGCAATGTGGAAGCCGGAAAAAGAAGATTGCAGGAGGAGATGGGATTTTCTACAGATTTGAAGGATACCATTTCATTTATTTATAAGGCTCCTTTTGATAATGGATTAACAGAACATGAATTTGATCATATTCTTGTGGGAAAGTTTAACGATAATCCGCGACTCAATCCTGAAGAGGCGGAAGATTATAAATGGCTTAGCCTGGAAGAGGTTAAAGAAGACATGAAGAACAATCCCGGCATTTATACCGAGTGGTTTAAAATAATTTTCGATAAATATTATCAAACTATAGAGCAATGAGAGTAACGGTTAACAGAAAAGCGCATTTTAACGCCGCTCACAGGCTTTACAGAAAGGACTGGGATTCTTCTACCAATGAAGATGTATTTGGCAAATGCAGTAATCCTAATTTTCATGGGCATAATTATGAACTTATAGTATCTGTTACAGGGGAAATTGATCCTGAAACCGGGTTTGTTATAGATTTAAAGATTTTGAAAGATTTAATTTATTCTGAAGTTGAAACAGCTTTCGATCATAAGAATCTTAATGTTGAAGTGGAGGAGTTTAAAAATTTAAATCCTACTGCAGAAAATATTGCGGTGGTAATTTACAATAAGCTAAAACCAAATCTTAAACAAGACCTTGATCTTGCCGTTACTTTGTATGAAACTCCCCGCAACTTTGTAACCTATAAAGGAGATTAGTATGGCTATAAAAATTGGAGATAAAATTCCCGCAGTTTCTTTAAAAGATCATAACGGGAAGGACTTTTCGCTTAGTTCTTTTACAGGAACAAAGGCTTTGGTAATTTATTTTTACCCTAAGAATTTTACTCCCGGCTGCACGTTACAGGCCTGCGATTTTAGGGACAGGTATGAGGATTTTAAAGATCTTGATGCAGAAGTAATTGCAATAAGTTCAGATAGTGAAGCTTCTCACTCCCGTTTTGTTGAAAAATATAATCTTCCGTTCATTTTTCTTTCTGATGCTGATAAGAAAGCAAGAAAAGCTTTTGGGGTAAAGGCTTCTTTATTGGGAATTGTTCCGGGTAGAGAAACCTTTGTATTCGATAAACAGGGAATTTTAAAAATGAGGTATAATAATCTTAATGCCTCACAACATACAGATAAAGCTTTAGAAGTAGTTAAGAAGCTTTCCTAATATCCATAATAAGCAGTGACTAAAGCTGCTGAAAAATTTTGAGGGAAGAAGAAAATTTTTTTCAGGATGTATATTAATATTTTGAAATATTAGAGTAAATTCGCAGCTTAAATAAATTAGAGATGGCAAGTAAAAGATTGTTAAAGAGGGACGTTAATTATGTAATGGGAGATATTATAGAAGCTGCGTACGTTCATCAATTAGCAAATCCTAACCAGGACCCCAAGAAAACTGAAGAAATAGTTGATGAGGCTATTAAAGGTTTTGATGAGTTAATGGGAAAGATAAACCAGAGAAACGTTGAAAATAAAAAGCAACATTTTAAAGCTATAGAAAAAGAATTAGAGTCTAAAGCTCAAACTCTTGTAGCTAAAATTAACGAATTATAGTAAATTGCCGATGTAGCTCAGCTGGCTAGAGCAGCTGATTTGTAATCAGCAGGTCGTGGGTTCGAGTCCCTCCATCGGCTCTTCTAAAGCTCCTTTTCAGGAGCTTTTTATTTTATAGTGGGAGGAGAAGCCAGTCCTGAGCGAAGGCAGCTTTTTTGATGCCATAGTCGAAGGGAGTACCTCCGGCTCTTGTGTAAAGCATTTTTTTCAGGAGCTTTTTATTTTAAAGCGGGACGAGCCCCGATAGGTGTAGGGAGGCTATTATTGATCTTCAATAATGATTTCTCCTATTTTACCGGCTTTCTTTACAACCTGGCCGGTTGTTTGATACCATAACGGCCTTATAGATAAACCTGCTCTTTTAAGAGCTCTTGCAGCCCACACGTTTGAATTCTTTGGGAAATAATAGGAGGAACTACTTTTATAATAATTTTTAACTGAATTTTCTTTAACCGGAATTATTTTTCCGTTTCTATCCAATTCCAATTCTTCCACAAAATAAGAAATAAGACCTTGCATTTGCTCATCATTCAATTCTATTTTGGCTACCTCTGTATTGGAGTAATAATTTTCAACCTTACGATTAACGGGCTTAATCTGTATAGCGGAAGGAGTAGGCCAGGAAACTGCTTTTATTGCATACCATATATCAAAATTTTTTTGAGTAAAGAAATCTTCGTCGCCCCAGCCAATTTCGAGGTAATGAGCATCGGCAAAATTATGACCATTTTCCCACAAACTATCCGGGAAACTTTTAGCCGGTATTACAATCCCGGTATGCCAGCCAAGGCTACTAAGGTAAATGGTGTGCTTATCTTCTTGTGCCTGCCAGGCTAAAGTGCAAAACCCAATAGAAAAAATAAGTAAAAAAATAAAATTTCTCCGGTTATTCATACTTGTAGTAAATTGAAAATAGAGACCCAAATTATTTGCTCCTTGTTTAAATCCAGCTTACTTAAAGTTAAGAAAATCTGTTTAAGGTGGTCAGTTAAAACTATAAGACGGAGTTTTGTAAGGGAAGAAATTTAAACCAGCAG
This sequence comes from uncultured Antarcticibacterium sp., assembly GCA_964639695.1. Classification (GTDB taxonomy): domain Bacteria; phylum Bacteroidota; class Bacteroidia; order Flavobacteriales; family Flavobacteriaceae; genus Gillisia. The sequence continues at coordinate 3,988 of CAZXEY010000145.1, read as the reverse complement.
GAATAAAAAAAGCCGGAAGGTTTCTTCTTCCGGCTTTTTCCTAACCTCAATAATGTTATTGTTCTTCTACTTGCGCTTCCTGCTTTTCCAGCTTTCGACGCTCTTTTAGAAAATTTTTCAGTTCTTTTCCATATTTGGATTTTTGAACCTTTGGTGTCATAGAATTGTAAATGGTATCCAGGTATTTGATGTTAGCATCAAAAACTTCCGATAAAGCTAAATAAGGAGATATTTCCAGATCTTTATTATTAACTGCAAAATTTACCGTATATAAATACTTTCTCTTCAATAACCGTTCGTATTCAAGATTCGTTTGCACAATGAGATCCTCATTATTATCCCGTTGAGCTTCAAAATTTTCCTGAATAAGTTCCAGATTTCTTTCATTGAACTTTTTCATCATTTCCCTGTATTCGGTCAATTTTGTTTGATTAGCAGATCCAATAATTTTCGCCTTATTATTAAATTCAGCAAGGGAGGTATTGATAGTGATTTCACCTTCTTCAGCAAAAAATTCAAGGCGGTCTTCAAATTGTGGTCCATCTACTTTATCAAGAGATAAATACATGATCTGCGGACTTGTTATGTAATCCTGAAGAATGAAATTAGGATCTCCGTTTACTACGATTGAATCTACATTGATAAGCACAGTATCATCAATCTTTTGCAGGTATAGTGTTCCTTTTTTTAATCCCGTTATGGTACCTTTTACTGTTACGTTACTTTCCTTTTCTGAACAAGCTGCAACAGATATTAAAAGGATAATAATTAAACTTAATCTCTTCATTTCGCACATAAATTTTCGCTGGCAAATATGAGATAAATTTTTCATTTTCTGTTAAGCGGCAGCTGCCAATTGCATTAAAATTGTACATAAAATAGCACCGTAAGTTCCAACAACATATCCAAATACAGCAAGCAATACCCCTACCGTTGCCAGGGAAGGATGAAAAGCTGCTGCAACTACAGGAGCACTTGCGGCACCACCAACATTTGCCTGGCTTCCCACAGCTAAAAAGAAATAAGGAGCTTTAATGATTTTAGCGACAAGAATTAGTAATCCCGCGTGAACCGCCATCCATACAATTCCAATTCCTATTAATCCGGGATTATCAAAAACCATCGTCAGGTCCATTTTCATACCTATCGTTGCTACCAGAATATAAATAAAAATACTTCCAATTTTACTTGCTCCGGCACCCTCATATTCTTTAAATCTTGTAAAGGACAATAAAATTCCTATTAAAGTTGCTATCGAGATCATCCAGAAGAAAGAGGACGCAAAAGATGCAAGGGCACTTTTGTTATCATTAAAGACTTCATAATTGGAAACCAGGTACTCTGCAATAAGATCGGCGCCCCAATGGGAAATTCCCACTGCACCAAAAGCAATTGCCAACATGATCATAAAATCTGCCAGGGAAGGATTTCGGGTGATACTTTCTGCATAAGTTGCCACTTTATTTTTTAGGTTGGTAATTGCTGTATCATCTGCATTTAACCACTTATCAATTTTCTCATTTCTCCCAATACCTAAAAGAATTATGGCCATCCAAAGGTTTGCTACTACTATATCTACGAGAACCATTCCTCCATAGAGGTCTGGATTATATTCATAAATCTCAAGCATAGCAGCCTGGTTGGCGCCACCACCAATCCAGCTACCAGCAAGGGTAGAAAGACCACGCCATACGGCATCGGGTCACACACCTCCAACAGTCTCCTGGGAAAAAATGGAAATAATAATAATAGCAACCGGGCCGCCCACAATAATTCCCAATGTTCCTGTAAAGAACATTATCAGGGCCTTTGGCCCCAGGTTATAAATTGCTTTTAAATCTATACTTAAAGTCATTAGCACCAGGGAGGCAGGAAGTAAAAACCTGCTGGCGATAAAATATAATTGTGAGGTTTCATCACTTATAATTCCTAAAGAATTAAATATGGCTGGAATTAAATAGCATAATAAAAGTGCTGGTACAATAGAATAGAATTTTTTCCAGAATCCCTCTTTTTGTGAGGAAGTATAAAATACAAATCCTAATGCGATCATTAAGATTCCAAAAACAATAGCATCATTAGTGAAAATAGGGGTGTTTTCCATAAACTGTAATTCTTAAGATGCCAAATTACAATTTTTTTACAGTCTAAAGTTTTAGAATGTAGAGCAGCAGGGACTAATTATTAAAAATCTCACCGAGAATTTTAGCGACACCGTCTTCAACACTTTTTCCACAAACCACATTAGAGGCATCGATTGCTTCCTGTCTGGCATTTTCTACGGCTATGCCGTATCCAACATTTTTCAACATTTCCACATCATTATAATTATCACCAATGGCAATAGTTTCTTTCAAAGAATAATTAAAATGAGTATCCAGAAGTAATTGAATGGCTGTAAATTTAGAAATACTTTTTGGTGCTATTTCTATATATGTATCTTTAGAACGGTATAGATGTAGATCTCCTGCATTTTCCTTATTTAAAAAAAATAACAGATCTTCTATTACATCTACATTCCCCATTGCCATTATTTTATGCGCACCTTTTCCTTCCTTTTGCCATTTTTTAATAACCTCCTCATTAGATTTGATTAGAGGTGTAATTTTGGTATTATTTTCTTCTCTTTTTGCCCACATATCATAGGCGGGGACATACCATTCGTCATGATGATACAGGCTTAGGTGGCATTTTTTCCCAAAGTTGCTAACGATCTTTTCTAAAATATGATTCTCAATTTGGGTAGAACTTATTGCTTTATCATTTACCAGAACAAGGCCACCATTATAACATATAATAGGTTGTTTGGTTACTTCCAATTCTTTTTGTAGATGTCTCATCGCTGCTGGCATCCTTGCTGAAACCAGGACAAAAGGAACTTTATCATCCAGATCTTTAATAGCTTTAATTGTGGCGGGAGATAGTTCCCGGTCTTTATTAAGGAGAGTTCCGTCAATATCTGAAAAGACTATTTTATACTTCATATTAATCTTCTGATCTTTTACTATTAGGATAGCGTTTGGCCTCTTTAAGCGCATTGGAAAGCATATATTCTATTTGTCCGTTGGTACTCCTGAATTCATCAGCAGCCCACTTCTCAATAGCTTTAAGCATATCTTCATTTAACCTCAAGGCAAATGCTTTCTTTTTGCTCATTTTATTTCTTTTCTACGGCCTTAATAAAATGAACCATCGCAGGAAGCAATTCCTCATGTAAAGGACGGTTTGGTTCATTATAAGCTTTTGTGTTCTCTAATGTTTCCCCTTTAATTTCCCTGAAAATATGGTTCATATCTTCAATTATAACCAGTTCAGCATCTGGCTTTGCTGCTTTTAAAAGTTCAGCATCCTTAACGTCAACCTGCAAATCATAAGTACCATTAATAATTAAAACGGGCATTTCCAGTTGAGCAATAACTTTTGCAGGATCATACTTCATCCAGGATGCAATAAAAGGCTGAACAGAAGGGCGGAAGATAGAAGCCAGAAACGGACTAAAATCTGTTGCTTTTCCTGTTTGTAGGATATCATCAAAAGCTTTTCTCGCATTTTCTGAAAGTTCCTGAGATTGTTTAGCTATTTGCTCCACAATAATGACATCTATTTTACGTCCTGCACCTGCAAGGGAAATAAAAGCATCTGCTTTTTCCTTTGCAGCAAGTGCTCCTATTAAGGACCCTTCACTGTGACCGGCTACAATGATTTTTTCATATTTATCAGTTCCTTCAAAATAAACCAGTATGTCTTCTACATCCTTAACAAAATCCTCCAGTTTTAAATCCTCTTCCTTTAAGTTATATTTATTCATCTTAAAGATCCGTTTATCAAAACGAAAGGTAGCAATTCCCTTATCTGCTAACTGGTGTGCAATTTTTTTAGAGGAATCATTCTTCATCATAGTTTGATTACCGTTCCTGTCAGTTGGTCCGGAGCCCTGAATTAAAATGACCAGGGGTGGTGTTTCCACGTGGGCTGGCAAAGTAAGGGT
>CAZXEY010000144.1:0-7189 GCA_964639695.1 uncultured Antarcticibacterium sp. | reverse complement strand
CGAACACGGTGAATGTTACGTAACCGAAGATGGTGCAGAAACGGACCTGGACCTTGGGCATTACGAACGATTTCTCAACGTAAATACCTCCCAGGCCAATAATGTTACTACCGGGAGGATCTATCAAAGTGTAATTGAAAAAGAGCGTAGAGGCGAATTCTTAGGTAAAACGGTACAGGTTGTTCCGCATATTACCAATGAGATCAAGGAAAGAATCCAGATTTTAGGCAATAGCGGGGAATATGAAATTGTGATTACCGAAATTGGAGGAACTGTTGGCGATATAGAATCCTTACCTTATATAGAAGCTGTTAGGCAGCTTAAATGGGAATTAGGCGATGACAATGCTCTTGTTATTCATTTAACATTGATCCCATATTTGGCAGCTGCCGGAGAATTAAAGACGAAACCTACCCAACACAGTGTTAAAACATTGATGGAGAGTGGGATTAAAGCCGACATTCTCGTTTGTAGAACAGAGCACGAAATATCTGATGATATTAGAAGAAAACTGGCACTTTTTTGCAACGTGAGGCAGGAAGCTGTTATTCAGTCTATTGATGCTTCAACCATTTACGACGTTCCTAATATGATGCTCGATGAAGGACTTGATACGGTGGTTCTCAAAAAATTGATGCTGCCAGATGATACGATTCCAAATCTTGACCGCTGGAACCAGTTCTTAAAAAGGCATAAAAATCCAACTCACGAAATTACTATTGGGTTAATAGGAAAATACGTAGAACTTCAGGATTCTTATAAATCCATTCTTGAAGCTTTTATTCATGCAGGAGCAGAAAATGAAGTACGGGTGAAAGTAGAAAGCATTCATTCGGAATTTATTAATGACAGTACGATCAAAAATAAAATAGCCGGGTTGGATGGAATTCTTGTAGCTCCCGGTTTTGGGGAACGTGGGATTGAAGGAAAAATTGATGCTGTTCGTTTCGCGAGAGAACATAAGATCCCATTCTTCGGAATTTGCCTTGGAATGCAAATGGCAGTTATAGAATTTGCCAGAAATGTTCTTCAGCTCAGACAGGCAAATTCAACAGAAATGAACCCTGATACAAAGCATCCTGTCATTGATATTATGGAGGAACAAAAAAAGGTGACACACAAAGGCGGGACTATGCGTTTAGGCGCATGGGAATGTGAACTTACACCTGGTTCTAAAGTAGAAGATATTTATAACACCAGGATTATTAAGGAGCGTCACCGCCACCGCTATGAATATAATAATAAGTATAAAGCAGAACTGGAGCAGGCAGGACTAAAAAGTACAGGCATAAATCCACAGACAGGACTGGTGGAAATTATTGAACTGGAAGACCATCCCTGGTTTGTAGGAGTACAGTATCATCCTGAATATAAAAGTACTGTCGCAAATCCGCACCCACTATTTATTGCTTTTATAAAAGCAGCTACAGAATATTCTAATCAAAAAAATGATGCCAAAGTGGCACAAAAACAATAAGCGGGCATTTTTTTGTTAATTAAAATCTAAAAAACCAAAACTTGTTTTTGGTTTCATTTATCAAATCACATGGAAGAAAAAAAATTTGACGTACAATCCCTGATCGGATTTTTTCTTATAGGCGCAATCCTGATCTGGATGTTGTATAATAATTCCTTCGAGAATCAAACGCCCGAAGTTACAGAGGATGTAATCGAACAGGTGGAAACTCCTGCAGCTGCTATACCTCAGGAAAATGAAGTAGTGGTTCAGGATTCATCGGCACTTGCAGCTGCACAGCAAAAATTGGGGGCATTTGGTTATTCTGCCACCTTACCTTCAGCACAAAAAGGAACTACAACAGTTTCTAATGATGTACTTGAACTTACTTTTGAAAATAAAGGAGGTTACATTTCTGAAGCAAGACTTACTGAATTTAAGACTTACGATTCTATTCCTGTTTATCTTATAAAAGACGGAAACGCGTCTTTTAATATTAACTTCACGACCAACGACGGCAGAACTTTAGACACCGAAAATTTATTTTTTGAGCCTGAAGTAATTAAAAGTGGTGAGAGTACTATTGTTTCGATGAAATTAAAAGTTTCGGAAACAGAATTTCTTGAATACAGGTATGAACTAAAGCCGGGAGAATATATGCTGGATTTCAGTATAAGATCTCAGGGATTAAACAACGTTTTAAGTCCTTCCAAGGATATTACCCTGGATTGGGACCTGAAAGGTTACAGGCACGCAAAAAGTATTTCATACGAAAACAGGTACACAGAACTTTACTATGAATATGCAGATGGTACAGACGATTATTTGGGACACGGGGATCTTGAAGAGGACGAAGAAGAGGACATTACTTATGTAGCCTTTAAACAGCATTTCTTCACTTCCATTCTTCTTACCAATAACCCCTTTGAGTGGGGAAAATTTGCATCGAAGAATCTGGTGCAGGATGAAGATGTGGATACTCTTTATACCAAAGCCTTTTCTGCACGTTTACCTCTTGAATTAAAAGGTGGGGAGCTTAATTATGATATGAACTGGTATTATGGTCCAACAGATTATAAGATACTGAATGATTATGACAGGAACCTTGATGAAATTGTTCCATTAGGATGGGGAATTTTTGGGTGGATCAACCAATACATATTTATACCTTTCTTTTCCTTTTTAAGTTCTTTCCTTCCAAGTTATGGAATAGCTATTATAGTTATGACCATTGTAGTAAGGATCGTTTTATCTCCGGTGACTTATAAGTCTTATTTATCCCAGGCTAAGATGAAGGTTTTACGTCCTGAAATCAATGAGATCAATGAGCGATATAAGGATAATGCGATGAAGAAGCAGCAGGAAACTATGAAGCTGTATAGTAAAGCAGGCGCAAGTCCTATGAGTGGATGTTTACCTGCTCTTATGCAGATCCCGGTTTTCTATGCCTTGTTTCAGTTTTTTCCCAGTGCTTTCCAATTAAGGCAAAAAGGATTTTTGTGGGCAGACGACCTTTCAAGTTATGATACAATTGCAGAGTTACCGTTCAACATTCCGTTTTATGGAGATCACGTAAGTTTATTCCCTATACTCGCTTCTATTGCCATTTTTATTTATATGATGATGACAACAGGGCAAACGATGCAGAACAGTCAGCAGCCGGGAATGCCGAATATGAAGTTCATCATGTATTTATCCCCGCTATTAATGCTATTCTTCTTTAATAACTATGCGAGTGGTTTATCCTTGTATTATTTTACCTCTAACCTTATTACCATTGGAATTATGCTGGTAATAAAATATGCTATTATAGATGAGGAAAAAATTCATGCGAAGATTCAGGAAAATAAAAAGAAGCCTAAAAAGCAGGGAAAATTTGCCAGAAAAATGCAAGAGATGATGGAGCAGGCAGAGCAACAACAAAAAAAGAACAAGAAGTAGAAGCAATTTCTTTTTAAAATTAAAAGAGCCCGGTTAACCGGGCTCTTTTGTATAAATTTATTTAGTGAATCAAATTACATTTGTGGAAGTAACACCTGGTCTACCACATGAATTACTCCGTTGGTTGCCTGTACATCTGTAGCTATTACGTTGGAGATACGACCCATTTCATCTGTAATGGTTACTCCTCCGGTTGTATTGATGGTAAAAGTTCCGGATTCAAAGGTTGTAACAGGCATTCCATTTGTGATATCGCCACTACGAACATTGGCTTCTGTTACCACGTGATAACTCAATACCTGAGCCAGAACATTTGTAGGAATTTCATCAAGGCTTTCATATTCTAATTCGGCTAATAAATCAACAAAGGCATCATTGGTAGGAGCAAATACCGTAAATGGCGCAGGTGAATTTTGAGTTTGTAGAATTGAAACAAAACTAAAACTTTCTTCTCTTGTAAGGGCTGCTACAAGAAGTTCAAAAGTAGGATCTGCAGTGGCAAAAGTTGTAATATCGGGTAAGCCTATTACTGCATTAACAGCATGGATGATACCATTGTCTACCTGCACATTCGCTGTGGTTACAGTCGCCATACCGTTAATGGTTACCCCATCATCTGTATTGATATACAAACTAAGATTTTCACCTCCAGGTCCAGCGGTTGACATACTTTCAATATATCCTGTTGAAAGGTCTCCAGATGTAATGGCTCCTTCCTGAACATGATTTAATAAAACCTGGGTTAGAACGTCTACCGGCACATCACTTAAACTGGCGAAACCATTGGCACTTAAAAAAGCGTCGAAAGCGGCATTGTTTGGAGCAAACACTGTAAATTCTGTGGTTCCTTCAAAGGTACTTTTTAGGTTTGCAGCTTCAAGGGCGGCGTTCAAACTGGAATAGTCAGGATTAGTCGCCACAAAATTGGCAATTGTATTTTCAGGTTCACTTTCGTTTACCGCGTCATCATCACTACTACAGGACACCAAATTCAAAGAAAGCAGTGCAAGCAGGAAAATCTTTTTAAGGTAAAGAAATAATTTCGTTTTATATTTTTTTTGGTTTTTATAATGCTAAAATATCTAGAGTGACGTTCCACTTTTGTTTAACTTATGTTAATTATCATTAGACAGGAGTTAAACAATATTTTAATTTTCAGCCGTGTTCGTTATAATATATTAACTTTCGAAGCGTTTATTATTTTTACTTTGAACAACCTAAAATCAATTTTTATGAAAAAATTTTTATTCTTGTTTTTGAGCTTAGCCTTAATGACTGCTTGTAGCGAAGATGATGAAGCAGAAACCGGTGGTGAAGATCCAATAATTGGCACCTGGATTTTAGTAGGTTCTTCGATAGCAAATCCACAAACCTGTAGCGAGGAGTCTACAATAACCTTTAATGAAAATGGAACAGGTTCTGCCACTTTTTACTTTGCTGAAGCTGAATGCGAACCACAAAGTTCCAGCGGTAACTGGCAAAATCTTGGAAATTCAAGATATTCTGTAGTCGTTCCCGTAGCTGGAACAGTAGAAGGTATTGCAAATTTCACGAATAACAATGACGCCTTTACTTTTACAACCACTTTTGGAAACTTCAGCTTTGAGCGGCAGTAGGTAAACAGGAACATAATAATTAAAGGTGGTTTTTACCACCTTTTTTTATTTCGTAATTTTGCCACCTCTTTGGCGACAATATAAGCTGAGGATTGGCTTACCTGCCATTTTACAAAAGGAAAAAGAAATGAAAAAAGTTGTAGTTGGTTTATCGGGCGGTGTAGATTCCAGTGTTGCTGCTTATCTATTACAGCAACAGGGTTATGAGGTAATTGGCTTGTTCATGAAGAACTGGCACGATGACTCTGTAACAATTTCCAAAGAATGTCCATGGCTGGACGATAGCAATGATGCCATGCTGGTTGCAGAAAAGTTGAATATCCCATTCCAGACGGTAGATCTAAGCGAACAATATAAAGAACGAATTGTTGATTACATGTTTCGCGAATACGAGAAGGGAAGAACTCCTAATCCCGATGTTCTTTGCAACCGCGAAATAAAATTTGATGTTTTTATGAAAATCGCTCTTTCTTTGGGAGCCGATTTTGTTGCTACAGGACATTATTGTAGGAAAGGTGAAATGATTAAAGACGGAGAAACCCATTACCAATTATTATCGGGGAAAGATCCTAATAAGGATCAGTCTTATTTCTTATGCCAGTTAACTCAGGAACAACTTTCACGCACACTTTTTCCTATTGGTGATCTTTTGAAGCCAGAGGTAAGGAAAATTGCTGCTGAGCAGGATTTGATCACCGCCAATAAAAAAGATTCTCAGGGGCTTTGTTTTATTGGAAAGGTGCGATTACCGGAATTCCTTCAGCAAAAACTACAACCGAAGGAAGGAGATATTATAGAAATAGATTCTGCTAATGAGCTGTATTTAAACGAAATACCAAGATTTAATTCCCGACTTGAAGAATTACAGTATTTATCTCAAAAATATAAGTATGCGCGTAATGATGGGAAGATTGTTGGTAAACATCAGGGAGCACATTACTTTACAAAAGGACAAAGAAAAGGACTTGCAGTTGGAGGAACTCCTGAACCTCTTTTTGTTATAGAAACAGATGTAGATTCCAACATTATATATACGGGACAGGGAAAAGACCACCCCGGCCTTTTAAGAAAAGCATTGTTTATTAATCCTGAAGAAGTCCATTGGGTGCGGCCAGATCTACAAATTAAACCCGACGAGGAAATGAATGTAATGGCCAGGATACGATATAGACAGCCATTACAGGAGGCTACATTGCACCAGACAGAAAACGGACTTTACATTATTTTTGAAGAAGCTCAAACCGCCATTACTGAGGGCCAATTCGTAGCCTGGTATCTCAATGAGGAGCTAATAGGAAGCGGAGTAATTTCATAAAACATACAAATGCCAAACAAGATTACCCAGCTATTTAATATTAAATATCCAATAATCCAGGCAGGAATGATCTGGGCGAGTGGTTGGAAACTTGCAAGTGCGGTTAGTAATTCCGGAGGCCTGGGAATTATAGGAGCTGGATCTATGTATCCGGAAGTATTGAGGGAGCATATTCAAAATTGCAAAAAAGCTACCAATAAACCCTTTGCGGTCAATGTTCCGATGCTCTATCCCGATGTGGAAAAAATCATTGATATTATAATTGAAGAAGGTGTAAGAATTGTTTTTACTTCTGCCGGAAATCCCAAGACCTGGACCTCCCATCTCCAGTCCCATAATATTATCGTGGTTCATGTAGTAAGCAGCGTGAAATTTGCCTTAAAGTCAGAAGAAGCTGGGGTTGATGCCATTGTAGCTGAAGGTTTTGAAGCAGGTGGCCACAACGGCCGGGATGAAACCACCACTTTCACCCTGATCCCTATGGTAAAAGAACATCTTAAAATTCCATTAATTGCCGCCGGGGGAATTGCAACTGGGAGAGGAATGCTTGCCGCAATGGTGTTGGGAGCAGATGCTGTACAGGTAGGAACACGATTTGTTGCTTCCAATGAAGCTTCTTCCCATATAAACTTTAAAAATAAAGTGGTTGAAGCAAAGGAGGGAGACACTTTACTTACCCTAAAAGAACTGGCACCGGTAAGACTATTAAAGAATAAATTTTTTGAAGATATTCAGGAATTATATAAAACAAATCCATCTAAATCTTCAACATCACCACCATTTGAAAACCTTTCTTGTAATGAAACAAACATAACATCTACAAATATTTTGTTCTTTTTTTTAATTTCTTCAACTTTTTTT
>CAZXEY010000143.1:0-7189 GCA_964639695.1 uncultured Antarcticibacterium sp. | reverse complement strand
TGAAGGTTTTAAAGTAACCGGAATCGATGCCTCTTCAAAAATGATAGAACTGGCCAAGTCCCATCATCCTTCTGCTCAATTTATTAATGCTGATATTTGTACCTGGGACACTGATCAAAAATATGATTTGATCCTTGCCTGGGACAGCATATTTCATTTACCTCTTTCTATGCACGAGCCGGTGGTAAAAAAGCTCTGCGGAATGCTTAACGAAAAAGGAATATTACTCTATACCTTTGGGGATGATTTTGGAGAACATGAAAGTGACTGGCACCAAGATAAGTTTTACTACAGCTCCATTGGTATTGCCGGAAACTTAAAGGTAATTATGGAAAACAGCTGCGAATGCCGGCATCTTCAACTGGATCAATATCCCGAAAAACATGTTTTTGTAATTGCCAGGAAGATTTAAACGGTCTCAAGTAGAGAACCCGTAAAATAAAATGCAAAATTTAATAATTCAAAAAAGAACCGGATAGTTGAGAATTTTAAAAAACATATTCCTGTTTCAAAAGAAAATTTTCCTGATTTCTTTTATAATCTCTGTTATAATTGGAATTTTATTTTGGAGTAATTTAATTGGTATCGGCCTAACTTATCTTTTAATTTCTCCTTTCGTTCATTATTTTATTTACGAAATGGGAACTAAGAACGTATATTACTACTATTTCAATTTAGGTCTTAGCCCGATGAAATTATGGTGTTCAACCTTAGCGATAGGTCTGCTGAACTTTATTTCACTTTCAATTTTTTCATTATTATAATGCATCTCCACATTGATAGTGTAACTAAATCCTACCCCGGTAAGGTAATCCTTAGTGATATCTTTCTTTCGTGTAAAACAGGAGAAATAACAGGTTTGATTGGCAGAAATGGTTCCGGAAAGTCAACTCTTCTCAAAATAATTTTTGGAACTGAAAAAGGAGATACTAAATATGTAAGGGTTGGAGAAAAAATTATCAGGAATATTTCTGATGGAAGAAATTTGATAAATTATTTACCCCAGGGAAATTTTTTGCCGAACAACATTAAAATAAAGGCTTTAATAAAACTTTTTCTTCCCGAAGAAAGCCAGGAAGTTTTATTTTCAAATAGTTTTATTGAACCCTTACTTAATAAAGAGAATCAGAATTTATCAACCGGCGAAAAAAGAATCGTGGAAATTTTCATGATTATATATTCAAAAGCTGAATTTATTTTGCTGGATGAACCTTTTAATGGAGTTAGCCCCATTATTAAAGACGTAATAAATGAAGAATTAGAGAAAAGAAAATCATCAATGGGATTTATAATTACCGATCATGATTATGAAAATGTAATTCAGCTGGCCGATAAAATTGTTTTTCTAAAGGATGGTTATTTACGGAATATTAATAACACCAAAGAGCTCGTTGCACTGGGATACTTTCCCACCTAACATTAAGAAGTAAACATTTAGAAATTCAGTTTTTCTCAAGAGCAAAATGAGGTTCGATCAAAAAAAATCTTAGAAGAGATACTTTTCATTTTCTAATAAAACTTTTAAAGTCTTTTGGCCTCTTCCCAAAAAACATCCATTTCGGCCAGTGTCATTTCACTTAATGGTTTGTTCTTTTGTTTGGCTTTTTCCTCTAAGTACTTAAATCGTTTAATAAACTTCTTATTGGTTCTCTCCAGGGCATTTTCCGGATTAATTTTCAGGAAACGGGCATAGTTGATCATAGAAAAAAGAACATCTCCAAATTCAGCTTCAATTTTATCCTTGTCTGCCACATTCACCTCGTGCTGCAGCTCCTCAAGTTCTTCTTTCAGCTTTTCAAAAACCTGCTGCGGTTCCTCCCAGTCAAAACCTACACCGGCTACTTTATCCTGGATTCTTCCGGCCTTCACAAGTGCAGGCAATGAAGCCGGTACCCCTTCCAGAACACTTTTCTTTCCCTCTTTCAGTTTCAAATTTTCCCAGTTCCTTTTTACATCTTCTTCGTCAGCTACTTTTACATCACCATAAATATGAGGATGCCGGTCAATAAGCTTATCACAAATACTGTTGGCAACATCGGCAATATCAAAACTATTGGTTTCGCTTCCTATTTTTGCATAAAAAACAATATGTAACAGGATATCACCCAGCTCCTTTTTAACTTCCTGTGTATCCTTATCTAAAATCGCGTCCCCCAGCTCATACACTTCCTCGATGGTGAGATGGCGCAAACTTTCCATCGTCTGCTTCTTATCCCAGGGACACTGCGCCCGCAATTCATCCATAATAGTTAACAATCTATCGAAAGCTTTTAGCTGATCTTTTCTGGAATTCATAAAAGGTAATTTTTATAAAAATACATGGTTGCTGTTTATCCTGCACATTATTAAATAAAAAAAACAGCTTCAGGAGCTGAAGCTGTTTTCAATTATAAGTACTGGATTTCTATTCCTCCTCGTCTTTCCCTTCAGTTTTCTCTTTAGAGAAATCTGTATAGCCGTGGCTTACGAGAATGTTATACCACTGGAGTATTTTTTTAATGTCGCTCTGGTATACCCGGTCCACATCATAATCGGGCAAAACTTCAGCAAAATAAGCTTCCATTTCTTTTTTAGATGCTTTATGATCTAAGGCTTCTCCTCCATTTTCCTTTTCGTAGATCTTCTGAAAAATAGTTCCCAAAGGCACTTCTTCGGTATATGTATAAATAGCAATTTCGCTAAGCAGGCTCACGTTGTGACGAACATTCACAGAGATCTTCTTTCCGTCTAATATTGATTTCGCAACGAAACCTCCCCTGGTTTGTGCAGTTAATTCATATAATCCCGGTTTACCGGAAATAGATAATATTTTTTCTAACCCCATAGCTTGTCATAAATTTTGGCTCGCAAATATCACATCTTGTATCAAGATATCAAAAGAATCAACGCCCTTTTTTCATTAAAGGAAACTTCATTTTATAATCGGCCTGGATTTTTCCTTTAGAGATATTGCTTAATTTTCCTTTAATCAAACGCTTTTTTAAACTGGAAAGTTTGTCGGTAAAAAGAACTCCTTCAATATGATCGTATTCGTGCTGGATCACACGCGCAGCAAGCCCATCATATTCTTGACGGTGGGTATTAAAATCCTCATCCTGGTATTCTATAAGGATCTTTGGCTTCCTGAAAACATCTTCGCGAACATCGGGAATGCTTAAACAACCTTCATTAAACGGCCACTCCTCTCCTTCTTCCTGAATGATCTTAGGGTTGATAAAAACTTTTTTAAGATTTGTAAGCACTTCCTTCTCATCATCGGAAACTGATTCATCTTCTGCAAAAGGAGATGGATCTATGATAAATAGACGAATTGGGTAACCTACCTGTGGTGCAGCTAAACCTACACCAAAAGCGTGGTACATCGTTTCCCACATGTTTTTTATAAACTGATCTAATTCAGGGTAATCTTTTGTTATTTCCTTCCCTTTCTTTCTTAGAACTGGATCTCCATAAGCTACAATGGGTAAAATCATCAAACTCTTTTTTTAAACTATTTGTAAAGATATGATTGCAGGATTATTGTTGCACTAATTTCATCAAGCAGTGCTTTATCCTGTCGCTTCTTTTTCCTGAGGCCACTGTCAAACATTGTTTTTGCAGCCATTTTAGAAGTAAATCTTTCATCGACCCGTTTCACTTCCATCAACGGGAATTTTTCTTTAAACTTCTCAAGGAATTTTAAAATATGCTCTTCACTTTGAGAGGCAGAATTATCCATTTGTTTTGGCTCTCCCACCAGGACAAGCTCCACATCTTCAGTTTTAAAATATTTCTCAAGATACGCCAGCAGCTCTGCAGTAGGAACAGTTGCCAGTCCCGAGGCAATAATCTGCAATTCATCGGTTACGGCAATACCGGTGCGCTTTAAACCAAAATCAAGAGCTACTATTCTTGCCATTACTTATTTTCTGCAAATGTAAGGTTTATCTTGCTATGCTCCCAAAAATTGCCTTTAAGCTGTTATATTTGCAATAAATTAATTTTAATGAAAGATTTAAAAAATTCCATAGAAAAAGCCTGGGAAGACCGCAGCTTACTTACAGATTCTGAAACTATTGACGCAATTAGAAGAGTAATATTATTACTTGATGAGGGACAATTACGTGTAGCGGAACCAACAGCAAATGGCTGGCAGGTTAATGAATGGGTAAAAAAGGCCGTAGTCCTATACTTCCCAATCCAAAAAATGAAAACCCTGGAAGCCGGTATTTTCGAGTACCATGATAAAATGTTATTGAAAACGGGATATGCTGAAAAAGGAATAAGGGTAGTTCCAAATGCGGTTGCAAGATATGGAGCCTATATATCATCGGGTGTAATAATGATGCCGAGCTATGTAAACATAGGAGCTTACGTAGATGAAGGCACCATGGTAGATACATGGGCAACTGTGGGAAGTTGTGCTCAAATTGGAAAGAATGTGCATTTAAGTGGTGGTGTAGGAATAGGAGGCGTTTTAGAACCTTTACAGGCGGCCCCGGTAATTATTGAAGATAACTGTTTTATTGGTTCCCGTTGTATAGTTGTGGAAGGCATAAGGGTAGAAAAGGAAGCTGTTCTGGGAGCTAATGTGGTTCTTACAGGATCCACAAAGATCATTGATGTTACCGGTGACCAACCGAAAGAATTTAAAGGTTATGTTCCTGCAAGATCGGTAGTAATACCCGGAAGTTATACCAAGAAATTTCCCGCCGGAGATTACCAGGTCCCCTGCGCTTTAATTATTGGAACCCGAAAAGAGAGCACCGATAAGAAAACCTCTTTAAATGATGCTTTACGAGAATATAACGTGGCGGTTTAAAAGCCGGTAACCCTCCAAAGGGGAGCAAATATTAAAACCCAATTAATCACAAACCATTTAAAAAACTTCTCCCTTCGGGGAGGCCAGAGAGGGGACTATGAAAATACTGGTAATTCAGCAGAAAATGATAGGGGACGTGCTCACGTCCTCTATTCTGTTTGAAGCCCTGAGAAAAAAATATCCCAATGCTCAACTACATTATCTTATTTATAAACACACCCTACCGGTCGTAGAAAATAATCCTTTTATTGATAGGGTGCTCCTGTTTGAAGAAAAAGATAAAAAGGGTAAAGATTTTTTAGATTTCCTCCAAAAGATAAAAGCTGAAAAGTACAACTTAGTTATTGATGCCTATTCTAAAGTAGGTACTGCAATACTATCTGCCTTTTCGGGAGCAAAAGAAAGGATCTCCTATCATAAATGGTATACCTCATCCTGTTATACTAATACTGTTAAAAGGATTGATAAACCCACAACAATAGCCGGTTTGGCAGTGGAAAACAGGATGCAGCTGTTGCAGCCGCTTTCTTCTGAATTTCCAAAGGCGATAAAACCTAAAATTTATCTGGATTCTTCTGAAATTAATGCAGCTTCAGACAAATTATCATCAGGTGGCATTAATCAAAACAAGATGTTGATCATGATCTCTGTCCTGGGAAGTTCTGCAGAAAAAACATACCCTAAAAATTATCTTGCTAAATTACTGGATCTTATTGTAGAACAATCGGGGGCGCAATTGTTATTCAATTATATTCCAGCCCAAAAATCGGAAGCTTTAGAAATCTATAATGCTACGGCTCCCAAAACCCAGGGATTAATTTATTTGAACCTGTTTGGAAAAAGCCTGAGAGAGTTTATTTCCCTTACCTATCACTGTAATGCGCTAATAGGAAATGAAGGAGGTGCAGTAAATATGGCCAAAGCCCTGGATATACCAACTTTTGCTATCTTTTCTCCACCAGTAAATAAAGAAGATTGGGCGCTTTATGAAGATGACAAAAAACATGTTTCTGTTCATCTAAAAGATTATAAACCGGACCTGTTTGCGCAAAAGAAAACTTCAGATTTAAAACGTGAAAATAAAATTCTCTACAAGGAATTTACTCCAGATTTAATGGAGGAAAAAATAAAGGGATTTTTAAAGTATCTGGAGAAGTAATCATTTCTTCAGTTTCAGCTTTTTTTTGATGTGCTGCTTTTTGTGAAATTTCTCCTGAAATTCCTGGGTGTAAAACCACATTTTATTAAAGACTTCCTCTTCAGGTTTATTAATCAATTTAGAATACTCACAAGCCATTACTTCCACCATTTCCTTTTTTGGAGTAAGCCTGGAAAAATTCTTCATCCTTTCCTCAAATGACAACTCTTTAAAATTCATCCTGTTAAGATCCACCAGGAAAAACTCATAGTTGTTATTGTTGATCCTAATTAACGTGTTTCCCGGGGAGTGATCCAGAAATTCAATGTTTTTTTGATGAAGTTCATAAGTGAACCTGGTAAATGCCCGGAGTATCCTGTCGTTATTTGGGTAATCTGGCTGTTGTACCAGTTCCCTGTAGGTGAGATCGTAATCAAGATGTTCACTTACATAAAAACTTTTTTTAAAGGCTATTAAAGAGGTCTCCTCTGCATATGCAAGTGGCTGCGGAGTGCCTATATCATTAGCAATAAGGTGCAGGGCATAATTAAAAGATCTTTCGGCTTTAGATCTTCTAAAGAATCTGTAAACGATCTTATTTACCGCGTTAGGAACTTTAAAGGATTTGATATTAATTGTTTTCCCTTCGAGGTCGAACAACTTAATACTGTTTCGTCCATCGGCCAAATAAGTTCCTGTACTCCTGAAATTTTTTATAAAATCAAGAATCTTATCTTTTTGTGAATTGGAAACTGTATGAAAAGTAAACTTCATAGAACAAAAGTAACTTTTTAAGAAATATAACAAAGAAGACCGTCTCAAATAAGTACAATCTAAATAGTATCTTTGAACCACATTTTTAACCACCCGGAATGGCATCAACTTCAAACAATTATCCAACCTGTTCACTTGTAACACCAACTTATAACTGGCCCGAAGCTTTGGATTTGCTGTTAAAAAGTGTACGTGAACAAACACATCTGCCAAATGAAGTTCTTATAGCAGACGATGGCTCCACTTCCAAAACAAAAGAAGTAATAGAAAAACATCAAAAGGATTTTCCAATTCCCATAGTGCATATCTGGCATGAAGATAAAGGCAATCAAAAGCCAAAAATTATGAATAAGGCCCTGGCGCAGGCTAAATACAATTATATAGTAGAGATTGATGGGGACATAATTATGGATAAACATTTTGTTGAAGATCACCTTAGCCTTGCCAAAAAAGGTGTTTTTCTCTACGGAAGCCGC
>CAZXEY010000142.1:0-7638 GCA_964639695.1 uncultured Antarcticibacterium sp. | reverse complement strand
TTAGCCTTGCCTCATCCCTGTTTTCTGCAGGGTACTCAGCCAATAGCTTTTCCGGAAGATCAAAATTGAAGTGTGAAAGTTTCATTCCCATAGTTGAATATTTTAAAAGATGCAAATATACAACCTCGGGATAGGCGTTGTCAAGTAAATGGACGGTTATTTCACAATTACCTTAGCCGGCGGTGGTTTCTGTACTGAAACCAAGCGTTTCCAGATGTTTCCAGAAATCGGGATAAGATTTGGAAACAACCTCAAAATCTTCAATTTTTAAGGGAACAAGTAGCGCCAGGGGTGCAAAAGCCATTGCCATTCGATGATCGTTATAGGTGGCAACAGATACATTCTTTTTAATAGTACCTCCAGGAGAAAGTTGCAGGCAATCGTCTGTGATTTTTATTTGCCCACCTAGCTTTTCAATTTCAGTTTTTAAGGCTAGCAATCGATCTGTCTCCTTAATTTTCAAGGTATGTAATCCCTGTAGATCACATCCAATACCTAACCCAAGGCAGGTTACCGCTATTGTCTGCGCCAAATCTGGCATATCCTGCAAATCCAGGTGAAGACTGCGAGGTTTTTTAAAAGATGTTTTTTCAAGAAGAATAAAATTCTCCTCATAGGTGGTAGTAACTCCCAGCTTTTTATAAATAGTAGCTACTCCCGCATCTCCCTGAAAGCTGTTTTTTCTATAATTAGATAGTTTTATCCTGGAACCTGAACATAAAGCTGCTATACTGTAAAAATAGGATGCTGAACTCCAGTCTGATTCTATATCCAATTTCTTATTTGCAACTTCATTGGCAGGATCTATTTTTATAACCTGGCCTTCAAAAGTTGCTGAGATACCGAAGTATTTTAAAAATTCCAGTGTCATAAGAATATAGGGAGTAGAAGTTACCTTCCCAACCAGCGTAATTTCGAGACCGCTAGGTAATGAAGGTGCAATAAGCATGAGAGCAGAGATATACTGGCTGCTTATCCTGGCTTCGAGGGATACTTTTTCACCGGTTAAAATTTTCCCTTTGATTTTTAAGGGGGGAAATCCTTCTTTGTTGATGTAAGTGATGTCTGCACCTAAAGTACGTAAAGCATCTACAAGCAACTTTATTGGCCGCTGGTGCATTCTTTCACTTCCCGTCAAAGTTATTTCTACCCCTTCCCTTGCAGAAAAATACGCAGTTAAAAAACGCATTGCTGTCCCAGCGTGATGGATATCTACATTTCCGCTTTCGGATTTAAGCGCCTCTTTTAGTACTAAGGTATCGTCGCTATTGGAAAGGTTCTCCAGTTCTATGGCAGGATAGAGTGCCTGCAAAATTAAAGCTCTGTTGGATTCGCTTTTGGAACCGGTTATTTGCAGTTCCCTTTCAGCCTTTAAGTTGTTTCCAACTAACCGGATATTCATAGGTAAAATTTCTAAAATGCTAATTTACCTATTTTCCTTCTCTTTTTCCTCCTTTTTGAATCGTGATCTAAATTGCCCGTAAGAAACTATAAACCCATAAAGAAAGGCTGCTAATAGGGTTCCAATCGCAAATCGTATCCATTTATCCCCCGATAATTTATCTTCATAGAAAGCTGAAAAATGGAAACCTCCATACTCAAAGAGCATAGAAATCAATTGATACACAATGGCAAAAATAATCCCCATTCCTGCAACCGATCTCCAGAAGCTCTTACTGTTAATGATCCTTTTAAATGCCACTTATTTTAATTTATCATTGTTATGATGCCTGGAATGATCTCTTTTAGTTTTAAGATCGAGTTTCTTATCGAATGCTTTTTGAAGATCGATTCCGGTTTGGTTGGCCAGACATAAAACTACAAAAAGAACATCTGCCAATTCCTCACCCAGATCCTTATTTTTATCACTTTCCTTCTCGCTTTGCTCCCCGTACCTCCTGGCAATAATTCTTGCTACTTCCCCTACCTCTTCAGTAAGTTGAGCCATGTTGGTAAGCTCATTAAAATATCTTACCCCATGCTGTTTGATCCATTCATCTACCGCCAGTTGTGCATTTTTTATATCCATTTTAGATTCTTTTTAAAACTACAGCTTCCGTGTACTTTTCAACCATTAATCCATAGAATTTCTTTAGAGCCTCATAATCAGTCGGCGTATACACGATAGTTTTTAAGTCCAGCTCCGTCTCAATCCTTAGAATGTTGCCATTATGCCTGGTTATAAATTTAAAAGTTCCTGCTCCATCATTTAGATGAGCCATTGCGCTCTCGGGTATAGATTCTATTTCGTAACCCTCTGGAAGCAGTATATTTATGGTTTGGCTAAATACCGAAGGATAATCAAAGATAATAGGATATTTCCTATCATCTGCTTTAAAAGGATTTTCCGTTTCCGCTAAAAATAAAAGTGGCTTAAAGAAAATCTGATTATTTATTACTTCAACTCCATCTTTAAGGTCAAACATGTAATTTTGTTTGAGCTCAGCTCCTATAACATCTCCATTTTCTGTTGTAAGATCAGAAATTTCTATATTCCCTTTATCCTCTTCAAGAATTTGAAGATATCTCTCCGGATCAAGCTTTAAATATCTATCCCTGTAAGATTTTGCATAGTAACCATCCATAGTATGCATTACTTTCCCTTTCATATTAAGATTCTTTTCAAACTGAACATTTACCATGGTTTTATTTTTAGATTGTACTTCCGGCATTAGATTAACCCATGAAGAAATCTCCTTGTCCTTAACAAGGCGACCATTCCAGTTCCTTGCCCTTTCCGGTAGTTCCCCAAATGCAGCGTTAGGCTCGGTCGCATCTAAAAGAATTAATTTATCTCCAAATTCAAGTCCTGCTATTACGTAATTAAATCCTTTTCTGGTAGGAAATAAGGGGACCCCATTATTTTTAGTACTAACTAGAACAGGATCTGCTGTTAATCCTGCATATTTCAGCATCGCAACCAGCATGATATTAATATCTCCAACGTTCCCGATTCCTTCTTTATATGCTTTACTGGTTCCGCTTTCAGACATCATTCCCAAATAATCATTCCACTTCATTTTCGTCTTCACAAAGTGAAAAATTTTACTCGCTTTTTGAACGGGATCTGTAACTCCTGCTATTAGTTGATCAATATCCTTCTCAAAGAAATTGGATTTTTTAAGTTCAGATTCGTAACCACCATCTGTATAGATCGATTTTGTAACTCCTTCCCAGGTTACTGAAAGATCTTCTATAGGAGAATTAGGAAATTTAGTAAACTGAAGCTCCCACTTTAAAAAAGCTCCGTAATTATATAAATAATCGATAAAGGATTCTTCAGAAAGAGAAGGAATATTAGCCTTACTTACCGTATACATCTTTTGATTGTATTCTACTTTATTTTGAGTGGTAGAGTGAGTTACGGTATAGCTATTCCCATTCCTTTGGTTAGATGTAGAAGTGTGAGTAAATAATTTATCACTTTCATTAATAGTTAAATATAAAGGGGATCTTGGATTAGCGTGCTTTTTAAATCCGAAGAATTCAGGAATAGTAACACTGGCCTCCATTTGGTTGATGGGTATTGTATACTGCAATAACATATCATCTATGGAGGTAATAAAAGGAGACTGAAGAGAATATTCAAATTCAATAACACTACCTTCTGTTACAGCAGGCATAGTAAACTTTGTGCTTAGCTGATATTTGGAAAGTTCTGATTCAAAAATACCTTCCTTTTTCAATTTTTCCTCCTTTAATTTCCCATCTATAATATTATAGGTGTATCCTTTTAATCCTGAAACATTTTCCTTGTTGCTCCCGTTTTTATAATATAATATCTCTTTGGTAGCCCAATCAAAACCGTCCTTGTTATAAATTTTTATTCTCTCATGAACATCGGTAACCAATGTAAAACCATTGGATGAATAAGAATAGTAGGTACGCACAGATCTGTAGAGAACGGCAGCATTGGCATCTTTTTCCAATGGATGAAATTTTTCCAGAACTTCTTCTTCAGAAACTTTTCCGAATTTAAAATTTTGTGCCTGTAGACTTAATGTAAATAAAATTAAAAAAATAGAAGTAGTAATTTTCTGCATTGGGTCTGTTTTAAGTGATGGTTTTTAGAACGGCTTTTTGATTATTCAGGGAATTAATTTTATTCATAAAATTTCGGAATGTATCATAGGATTCAGCAGGCCATAAACCATCAAAAATGATATATTCCCGTACAACTTCGAGTATCTTTTTTCCATTTTCATCTAAGCTGTTAACCTGGATGGAATAAGAACCAAATTCATTTTCTAACTTTTCACTTTCAGGAATTGATTCTGTTTCGTAACCCGAAGGCAAAATATATTTGTAGGTATCGCGGTATGTAAAGCCACGTTTTAATTCCAGGGGTAATTTGCGATCATTACTTCGGGGGGTACTAAAAGTTTCTGCAGCAAAGAAATTTATAGGTAAGAGAATCCTGCTTCCTGCCTTTGTAGCCAGCTTATCGCCCTGGATCTTTAAATTTTCTGAAAAAATTCTGTTTTTCCTGTCGTTATTGTGTACAATCTGGTTAACTGAAAGATTCTGAAAGCCTCCCCATTCCTCTTTGTAATGAAGAGTCTTCTTTTCTTCCGTCAATCGCATCAGGTGGTATATATCTCCGTAATTGACTCCACTGCTGTTTCTTTTAACTGAAGCTTTAAAATTCCCGGCTTCCTCTAATACGATTTCTCCAAAAGTCTCCTGAAGGTTTTCAAAATATTCATACTTTTTAGTTCGTACAATTTGCCCTCCTTCGGGTTTAATCAGCACAACATTCCTATTGTCTGTAAAATCCCCAAGATAATTAAATGGAGTAGTTTGGCTTGTGCACTCCAGCCAAATATCTTCACCTTCTTCGGGAATATTTAGAATTACATGATTACCCTGCATAGAAGCAAAATCTTTACTTATATCCTTCCCTTCAGTTCCTGCATGTACGACAGCATAAAAAGATTCGATCCCCTGGGTTTCAAGTAGTGCTTTGGTATAATTTGTCAATGCTTTACAATCACCATAACCCAGTCTGTCCACATCTTCGGGTAACATTGGTTCCCAACCCCCAATTCCTAACTGTACACTAATATAACGGGTGTTTTCCTGAACAAAATTGTAAATAATCTCAGCTTTTTCGCGATTATTTTTGGCTCCTGCTGTTAAGTTGTTCAGCTTTGCTTTGGTCCCTTCAGGAATTACATTTTTCCCCGCCAGCAGGTTTGTATATTGCCATTTTCCAAAATCCTGCCAGTTAGTAGCTTTACCGCCTACCCCTACAAGAGAAAACTCATTTAAAGCAATTACCAACTGCGGAGAAAAATTTTCAAGCTCGGGAGCCAGATATTCTCTTTTGTAGGATGAGAGGTTTTTTAAGGTATAACTAAAGCCCCCGGTAATTGTGTTTTTTTCTATTTGAAGGTCCTCAAAATTTCTTTCCTCCTGTCTAAAGGGAATATTTTTAGGATTTATAAAGTTGTACCGGGAATTTTCTACACTAACATAATAAGTGCGAACAGGTGTCCAGGGTTGAAGGAATACGGTACTCTCACTAACGGTTACGCCCTCATAAACTACAGTATAAGGATATTTTTGCGGGGTGTAATCCAAATATTCGATCCTGTTATCACTGTAAAGATCATTGGAACTTACTGCGCTTACGTCTTTAAAATCCTTTTGTTTAAACTTTTTGATCTCTACCCCGGCTGCATCATAAACTGTGGCTTTTTGATCTTTTATTTTAGTGCTTTTATCGTAGAAACTTCCTGCAGCAATGGCACCATCCCCATATTTATTAAATACAGTAACGGTTCTGGATGTTGAAACCAACATTTCATTTACTGCTTTCACCTCTACAGTGATTACTTCATTACGGATAACCGCATTGGCATTGGCAAGAAGATTGGGTGGAATACCATCTATACTTAGATTTTTTTCCTGAGCTGACGAAAATTGAGTAAAAATTATAAATATTACAAGAATTGTAATTAGGTGCTTCATCCCGTTAAAAAAGTTTCGATAAAAATATAATTTTATTGAAAACTTCCAAATTATTCTTTTGCTTTTGAATCGATTAATATGGTAACAGGACCATCATTAATTAATTCAACATCCATATGTGCACCAAATATGCCGGTTCCCACAGATTTCCCGAGTGTTATTTCTAGTTGCTCTACAAATTTCTCATACAAGGGAATGGCAATTTCGGGCTTAGCAGCTTTAATGTAGCCCGGCCGGTTTCCTTTTTTTGTACTTGCATGAAGCGTGAATTGACTAATGACCAAAGCTTCACCATCAATTTCCTGTAAGGAAAGATTCATGACTCCGTTTGCATCATTAAAAATTCTCATCTTAACGATCTTATTACAAAGCCACTCAATATCATCAAAGGAATCTGCTTCTTCTATTCCCACCAATATCAGGATTCCCTGCTTTATCTGGTCCTTGATTTTATTTTCAATAGTTACCGAAGCTTTGGAAACCCTTTGAAGCACTATTCTCATTGTTCTGGAAAATTATCGGTTCTGTATTGCTGCTCGTCCTCCCCTTCTATTATCTGTAAATAGCTTTTATATCTGGACCACGCAATTTCTTCTTCTTCCAAAGCATCTTTAACAGCACATTTTGGTTCCTCAATATGAAGGCAGTTGTGAAATTTACAATCTTGTTTTCTTTCAAAAAATTCCGGAAAATAGTCTCCCAATTCCTCTTTTTCCATTTCTACAACTCCAAAACCTTTTATTCCGGGGGTATCGATAATTCTCGCGTCAAACGAAAGATCATACATTTCTGCAAACGTTGTGGTATGCTGCCCCTGTTTGCTCTGGTCACTAATTTTGGATGTTTTGAGACCAAGGCTGGGCTCTAAAGCGTTCACTAAAGTAGATTTTCCGGTACCGCTATGGCCGGAGATCATATTCGTTTTTCCAAGCATTAGCTCCTTAACCTTATCCACATTTTTTCCTGTTTTTGCAGAAATGCCAATGCATTCATACCCTATTTTCCGGTAAAGTGCTGCGAGAAATTTTATTTCTCCCAGCTCTTCCTCATTGTAGGCATCAATTTTATTAAATAACAGGATAGTTTTGATTTGATAAGCTTCAGCAGTAACAAGAAACCGGTCAATAAATGTGGTGAAAGTAGGAGGATTATTTAGGGTTATTAATAGAAATGCCTGGTCTATGTTCGCCGCAATTATATGTGTTTGTTTTGATAGGTTAACAGATTTACGGATTATGTAATTGTCCCTGTCTTTGATTTCTTTTATAACACCCACAACATCATCCGCAGATTCTTCTAAATCAAATATCACCCTGTCCCCCACAGCTACTGGATTTGTACTCTTAATTCCCTGTATCCTAAACTTACCTTTGATACGGCAGTTGTAACTATTTCCTTCTTTGTCCTTGACCAAATACCAACTACCTGTCGATTTGTATACTAATCCCTCCATTATTTTGTTAATAAATTCTTAATTCTCCTATTTCACTTTTCAGAAATTAGAATATTTTTGATCGAATTTTCAAAAATCAAAACATCATGAACAAAATTACACTTAAATTTTTCTTTACCCTATTATTTATTGGTACAGGAATAATATCTAATGCCCAGACAAAATTGTATGAGCATCCGCAATTTGATAATATTGCAAAAGATCATAAAATA
>CAZXEY010000141.1:0-7645 GCA_964639695.1 uncultured Antarcticibacterium sp. | reverse complement strand
AAAATGGAATTGAAGAAATTACACCGTCAATTTTTTGAATGAAATATTTCTTAATATTCTCAGCTCCGTCATTAATAATTTCTAGTCTTTCATCTTCAATAGACTTTCTAACGTGATCACAGAAATCCTGATTTACTTCAAAAGCATATAATTTCGAATTCGGTGAAATTTTATTGAGTATAGCTCTTGTAATATTACCATGTCCCATACCAAATTCCACAATTACCACGTCCATTCCCGTAGGAATGTTTCTGCAAATCTCTATTTCAACCCTTTTACTCGTTTCAGTTACAGCACCTGTTACAAACAGATTTTTAGAAAATTCTATCGATGTTTTAATTTTTTGCTTCAACCGGTTACTCTTATCCTCTGCC
This sequence comes from uncultured Antarcticibacterium sp., assembly GCA_964639695.1. Taxonomy (GTDB): domain Bacteria; phylum Bacteroidota; class Bacteroidia; order Flavobacteriales; family Flavobacteriaceae; genus Gillisia. The sequence goes on along the minus strand of CAZXEY010000141.1, from coordinate 7,271 downwards.
ATATTGCTTTAAATTGTTCAATTTATCATAAAATCTTTAGATTCGATAAATTTTATTTATTTAAGCAGGAGATTAATAAAAAATTCATATTTTTTATAAATTCCAACTTTACTTTTTCAACTTCAATAATATGAGAAAATTTTTTATCCCAATTATAATTCTTACAATTATTATTGGCCGTAGTCCAAAAATAGTCGAGGATGATAAATTCAAGCCAGCCCATTAATTGAGCTAATTTTCGCAGCAATTAAAAAAATACTAATTGGAAAATATTAAAGTTTTTATTGATCCTACTGTGAGAATTAAATATTCTTCATTCTACATCCTGGGATTGTACGATGTGTTTGGGAAAAAAAATGTTCGGTTCTCCCGAAAATACTTTAAAAAGCTAGAGAGAAAATCAGATCCCTATTCTTATGATCAATACATGGCTTTCGTAGTCATAAATAAAGAACAACTAAAAAAATATGTCATTGATTTTGCGGATAGGACGACGGTAAAAGAAAGGGCGTATAATTGGTGTGACAAATACGCCAAAGTAAATTTTTCTGATCAATTAACTGAAAGATCCTATCATGAAAAAATAATTTCCATTCCCCCCGGGTTTGGAATTAATATTTGGGAGGAATCTGAAATGATTTACAGGTGTTTCTCTAATTTAATAAAATGCAGATTCAAACCTTTAGTCTCTTTAAAAGCCCACCTTCTAGATTATTATTTACAAGGTAACAGGCCGGCTCTTGAAGATTATACTTCCGAAATAACCGATAAAGGAAATATTCCATATGTATTTATGATTGGTACGTTGTGGACCCATGATAATTGTATGACTGGAACCAATTTGCATAGAAAAATCTTTGTTGAAACATGTAATTCATTGAACGTAAATTTTGAAGGTGGCTTTTTTTCGAATACTGAACATCCCCAATATGAAGAATTCAAAGACCTAACTTTTACCGAGCGATATACCACCTGGGATTACGTAGAAAAAACTAAGAAATCTTTTTTTGTCTTTAATACGCCGGCGGTTCATGATTGTCATGGATGGAAATTAGGAGAATACCTTGCAATGGGTAAAGCTATAATATCCACTCCGCTTTCCAATGAATTGCCTGCAGATATGCTTCACGGAGAAAACATTCATCTGGTTTCAAATAAATTGGAAATGAAAGAGGCTGTTTCATTGTTGCTCTCTGATAATGGTTATAGGACAAAACTGGAAACAGGAGCTAAGGAATATTATTTGGAATATTGCAATCCTAAAAAAGTGATTGAAAATTTAACAGGAATAAAATCTAATTGCTTTAAAGGATAGGAATAAAAAGGTTTCAATTCTAAAAATAAAGAAATCCAATACCGGTTTATCTTATAAACTTAAACCTAAACATATTAAGGATTTAAACAAGGATATTGAAAGAGCGGCAAAAAATAAAGGCCTTCAACGATCCTTAAGAACGGGTCACATTAAAATATTTAGTTTTTAAACATGCAAAGGCTTTATACTATAAAACCGGTTTATCTTTATTTACTGTCGGCCGTTTTCTTTATACTTTCAAGATCGGGCTATATTTCTTCAATAATCAGTTATATTTTCACCGGTATAGGATTATTTCTGTTAATTACTGCATTTGTAAAATATTTTAGATCTTAAGATGATTTAAAACTTATTTAAAATTGGTGATCTTGAAGTTAATTTCCAGGATCAGGAAAAAATGTAACTCAGCTTTGGGAGACAGTAAAATTGGAAAAACTTAATGGTAAATGGAAGTTAGTTTATGGAAGGGCTTCAATTCCGAAGAAACTACTGGAATAGCATTTTCTCTTGAAACAATTTTGAAATAAAAGGTCAATAAGTATGTTTCGCTTCCCGGTGAAACTCCTGGAACAATTGAAGTAGGCTCATAGTTGAAGACACCAAGTCTTTTATTTCGAGCAAAAGTCCAAAATAAAGCTTGGAGTTTTTTGGGCTGGTTTCTGAAGTTCTTATCCGGTTGATCTGCTTTTCTATAAGACTTGAAACTAAATCCAGCAATTCCTGTTTTTCTGCTAGTACCTCATCAATTTCGCTAAAGCTGTGATGGTTAAAAATATTTTCAATATCATCAAAAAGCTTCTGCATTTTATCGTCGATACCTTTAAGATCCCGAATTTGATTAAACTTAAGATTTTTATGATTGTTATGAACGTGGTTATAGCTGTTACGGGTAATATAACCTATAGATTGAACCATGTCCTGTAAGTAATCCAGGATTAGAATATAGAATTTACTGGCCTCCACAGAATCATCGTCTAAGGATTTGATGAAATAAAAGATATTCCCTTTTAATTCGTCGATCTCCTCCTCCAGCTTCTCAATGGCTTTGCTGTTCTTTTTTAGTTTATTTAGATCATGATACCCTAAATTCTCGACAGTTTTGCTGAACATCTTGTTGATACCACTAATCACGCTGGAAATATTTTGAGAAGTTTCTACGGTTATTTCGTGGATGGTTATTATGTCACTTCGCTTATACCGTTTTTGTTTGTTTTCTTCCTTTACCCTTCTTCCATGTAAAACAGCGCTTCTAACAATGAGCACAATAGCCAGTAAAACCAACATTGATAGTGCAATCATTCCTCCAAAAAAGATAATAGCAGCAAATAAAGCGGCTCCCGTAAAAGCTACAAGTGCAGTTATGAACCAGCCTCCTATGACATTTAAAACTCCTGCCACCCGGTAAACAGCACTTTCCCTATCCCAGGCACGATCTGCCAGCGATGTTCCCATTGCCACCATAAAAGTTACATAAGTGGTAGAAAGCGGTAATTTTAAATTAGTTGCAATAGAGATGAGCACACTTGCCACAACAAGATTGACTGATGCTCTAACCATATCAAATGAAGGGGCATCCATCCTTACAATATCACTCTTCACCTCCTGTTTTTCAAACTTGGAGTTGAGTTTTTCTGAAAACCGATTAGGAATTAAATTGTCTACAAAATTTCCTAACAAAACAGAATACCTAACGATCACCCTGGACAAGAAATTTGGTTCAAATCTTTCTCTACCTTCCCGTTGCCTTGCAAGATCAATTTCAGTATCTGTAACCCGCATCGCCTTTTTAGAAAACCAAAGGGTGATCACCATTACCAGTCCTGCCAGTATGAGCAATATTACCGGGGTCTGAACTTTTTGGGAAAGCCCGGACATTAAAAACTCCTCGGGCCTCACTCCAGTAGCAGAATAGGCTTCCTGCCAAAGTTCAAAAGATTGCCAGGCAGCAATTGGAACTCCTATAAAATTCACAAGATCATTACCTGCAAAAGCCAGTGCTAATGCAAAGGTTCCAATTAAGATGACAACTTTTAAAATATTAATCTTTAAAAACTGCATTATTAATTGTGATAATGCTGCAAACATTGCAAAACTGCATATGACAATAATCAGAGAATTTTCATTGATATAATTGGTTACATATACTGGTATAAGAGGAATACTCTTTAAACCTTTCATTAATATGAAATAAAGAATTGCAGTTAGGGAAAGGCCGCCAAAAATGGCTCCTGAATATTTAAGTTTCTTCTCATATTGGAAAGAAAAAATAAGCCTGGAAAAATATTGAATTGTTGCTCCCAAAGTAAAGGCTATTGCTACAGAAAGTAGGATACCAATAATAATTTCGGTTGCTTTCGTGGTATTTATAAAAGTTGATAAAGTTCCAAAATCCCCCGTAGAATAATAAATTTTAAGTGCAGATACACAAACGGCAGCTCCAAGTAATTCGAATACAATAGAAACAGTTGTGGAAGTTGGTAAACCCAGAGAATTAAAAAAGTCCAGTAGCAGAACGTCAGAGATCATAACTGCCATAAAAATGATCATGATCTCTTCGAAGAAAAATTTGCCTGGAACAAAGATGCCCTCCCTGGCAACTTCCATAAGGCCACTTGAGAAAACAGCACCCACAGCTACTCCCACACTGGCTATGATAAGGATAGTCCTTAGAGGCACTGCCCGGGAACCAATAGCAGAATTTAAGAAATTTACTGCATCATTGCTCACGCCTACTACAAGATCTGTAATAGCAAGAGCGAATAACGCAACCAACATTACTAAGTAAACATCTTCCATCCAGGAGAAGTTTCAGAATTGCAAAGGTGCGTCATAAATTCAATAATCGTTTAAGTTTAAAGTTATGAAAAGTTTAAGAAGTTTGTTTTAACAAAGACTTTAAATTCTCTCAATTCCTTTTTTGTACTTTTTACTTTAATCTAAAAACTACAGGTATGGCTATTGTTAAGGTTATAGAAGTAATGGCAGTTTCCACTAAGAGTTGGGAAGACGCTGCTAAAATTGCGGTAAAAACAGCTGCAAAAACAATCAATAATATTAAATCTATTTATGTAAAGGAGCAACTTGCTGCCGTTAATGGCGAGAATATCACAGAATACCGTGTGATCCTGAAACTTTCTTTTGTAGTATTAGATAAGGAGGAAAAAAGATAGCCCGGAAATGAAAGGATAAACTGAAAGCCAGGGGAACTGTTAATTTTTTTAACAAAACTTAAACAATTGTAATTCTTTATTTTTTGCTGAAAAGCTTCAATTTGCAAAAAATTTCATATTTCATGGAAAGAGTTGAAAGCTGGCGAATCTACGCCGAAGAATACAGCGAAAAATTCATTGATTATTTGCCCAGTTTATTAGCTGCTATTCTTCTACTTCTTTTTGGATTGTGGTTTATCAAAATCCTGCTGGGATACGTGAGGAAAATATTTCATAAAAAGGCCTATGATAAGACCCTGGAGAATTTTGCCATTAATCTTTTAAGCTGGACTTTAAAAATCCTTCTTTTCATCCTTGTAATAACGCAGCTGGGAATAGAAACCACCTCCCTGGTTGCGGTTATTGGAGCCGCAGGACTTGCTATTGGATTAGCCCTACAGGGATCCTTGTCCAACTTTGCCGGAGGGGTCTTAATCATTGTCTTAAAACCATTTAAAGTTGGGGACTGGATCGAGGCAAAGGGAGTATCGGGCAGCGTTAAAGAAACTTCTTTATTTTATACCAAACTCAACACCTTTGGAAACCAGTTGGCGATCATTCCAAATGGTGCTCTCACCAACGATAATATTATTAATTATACAGTTGAAGGGAAAAGACGCGATGCGATTACCATTGGAATTTCCTATGACAGCAATATAAAACTTGCCAAGGAAATCCTGGTAAACCTTATGAATGAACAGGAAGATATTATGACAGATCCTGCTCCAATGGTTGTAGTAACTGAACTTGCAGATAGTTCGGTTAACTTGTCATTAAGGTTTTGGGCGTTGAACGAATTTTTCTGGGACCGCCACTGGTATACTATAGAAGAGGCAAAAACAAGGCTGGAAGCTGCAGGAATAACCATTCCTTTTCCTCAAAGGGATGTGCATTTCTTTAATCACTCCCAGGAATTGGAAAATCCTCAAAAGGAGAAATAGTTACCCTGAAATAAAATCTTTTAAATAATAAGGTTCAAAATAGGCGACATCTTCAAAGTCGCCTTTCTTCATTTTATGATTTGCCAACGCAACCATTTGTTCTGCTGAAGGGAGTTTACCTTCAATAAAATTAGCATTTGAATGAGAGCAAATTTCCCTGAACTTAGGAACTCCACTTCCAATAAAAGTTACCTTCCCCTGGTCAAGATATTCCATATAAGAATCTGTTTCCAGAATAACTGCCTCCGTTTTTTTTACCTGGTTCTTACCGGCATCAAAAACAGCTGCATAAACTTCCATCCTCCTCGCATCGAGCATAGGTACAACAAAGCCCTCTTCCTCAACCTGCCAGGCAAGTGCCGTTAATGTAGATATAGAAATTAAAGGCAAATCCAGCGCAAAACAAAGGCCTTTAGCGGCTGAAACCCCTATTCTTAAACCCGTATAGGATCCCGGGCCTTTACTTACTGCAATTGCGCTAAGATCCTTTTGATCAATATTATTTTCCTTTAATATTTCCTGAATAAAAATATGTAAACGCTCTGCATGAGAATAATCAGAACTGTAATCTTCTTTAAGCGAAAGTATTTCCCCCTCTTTTCCAATTGCAACAGAGCAATTGGTAGAAGCAGTTTCTATACAAAGTATTAAAGACAAAATTTATTGTTATTCAGTTTCTTTTTTGGGAGTTGCGACAACAACTTCGTCTCCTCCTTTTAATGTTTTTGTAACGGTATTATAAGGGCCGGTTATTATCACTTCTCCTTCCTCCAAACCACTAAGGATCTCAATATTTCTATCATCCTGGATTCCCGTTTTTACTACCCGCAATTTAGCACGATTTCCATCCTTTACAAATACCGTTTCAAATTTTTGATCTGTAAGTTTAGAAGATGCTGTTGAACCAGGTTTAGATGCCGTATCATTTTTAATAACAATGGCGCTAATTGGCACTCCCAGTACATTTTCCTTTCTCCTGGTAATTATATCTACCGTGGCAGTCATTCCCGGCCTAAAAGGAGAATAATTTTCTGGTTTCCCTTCCAGAAGATCCTGGTAAGAAGATTCTAAAATCCTTACTTTTACTTTAAAATTTGTAACCTGGTCTGCAGTTAATCCTTCAATTGCAGAGTTAGAGATCTCTGTTACAATACCTTTAAACTCCCTCTTCAAATAGGCATCTACCTCAACAAGGGTAGAATCTCCTACAGCTACTTTTACAATATCATTTTCATTAACATCAACCACCACTTCCATATTGGTCAAGTTCGCGATCCTCAATATTTCTGTACCCGTCATTTGTTGTGTTCCCACAACTCTCTCTCCCAATTCAACATTTAGCTTTGAAATGGTACCTCTCATTGGAGCATAGATACTTGTTCTGGCTAAATTATCTGTAGCTTCGGTAACTGTTGCCGCAGCACTTTGCATGCTAAAATATGCAGCATTTTTGGAGGCTTCAGCCATTTCATAAGCTGCAACCAATCTATCCCATTCTGCCTGGGAAATTACACCCTTTTCAAAAAGGACTTTATTCCTGTCGTAATTAGATTTAGCTTCTTTTAAACTTGCTTCCGCCTGTGCATAATTTGCTTTTACATTTTGCAATCCGGCGCGTGAACGCTGCAAGCTCGAGGTATAAATATCAGGATTAATCCTTACTAAAAGATCTCCTTTTTCAACCAGCTGTCCCTCCACTACTGGTAATTCAATGATTTCTCCTGAAACTTCCGAAGACAGCTTTACCTCAGTTTCCGGCTGAATTTTACCGGTTGCCGCCACAGTTTCTATGATCTCAATAGTTTC
>CAZXEY010000140.1:0-7735 GCA_964639695.1 uncultured Antarcticibacterium sp. | reverse complement strand
AATTTTTAGTTTTTGACAATTATTTCGAGAGATTATTCTAAAATTTTAATGAATTTATAGAAGAATGATTAAAAGGTGCTATTAATAAAATTTAATTAAGCTTAATATTTATTAACTTAAGTGAAAGGGCAATGAAATGTGGGAATTACCGATATATTATAAAGCTCTTACAAACGAATATTTTTAAATATGTTAATAATTGTTAACATTTTAACCAATCCTTATTGGGAGAAAGAATTTTTATATGATCAAATTATGCACGAAATGAAAGATTTTCTTATAACTTGATAAGTATATTTGCTTAAAAGTAGTTTCATGAAAATTCATTTTATTGCCATAGGTGGAAGCGCAATGCATAATTTAGCTTTAGCCTTACAACAAAAAAAATATATTATTACAGGAAGTGATGACGCAATATATGAACCATCTGCCTCAAGACTTCGTAAAGCCAACTTGTTTCCCGAAAAGTTGGGTTGGTATCCCGAAAATATAACTTCATCTCTCGACGCAGTAATTCTGGGAATGCATGCCAGGGAAGATAACCCTGAAATTATCAAAGCAAGGGAGCTAAACCTGAAAATTTACTCTTATCCGGAATTTCTCTATGAGCAATCGAAAAATAAAACCCGTGTTGTTATAGGTGGCTCTCACGGAAAAACTACAATAACTTCAATGATTCTTCACGTACTGCATTATCACGAGAAAGAGGTAGATTATATGGTGGGGGCACAGCTCAAAGGATATGATACTATGGTTCATTTAACAGATGATAATGATTTTATTCTTATTGAAGGAGATGAGTATCTTTCTTCAGCTCTGGACAGGAGACCAAAATTTCATCTGTATCAGGCGAATATTGCGCTACTTAGCGGCATAGCCTGGGATCATATAAATGTTTTTCCTACTTACCAAATTTACCTTGAACAGTTTTCTAAATTTATAGGAACTATTAAGAGTGGTGGTGTTCTTGTTTATAATGAGGAGGATGAGGAGCTTAATAAATTAGTTGAAGAATCAACAAATCAAATAAGAAAACATGCTTATTCAACTCCAAGTTATAAAATTGAAACGGGTAAGACTATCCTGGATACCCCGGAAGGAGAACTTCCTATAGAAATATTTGGAAAACATAATTTAAGCAATTTGGCAGGAGCAAAATGGATCTGCCAGCATATGGGTGTAGACGAGGACGATTTTTATGAAGCAATAGGAAGTTTTACAGGTGCTTCGAAAAGATTGGAAAAAATTGCGGAAAAGGATGCAGCCATTGTTTTTAAAGATTTTGCTCACAGCCCTTCCAAGGTAAAAGCCACAACTCAGGCAGTTAAAGACCAATACCCGAATAAGAAAATAATTGCCTGCCTTGAGCTTCACACTTATAGTAGTCTTAATCCTGGCTTTTTAAAGGAATATGGAAATAGCCTTCAGCCAGCTGATACGGCTGTTGTTTTCTATTCCCCCGAGGCATTACAAATTAAGAAATTAGAGCCCATTTCTGAAGATCAAATAAAATCTGCTTTTCAACAGGAAAATTTAAATGTATATACCAATCCACAAGAGTTTAAAAAATTTTTAGAATACCTGGACTACGAAGATTCAATCCTATTATTAATGAGCAGTGGTAATTATGGAGGTTTAAATTTTGAAGAAATAATTAACTGGATATAACGAAAGAATTTTATAGGAAAAAGATGTGGTGAGGATTTTCTATCTTTATTAAAAATGAATTTATGAAGGAGGCAAATAGTGCATTTACAATAAGAAACTGGGCTCCGGGAGACAGACCCAGAGAAAAACTTCTTCAAAAAGGAAAGTTCTCTTTGACTGATGCTGAACTGATTGCAATACTTATTGGTTCAGGCAACAACAAAGAGAGTGCCGTGGAGTTAAGTAAAAAAATACTTTCAAGTACCAAAAATAACCTGAATTTACTGGGAAAACTTACGGTTCAGCAACTTATGCAGTTTCATGGTATTGGTGAAGCAAAAGCAATAAGTATCATTGCTGCTATGGAATTAGGCAGGCGCCGTAGGAGCGAGGAGGCTCTTGAACAGGTTAAGATTACCTCCAGTAATTCAGTTTATGAACTACTGCAACCCATTTTAGGAGAACTGCCTCATGAAGAATTCTGGATCCTTTATCTTAATAATGCGAATAAAATCATTGAACAATTACAAATTAGCAAAGGAGGAATAACAGGTACATTGGTAGATGTTCGTTTGACTTTAAAAAAAGCCTTGGAACTAGGTGCTGTTTCCCTTATTCTTGCCCATAATCATCCTTCTGGAAATTTAACTCCCAGTGAATCGGATAAGCAGCTAACTAAAAAATTAAAAACCGCTTCAGAAAGCCTGGATATTAAAATTCTTGATCATCTTATAGTGACCGAAAAATCTTTCTTCAGTTTTGCAGATGAGGGCTTGCTTTAAATCTTAATAAATGCTGTTAGTTTATACCAAGAAAATTACTCCAAGGATTGTATATGTTTTCAAACATGTATGCCTTCATATCCTTGGTTTGGAAATAAGCTTTACAACCAAAATAGAAGAATTTATAGCTCACCCGGGTTTAAAGTTTTCCTATGGTAAGAAACGTCTTGGTAATGAACTGTTTGTTCAAAATGTTGAATTTTTGTTGGAACAGGGACTAAATGATTTAGAAATAAAGGTGCAAAATTGGGATGATACCAAGTGTTTTTTTGCCGTTTCAGATAATAGTGACCTGCCTTTTGACATTTTTGCAGCGTCCTTTTACCTGCTTTCAAGATATGAGGAATACCTGCCCCATGTGAAGGATGATTTTGGCCGTTTTCCTGCTTCAGAAAGTTTAGCTTACAAAGAAAGTTTTTTACGACGTCCTGTGATTGATATTTGGGCCTTTAAATTTTTTGAGGTTTTAAAACTGAAATTTCCTGAAATTAAAACTAAGGATCGCAAATTTGAATCTGAATCTGTTATTTCTGTTAGTCATGTTTTTAATTATAAAAACAAAGGATTTTTGAGATCCTTAGGGGGAGTGGTGAATGACTTGACCAAATTAAAATTTACCCGAGTCAGTGATCGGGTAAAAGTTCTTCTCCGGTTAAAACAGGATCCCTATAATGTGTTTGATGATCTTATAAAATTTATTAAATTTTATAAAGCTCATTTAACTTTTATGTTTCAGCTAAGCGATTATAATGCATACGATAAAAATATTAATCATAATCGTCTCAATTATATTTCTATAATAAAGTTTGTTGCAGATTATTCTAAAGTAGGATTAAGACTGGGATATTTTGCCGTAAAAGACCAGGAGGTGTTAAAGGTTGAAAAAAAACGTTTTGAAAATATTATACACGGGCCCCTTCAAAATGTGATAAACAGTAAATATAATTTAATGTTGCCTATGCATTACAGTTCTTTAAATGAACTTGATGTACCTAATGATTATTCAATGGGATATCCTGAATCAATAGGGTTTAGGGCTGGAACAAGTACTTCTTTTCTCTTTTACGACCTAAATATGGAAGTCACTACACCTTTAACTATCCATCCTTATGTATTTCACTCACAGGTATGTCACACTTCACCTCCAGAAGAAATACGTGATGCAATGGGAACTATTATTGCTGATCTCAAAGAGGTTAATGGAACGTTAAGGGCAATTTTTAAAAACAGAGATTTTTCTCAGTATGCCAATCATTCCTATTATTATTCTTTACTCAAACAAATCAATGACATACACTAATATTCAACATATTTTTTTTGATCTGGATCACACACTTTGGGATTTTGATAAAAATTCGGCATTGACTTTTAAAAGTATTTTTGAGGAAGAAAAGCTGGAAGTAGCTCTTGAAGAATTTTTAGAAGCTTACATTCCTATTAATAATAATTACTGGGAATTGTATCGAAAAAATCTTATCTCCAAAGAGGATTTAAGAACCGGAAGGCTTAAGGATTGTTTTGCCAGTCTTCAATTCGAAATACCCGCCCAAACCTTAGAAAATTTGTCCAATAATTACATTCGGTTTTTGCCTCAGAATAATATCCTTCTTGAAAATACAAAGGAAATTCTGGAATACCTAAAGCAAAAATATCAACTTCATATTATTACAAATGGATTTGAGGAAGTGCAACATCTTAAGCTGAAAAATTCAAATATTTCCCAGTATTTTTCTACCGTTACAACTTCTGAAGAGGCGGGTGTTAAAAAACCCGAACTAAAGATTTTCGAGATGGCTTTAGTTAAAGCCAAAACAACTGCTGGCCGAAGTTTAATGATTGGGGATAACTTTGAAGCCGATATTTTAGGAGCACAAGCAGCTGGCATGGAATGTATTTATTTTAATTACTATCAAAAATCGGGAAGTTTTGAAATTAAAACAATTCAAAAGTTAAAAGAGCTTATGTTTTATTTATAGCAATAAAACAATGCTTATCTTCGTTTTAAGAAAAATTTAACCCCACATGTATTTTTCGAAATTGAATGTTCTGAGAGTGTTGGCGTTTTTAGTTTCTATGGGACTTGTTTCTTGTGTGAAAGATGTTGACTTCGACCAGGCAGGAAATATTTCTTTAAATCCCGAGATTCAAACAGATCTGGTAATCTTTGATGTAAATGAAAAAGATTTTTTTGACCAGCAAACATCTCTGCAAAAAAAAATACTACGTGATACTGTACGTCTGGAGTTTTTGGATGACAGTTATATACAGGACAATCTTCAATCTGTAGAATTCAGTTTTAGATACAATAATAATTTCACCCAATCTTTTTCCAATAAGATCTCTTTTCTTTCTGAAAATAATCAGGAACAACATTCAGTTTCCTTTTATATTGGTGCAGGTAATGATCAAAATACTGCAGTGACAGAAAAAGTAGAGCTCATTGAATTGGAACAAATAGATGTAATAAAAAGATCTATTAAAATGGTAGTAGAGATTGAGGTGTTACCAAATCAGGAGCCATTTGTAGGAAAGTTGAGATTTGAATCGAAAGGGCTATTCTCTTTCGAATTTTAAATGTATGAAGTTTTTAATTTTTTTATGCTTTCTCATCTATACTTTAACGTCTGGAGCTCAAAATAAACAATTGATCTACAATGTTGATGAACTCCCACAGTCTCTAATGACAAATCCCGGGACTATGATCAACTTTGACCGGCATTTTGGAGTTCCTTTTCTTTCTCATATAGCTTTCTCTGTAGGTTCCACAGGAGCAAGCGTTCATGATATTTTTGATGATGCCAGCCCTGATATTAATCGAAGGGTTAGAAATACCATTAAACGCCTGACAAAGAATGATTTTTTTACAGCTCAGGAACAACTTGCTATTCTTTCTTTTGGCTGGAGACTAAATAAAGATCATTATCTCTCGGCAGGAGTTTATCAGGAGTTGGATGTATTTGCCTATTTTCCAAAGGATCCTGCTTTACTGGTTGTTGAAGGGAATAGTAACTACCTTAATTATCCTTTTGATTTTTCACATGTTTCTTTTACCGGGGAAGTGCTAACCGTTTATCACATTGGATTGAATAAGAAAATTGATAATCGCTTAACAGTAGGAGGGAGAATAAAGTTATATTCAGGAATATTTAATGTTGAAAGTGTCGATAATACTGGTTTGTTTATTACAGAGAGAACCCCAGGGCAAACAAATTATTACCGCCATTATGCAGAAAATGTGGATATAAGGGTGAATACTTCAGGTTTTGCCTCCTTACGAGATGAAAATTCCACAGTACAGCAGGGTTTAGGTGATCTCTATAGCAGTGCCTTTTTTGGAGGAAATATAGGTGCGGGAATAGATTTAGGTGCTACATATATTATAAGGGAAGATTTAATTGCAACCGGTTCAGTTCAGGATATTGGAGGGGTACTTCAGCAAAGCGATGTAGAAAATTATCTTTATTACGGTAGTTATCAAACAGATGGGTTGGAACCATTGTTTCCCGAGGTAGCACCAAATGGAAGAACAATTCCTTACTGGGATATTTTTGAGGATGAAGTAGATGCTAATCTTAAGGATGAAACGCTAAACGAAGAATATTTTACCTGGAGGCCCTTTAAAGTTAATGCCTCTCTTGAATATGGGTTCGGGCAGGTATTAGCACCCTGTGATTATAGAAGGCCGACAAAAAGGCAATTTAGAAATCATATTGGATTGCACGCCTTTGCTATAAATCGCCCAAGGGGACTTAAAATGGCATTAACCACCTTTTATGATCGAAAAATTAACAATAACCTGAGAATGAAGGTGACCTATACTCTGGATAAATTTTCATACACTAATGTAGGGATGCTGGTATCAACCCGATTTAAGAACTTTAATTTTTATCTAGCGGCAGATAACCTGTTTGGATATGTAAATCTTGCTAAAACTCATAGTGCGTCTTTTCAAATGGGGTTTCAGTTTGTCATAAATAACTAATGATGAAAAATAATTTTCTTTTTTTACTGGTATTACTTAGTTTTCATTTAATGGTAGGGCAAGGAAATAATGAAAAGTATATTTATGTTCCTTCCCAATATGATTTTTTGAAAGAATCAAACCAATATCAGTTAAATGAGCTAACAAAGTTTTTGTTTGAGAAAGACGGTTTCAAGGTTTATTCTGATGAAGATGAAATTCCTTCAACAGTAGTAAATAATCCCTGTAATGCATTATATGCAGATGTAAAAGATGATTCAGGAATGTTTGTTACAGGCCTTCAGATAATAATTTATGACTGTAACAAGAAGGAGGTTTATGTAACAGAAGTGGGAAAAAGCAGAGATAAAGTGTATAAGACAGCTTACCACGAGGCTTTGCGAAACTCCTTCAAAAGTATTGGGGGATTAAAAATGTTTATTGGAAATGCTACTCCTTCCATTTCTTCTGAGGAAGAAAATAAAGTAATACCTGCTGCAGTTGAAGCTGAAACAAATACTCCGTCACCTGGCAGTTCGCCAGAAGTAGTGACCAAAGGAAAGGAAACTATAATTGAACCTCTATTGAAATTTACCGAGGGAAATTATGTTTTTTATCTAAAGCAAACCAATAGTGGATTCCACTTTTTTCAGGAAGGTTCACCGGAACCATTTGCTACCTTAATACAAACAAAGACAGGCGGCTTGTATATTTACAATTCAGTTAAAAATCAGGGTGTGGCTCTTTTTGATGCTGAAAATAATTTAGTAGTAGAAGTTGTAAGCAATCCCACTAATTCGACTATAGTAACAAAATACTTGCGAAGCAATTAATAATCGTATTTATCTTTCCACCTTTTTTTGAGGAATTCTCGTTGGGAATTTTCTCTTTGGTTGTTTCCGGGATTATAAAGCACAGAATTTTTTAAGGCTTCTGGTAAATACTCTGCCTTGGCAAAATTGTTTTCATAGTTATGAGCGTATTGGTAATCCTCACCATACCCCAAATCTTTCATCAATTTAGTAGGGGCATTTCTTAATGAGAGAGGAACCGGTAAATTTCCCGTTTTTCGGACCAGTTCCTGAGCTTTATTAATAGCCATATAAGAAGCGTTGCTCTTAGGGGAAGTAGCTAAATAAATAGCACATTGACTCAATATGATACGGGATTCAGGAAATCCAATGGTTGTTACTGCCTGGAATGTATTGTTTGCCATTACCAGCGCTGTAGGGTTTGCATTCCCAATATCCTCACTCGCTAAGATCAGCATACGGCGGGCAATAAATTTTACATCTTCTCCCCCTTCTATCATTCTGGCGAGCCAGTAAACAGCTGCGTTAGGATC
>CAZXEY010000139.1:0-7802 GCA_964639695.1 uncultured Antarcticibacterium sp. | reverse complement strand
GGTAATTATTAAAACAGCTTTGGATAGCTCTTTTAGAAGAAGGTTTTCGCTTAACAATAAAACGAAAAGAAAAGCTCCACCTATAAGTAGGGTTGCAATCATTTTAAAATTAATTCCTGGGAGTTTGGTTAAAAATAATTGTGCAAGATGGTCGGTATCTGTACCGAGTATCTGGCTTCTTTTTTTTGTGCTGCTTGTTATCATATTGTTATTTTTTACTGAAGCAAAATTGGGTAATATAAAATATAAATGAAAATATATATATTTGATAACCCATATAAGAAACCCTTATGAATTATACATTACATCAATTAAATATATTTCTTAAAATCTCTAAAACCGGAAGTGTTACAAAGGCATCGGAAGAACTTCATTTATCTCAACCTGCTGTTTCTATGCAGCTTAAAAATTTCCAGGAACAATTCGATATTCCACTTACAGAAATTATTGGACGAAAAATACACATCACAGATTTCGGGGAGGAGATAGCTATGGCTGCTGAAAATATTTTGAAGGAAGTGGAAGCCATAAACATGAAAAATTTTGCTTACCAGGGCCAGCTGATTGGCCATTTAAAAGTGGCAGTAGTTTCCACCGGCAAATATGTAATGCCTTATTTTTTATCAGGATTTATGAGAGAACATCAGGGTGTTAAACTATCCTTGGATGTCACCAATAAATCCTCAGTTATAGAATGCCTTACCAATAACGAAGTGGATTTTGCCTTGGTCTCAGTATTACCGGAGCATCTTCAAATAGAAAGTATTGAGCTAATGGAGAATAAGTTGTTTCTGGTTGGAGGCAGGGACCAGGAACTTAAACCGGAACATCACAGTTTTGAAATTTTTCAAAAAATTCCCCTTATCTATAGAGAAGATGGATCTGGTACACGCCACGTAATGGAAAGTTTTATGAAGCAAAACAACCTTCCAATTCTTAAGACTATGGAACTTACTTCAAATGAAGCAGTTAAACAGGCAGTAATAGCTGGTCTTGGCTATTCTGTGATGCCTATTATCGGAATTAAAAATGAACTTGGAAATGGAGATCTTGCCATTATACCGGTTGGAGGCTTTCCTATAAAATCTACCTGGCAAATCATCTGGATGAAAGGCAAAAGGTTCTCACCAGCTGCTGTTGCTTACCTGAATTATCTTAAAAAGGAACGAAACAAAATAATCAGGGAAAGATTTGGTTGGTATGAACGATACTAGCTGGTTTTATTAAATTTTATTCCTGATATTAACTATAATTTTTTCTTATCAATAAAATGAATAGTGGCAAAAGGTAAAAAATTACGAATTCAGTCATGGAACAGTTAGAAATTTTTAAAATTTTTTATCAAGTAGAAATGTAGAAGTAGTTATACTGATTGTGGTTTTGTTTTTTTAGGGAAATGAAAGAGGCAGTCTTAATATTCCCTTTAGTATTTTATATTAATTACTATAATTAACTAAAGGAAATGAATGACCGCCTCTTCTTCTTCTTCTTCTTCTTCTTGAAGAATTTTTACTTCTTATTGCCCTTGACCCAGAGAATAAGCTTGTTTTCCTTCAAAAGAATATAAATTTTCTGTTTTTATAACATCAATATTGTTTTCGATAGCTGTCTGCATCAGTTTTACAATATCGAGTTTATCTATGGATTTTCCTTCTGAAGGTTTGTATCTACAACGCCAATGGTCAGTACAAAAAGTTTCTGAAAAACCATCGGGATACACTTTAATTCCACGGTTGGTAATCATTTTAAGACCTATATCATTGGTGTTGATCTTCTTCAGAATTTCGGCCAATTGATCTGGACTGCTTCCATTCCAGTGAACAAAAAGATCTACTCCCTGTAGTTCCTTTTTTAGTGAAGGCCTTCTTTTATACCTGGGTAAAGAAAGACTTTTGTTCTTTTCATAATCCACAGGTTTAAATTGCGAAGGTTTCTTTCCGAGATTATTGATTACTGCTTCTGCAAATTCCCTGGTTCCAACCTTTTGTTTGCTGGTACCTTCTTTAAAAATATCATAAGTATGAATCCCGTCTTCAATGGTTTTTAGCCAGGCATTCTGTACTTTTTCTGCCACTTCCACCTGCCCAATATGGGTAAGCATTTGAATTGCTCCCTGCAGTAAACCTGATGGATTAGCCATATTTTGTCCTGCTCTTCGCGGTGCAGACCCGTGTATGGCCTCAAACATTGCACACTCTTCCCCAATATTTGCAGATCCCGCCAATCCTACAGAACCTGCAATTTGTGCAGCGACATCACTAAGAACATCTCCATAAAGATTAGGCATTACAATAACATCAAAAGCCTCGGGGGAGTCCGCCATTTTTGCTGCTCCAATGTCAATGATCCAATGTTCGTTCTCAATTTCGGGATATTCTGCAGCAATCTCATCAAAAACCTGGTGAAATAATCCATCAGTTTGCTTCATAATATTATCCTTAGTAAAGCAGGTAACTTTTTTTCTGCCGTACTGCTTCGCATACTCAAAAGCGTACCTTACAATCTTCTCACAACCCGGCCTGCTAATTAATTTTAAACATTGTACTACTTCATCTGTTTGCTGGTGCTCAATTCCCGCATAAAGATCCTCCTCGTTTTCTCTCACAATTACAATATCCATTACAGGGTGCTTGGTTTCTACATAAGGATGCAAACTCATACAGGGGCGAATATTTGCATATAATCCAAGAAATTTTCGGGTAGTAACATTTAAACTTTTGTACCCACCTCCCTGTGGAGTTGTAATTGGAGCTTTTAGGAATATTTTATTCCTCCTTATCACCTCCCACGATTCATTAGAAATTCCCGATGTGTTACCCGCTAAATAAACCTTTTCTCCAACCTCAATTTCATCAACTTCAAGCTGGGCACCTGCTGCTTTAATAATAGAAAGTGTGGCGTTCATAATCTCGGGTCCAATTCCGTCCCCTTTTGCAACTGTAATTCGTGTCATTTGTATCTGTTTTAAGTTAACAGTACAAAATTGAATATTAATTATTATAAGTTTTTATTGAACTTTTTTAATATTGTCATAAGCTAAGCTTATGAATGTATAGCTTTTTATAGGAAGAGTTTTAATAATTATTAAAATTTAAAACTCTAACTTTAAAAAAACAGGTAAATGATCTGATCCTATGCTTCTTTCCGTTGTTCTGTCAGTCACCCGCATTTCTCCTTTTATCAGGAAATGGTCTAAGGTAGTTCTCAAGGGTAAAATCTCAGCAGGCCAGGAGGAAAGAATTCCATAACCTTTCCGGGAATCTCTTAGATTGCCTTCATTCAGCATCGCCTGAAAATACCTGGAGTAAGAAGAAGTATTAAGATCGCCGGCCACTATAAAATTACCCTCATGTAATTTGCTCAGCTGTGCAATTTCCTGGAGCTGTTCGTTTCTTAATTTAAATTTTTCCTGATTTACAGGCGGTACAGGATGTGTAGCCAATATTGTAATTTTATTTTCCTCAATTTCTACCATACTAAGTATGGAAGGAGGGAACCGGCTTCCCAAATCGGTTACCGAAGATTCCATAGATGTTTTACTAAGGATTCCAATTCCAAAATTGTTTTGCTGTGGGTACATCTGCCGGAAGGGAAACAAGGAATAGATATCCTTTATCTTTTCTTCCCACTGTGGGCTTAATTCCAGGAGGATTAACACCTCGGGATCCTTTTCTTTAATAAGATCTAAAGCTTCAGAATAATTTGTATTGGAAGCCAACAGGTTTATAGATAAAATTGAAAATTTTTCTCCTGAAGCTTCAGCATTTTGGGGATCCTTCAGGTACAACGGAATGATAAACCAGCTATTCCAGACCAACAGAAGTAAAATAAATAGTACCGGAATTATTTTCCGTTTAATTAAGAATAAGGATACCGGCAGCAGAAGGAACAGCAATAAGATCAAATACTGAAGTTTAAAATGGGCAAATATATCGGTAAGCCAAAAATTAGGGATCAGGTGCGGTATAACCGATGCAAAGCCAATTGCAAATAAAATAATTTTTAAAAGGAAATTAATGGTTTTCATTGGGGGGTATTATCGGTTCAGGATCAAATTTTTTTGAGGCATTTTCAAATATATAGAATACCTGTTAGCTGCAGTTATAAAATTATTTTTCCAGGCTTTAGTAGTTCCTGATGCACCTTTTCCTTTTATTTTTTTGAAAAGATGTGCTACAATATCGAACACAATTGTTCGAAACCGAACAGGATTAAATTATCTAAATTATATAAAATATTGATATTCAGAACATTATATTAGCGGCACAGCAACTGCAAAAGGAATTGTATCAAAACATTCATCAATTTAAATTTATCAAATATGAAAAATTCATCAAACATCAGTACGCTATTCAACATCGTTCAGGAAGGAATCCAGAAAAGAGATTTTATGAATCTTAAGGTTACTACCAAACAGGCCTGGAACAATCGCAGACGTTTTATTTAATTATTCCCTTTTAATTCTTCAATCATGAGAAATTTAGCAAACATTCAACCCACCTTCAATATCATCAAAGAAGGCCACCAGAAGAAGGAATTTATGAACCTGAAAATTACCACCAGGGGAATCTGGAACAACCGAAGGTGCTTCGTATAGTGATTAAGGCAACCGCAATTACCTTTTTAGGTTATTCAATGTACTATAGAAAAACAGAGTCCTATAAAATTTTTAATAGTTAATATTTCATCTCTATGATCAAAACCTTCTTTAAGACCGCGTACCGCAATTTATCCAAGAATAAATTATTTACGATTTTGAACGTGATAGGTCTTGCTCTGGGTATGTCTATTAGTTTATTGTTTGTCGCATTACTTTCCTTTCTATCACGTTTTGATGATTTTCATCCACACAAAGAAAGAATTTACAGGGTTACAACTCAGGTGTACGATAATGATGAAAATCCCCGATATGCGTCAGCTCCTTTTGCTCTTGGACAAATAATGAAGGATGATTTTACAGGTATTGAAAAGATTACCCGAATTCAGGGATCTTTATATGGAGATGCTAATTATGGGGAAAAGAAAATTAGATTAAGCGGTTTTTTTGCAGATCCTGAATTTCTTGAAATTTTTAATTTCCCTCTACTTCGGGGAAATAAAAATACAGTACTCTCTAATCCTAATTCAATTGTTCTTTCTGAAACTGAAGCAAAAAAAATCTTTGGCAGCAAGGATCCTATGGGTGAAATTCTCACCTTACAGCCTTACGGTGATTTGTTAGTTACCGGGGTAGTTAAAGATCAACCGGAAAATTCACATATGCAGTTTGGAGCAGTTGTTTCTTATGCCACAATAACTTCATCTTATGGAAATATTCTACTGGAAAAGCAGAAGGATTGGAAGAATTTTAGTAATTCCTACGTTTATTTTAGGCTTCTTAAGGATACAGATCCCGATTCTATTGAGAAATCTTTGAATTTAATTGCAAATCAAAAATTCCAGGATCAGCAAATTAAAGTTTCCTTTGAACTCCAGGGTCTTGAGGAAATTGTACCAGGACCTGAGTTAAGGGACCAGATTGGACCCAACTGGAGCTATTTTGGTCTGTCACTTGTCGCTCTGTTAACCTTAATTATTTTAATTCCGGCCTGTTCCAATTACGCTCATCTTTCAATCTCACAATCACTTGAGCGTATGAGGGAAATAGGAGTTAGAAAAGTTATGGGAGGGCAAAAGAAGCATATATTTTTACAGTTTATTGTAGAATCCACAACTATTGTTTTCCTGGCCCTGTTCTTTGCCTATCTTATTTTCGAAGCCATTCGAAAAGATCTTTTACATTCTATGGTGGAAACTTCTCCCATTGATTTGACTCCTACATCGACAACCTTTATTGGCTTTATAATTTTTGCTTTACTTGTTGGGATAGTTTCAGGTATTATTCCCGCTCTTTACTTCTCAAAAATTAAAGCTCTAAATGCATTAAAGGGTAAGGAGTTGAAAACTAAAGGCCGTTTTTCTTTTAGAAAAGTAATCCTGACCTCCCAGTTTATGCTTTCTCTTGGCTTCATTATGGCGGTTGTTATCATTATGCGCCAATACAATTATTCTGTCAATTACGATTTTGGATTTGAACAGGAGGATGTTCTGGATGTTGAACTACAGAACGTAGATCCTAAATTCTTTGCTTATGAATTTAGTAAATTAAATTCCCTTAAGGAAATTTCAATGTCTTCGCACCTTTTAGGGATTGCACCGTCCCCGGAACATTACATAAAGTCTTTTAATTTTTTAGATTCTATTGAAGTTTCATCTATGTCTGTTAATGAAAATTACATTTCCAATTTAAAATTAGAGCTTATCTCCGGTAAAAATTTCACTGATGATCCAGCTGAAAATTCCGGTTATATAATCGTCAATGAAGAATTTATGAAAAGTTTGCACAAGAAAAATCCGGCTGGAACAATGGATCATACCTTTGTTTTAAACGATGGCAGGATTGTGAAAATTGGAGGTGTACTAAAGAATTTCCACTACACGAACCTTAAAGATCCAATTGCAAATTTCTATTTTGAATATGATCCTGAGAAATTTAATTACGCCAATCTAAAGCTGGAGTCAAAAGACATTGCCGGTGATTTTGCTGAAATGGAAACAATTTGGAAAAAGATTGGAGGTGAAACAAAATTTACTGCTCAATTGTTTTCAAATGAAATTAAAGATGCTTACAGTTTTTACAAAATGATCATTAAGTTGTGGGGTTTTCTTGGAATAATGGCAATTACTGTAGCCTGCCTTGGCTTATTGGGAACCGTATCCTTTAATATTAAAAAACGGTTTAAAGAAATTAGTGTTAGAAAAGTAATGGGGGCCTCGACTAAAAGGCTGGTACTATTATTATCAAAAGATTTTATTGTTATAATGCTAATAACCAGCATTATAACAATTCCTGTTATTTATTTCTGGTTTAATGAGTTACTTGTAAGTATCCAGCATTATAGCGTTCAAATTGGATTTGTAGAAATCACAGTGAGTCTAGGAATTATTTTATCTCTGGGACTTTTAACCATTCTTTCCCAAACCTATAAAGCTGCGAATGCAAATCCCGTAGATAATTTAAGATCTGAATAACACAAATATTTCCAGATTTATAAAAAATTTTAAAGTGAAGCTGTATTTTTAAAGTAGCTAATTATTTCAGGATATAGATCGGGTATTTTTTGATCTGTTTTTTTGTTGTCATAGAGATCTACCAATTTTTTATTAAACTCTTTAAAACGGCTAAAGCCTCTTCTTTCTGCCATCATTGTCTCCATCTCAGAAATTAGCTGTTCAAAGTCTTCCTTTTCAAATTTTTCCCGTGCATATAAAGTAAAAACTCCCCAGGTCATGTATTCATTGAATACCATATATTCATTGTTGTAATATTGCAGGGCCTGTGGTGCAGCCCAAAAAGGAAGGTTGGGCATTGCTGCTTTTATTTCATTTTCAAATTGATCTGAAACAGGATTTACATAATTATGATCTATTTCAGTAAAAATAATAGTGCTCATTATCCCTTTTTTTAATTCTTCGGAATATTTTTCATCCTCAACAGGACTTCTAATAAACATAACCGTCTGCTTAAAATCAGACTGAATGAATTTATTGGTAGAATGACTGCCGTTTACCAGAGGCGAAAAGGTGATTCGATAGTTATCATAGGTGTCATAGAAGTTATTTTCAAGCCATTCCCATTGTTCTTTTACAGAGGCAAGTTCTTCCATCCTGTTCGTTAACTTTTCGTAAAATGAATGGTTACCTGCATAAAATGATCGAAAGTTAATTTTCTTTCCAAACTTTTCCAGATCCTGGATGTATGG
>CAZXEY010000138.1:0-7830 GCA_964639695.1 uncultured Antarcticibacterium sp. | reverse complement strand
ACTTCTCACTTCTAACTTCTTACTTCAACGCCTTCTGTTTGCTACCCAACATTCTTTTAATTTCATTGAGCTTCATCAAGGCTTCCACAGGAGTTAAAGTATCTATGTCTAAATGAAGGATCTCTTCTTTTAACTCCACCAGCAGCGGATCATCAAGATTAAAAAAACTGAGCTGCAGATCGCTTTCGGCAGATTTTCTTAAAATTTCACCCGAGTCTTCCATTTGATGGGATTTCTCCAGCTTCTTCAGGATTTTATTGGCCCTGTTCAATACCTGTTGTGGCATTCCTGCCATTTTTGCGACATGTATTCCGAAGCTGTGTGCACTACCTCCCGGGATCAACTTTCGAAGAAATAATACATTGTCCTTTAATTCTTTTACCGAGACATTATAATTCTTGATACGCCTGAAGGTTTCCCCCATTTCATTCAGCTCGTGATAGTGCGTTGCAAACAGCGTCTTTGGCTTTGCAGGATGTTCATGTAGATATTCAGTAATTGCCCAGGCAATGGATATCCCGTCATACGTACTGGTCCCGCGGCCAATTTCATCTAGGAGAACCAGGCTACGATCGGAAATATTATTTAAAATACTGGCAGTTTCATTCATCTCTACCATAAAAGTAGACTCTCCCATAGAGATGTTATCACTGGCTCCTACCCTTGTAAAAATTTTATCAACCAATCCAATCCTTGCTGATTTTGCAGGTACAAAACTCCCCATTTGAGCAAGAAGTACAATTAAAGCAGTTTGCCGCAGAATTGCCGATTTACCGCTCATGTTAGGACCGGTGATCATTATTACCTGCTGCATCTCTCTATCGAGATACACATCATTGGCAATATAATTTTCTCCTATCGGCAGCTGCTTTTCAATAACAGGATGGCGGCCTTCCTTAATATCCAGTTCTGTGGAATCTTCTATATTAGGTCTTATATAATTCTCGGCAATGGCCTGTTTAGCAAAAGAGCAAAGGCAATCCAGCTGAGCTATAAGCCGTGCATTTTGTTGCACCGGCTGTATATATTCTCCCAGCCAGTTTACCAGTTTTGAAAAAAGCTCCTGTTCCAGCTGCTGAATCTTTTCTTCGGCCCCCAGGATCTTTCCTTCATATTCTTTCAACTCCTCTGTGATATAACGCTCTGCATTTACCAGGGTTTGCTTCCGGATCCAGGATTCAGGAACTTTATCCTTGTGGGTATTTCGTACTTCTATGTAATACCCGAAAACATTATTACTTCCTATCTTTAACGAAGAAATTCCCGTAGCTTTTGTCTCTCTCTCCAGCATCCCGTCCAGGTAATCCTTTCCTTTATAAGCAATATCCCTTAACTCATCGAGTTCAGCGAAGAAACCTTTGGCAATACAATCTCCTTTTAAAATATTTACAGGAGCTTCTTCATTTACGGTCTCCTTAATCTTCTCTCTTAAGAGGTCACAATTTTGAAGTTGATCCCCAATTATTTTTAAAGATTCGTTGCTGCTGTTCATAGCCAGCATCTTAATAGGGATTACGGCGTCCAGCGAGTTTTTTAAGTACACCACTTCCCTTGGACAAATACGCCCAGTAGCAACCTTTGAAATAAGCCTTTCAAGATCACTGATTTGTTTTATATGCTGCTGAATTTTATCAAGATCACCGCGGTTTTCTATCAAATACTGAGTAACCTGCTGCCTGTTCCTGATCTTTTCGGCATTCTTGAGAGGCAGGGCGAGCCAGCGTTTCAACAACCTCCCTCCCATTGGGGAAATAGTTTGATCTATTACCTGAAGTAAAGTGACGGCATTTTGAGCAGTGGAATTGTAAAGTTCAAGGTTCCTTATGGTAAACCTGTCCATCCAAACATATTCTTCTTCGGCTATACGATTTAGGGAAGAGATATGCTGCAGTTTGTGATGCTGGGTTTCTCCAAGGTAATGCAAAATAGCTCCGGAAGCAATTATTCCTTCCTCAAGATGATCTACGCCAAATCCTTTCAAGGTTTTGGTTTTAAAGTGGGCATTGAGGGATTCGTAAGAATAATCGAGTTTATACACCCAGTCTTCCAGGAAAAAACTGTGGTAGTTATCCCCAAAGGTTTTTGAGAATTCTTTTTTATAACTCTTTTGTACAAGCACCTCACTGGGGCTAA
This sequence comes from uncultured Antarcticibacterium sp., assembly GCA_964639695.1. Classification (GTDB taxonomy): domain Bacteria; phylum Bacteroidota; class Bacteroidia; order Flavobacteriales; family Flavobacteriaceae; genus Gillisia. Next base: position 5,697 of record CAZXEY010000138.1, on the reverse strand, counting down.
AATTTTGAAGTAGTTTATCGATGTACTCCTCATTCCCCTGGGCAGTTAAAAACTCTCCCGTAGAAACATCCAGGAATGAAATTCCCAAAATCTTTTTTCCATAATGAACAGCGCAAAGAAAGTTATTGCTTTTGCTGTTTAATACCTCATCATTCATTGAAACTCCCGGGGTAACCAATTCGGTTACTCCACGTTTCACAATGGTTTTGGTCATTTTGGGATCCTCCAACTGGTCACAAATAGCAACTCTTAAACCTGCCTTTACCAGCTTTGGAAGATAAGTATTGAGCGCATGATGAGGAAAACCGGCAAGAGCGGTTTCTACCTCACTGCCATTCCCCCGTTTGGTAAGAACAATATTTAATATTCTCGCTGTTCTTACAGCATCTTCCCCAAAGGTTTCATAAAAATCCCCAACCCTAAATAATAACAAAGCATCTGGATACTTTGCTTTGATAGCATTGTACTGCTTCATTAAAGGAGTTACCTGTGGTGATTTTTTGGCTGCCAAAGTTTAGGATTTTAATAAAGCTAAAGTACTTATAACTCCCTATAAATTGAAATTTAAGGTACAGCTTTTATCCAGATTTATTCACAACTTTATTTGATAAATCCCGATTCTAAAAAGTGCCTTTTTGAAATATTACCCCCTGCACAAACAGCATCCCTCCTTTTTTATTCAATGGTGAGGACAAGGGCAGTAGGACTTTCTCTAATCACTGTTTGTTCATAAAAGAAATCCTCGGCAGAATTTCCCTGCTGGGAAGCCCTTATTACATAAGCCTGTCTCACATAGAGGTCAGGTAATACCATCTCTGCTCCGGGAGCTATAGTTCCTCTTTGTGCGAACCCGGCATTGGGCTGAGAATCCTTCAGAAAAATTGTTACTGTGTTGGCTGTATTATTCACTAGGGTAAGTTCAAATGTTGCTGCATCTACATTCTCCAATTCATCATCATTGTCCTTACTGCATCCTGTTAACAACAGCAGCGGTAATAGTAGTAGCGAAAGCATCAGTGCCTTTTTCATAAGATATTGTTTTTCCAAAAAATAGAAAAATTGCTTTAATCAGTAAAGATTTTAACTTCCCCCTAGTGCAGATTTAGTATTTATTTACATTATGGTCCGGCTAGTGAATCAAAACCGCTTCTCTGAGAGAAACTAGAAAAATGAATTAATTACAACGAATTCAAAGCCCTCCGTTTTCCATAAAAAAAGCCTTCTCTCAAAAGGGAAGGCTTTATAAATTTTAATATCCTTAATTTCCGGCAGTTGTATCAGGTATTGGTGGTGGTCCCGGTGGAATAATAGGTTCATAAACTTCACTTCCTTTACGCTCTTTAAATTCAGCTTTTACCTTTTCCACTTGTTTGGGATTTTGAAAAAGATCGGCCATTGTCATCGCCATAGCTTTAGATGCGTAAACCATACCTTTATGGCCAATGCTCATTCCCCCGCAGGCAACTACTGCCCAGGAGTGCCAGGGCGTATCCTTTGGAGCTGTGGTGACGCCAAGGTTAATATTTGGGACATTCCAGCTCACATCCCCAACATCTGTAGAGCCTCCTCCTGGATTTTCCCGTGTAGGTTCAAGAGGCTTAATCTCGCTATCCATCCCCACCTGTTTTTTACCCGTGGATTCCTGGATCTTCTTACCAAAATTCATCTCCTCTTCACTGTAAGTTATTGGCCCGAGTAATTCCAGGTTCTTCTGCATAATTTCACCTCCCGCACGATTAACAAGGGTCTCATAAATTCCGGAAATCAAACTTACTTTGTAATCTACATTCGCCAATATAGCAGCTCCTTCGGCCATTTCTTTTACTCTTTCATAAACCGGCATCATACCCGAGCGTTGTGTATCCCGTACCCTTACCCAAACTTTTGCATAATCTGGCACCACGTTCACTACCTGTCCCCCATCCTGAATATGATAATGCATTCTCACAGTTGGTTTCACATGTTCCCGGTAATAATTAATTCCGCTGGTATAAAGTTCAAGAGCATCAGAAGCACTTCTGCCATTCCAGGGATCTGAAGAGGCGTGAGCAGCCTGTCCAAAAAACTCCACTTTAAAATCTACAAGTGCCAGGGAACTTTGAACATCTGCCTGAGTAGAAGCCGCAGGATGCCAGCTAATGTTCACATCCACATCATCCCAAACGCCTTCTCTAACCATCCAGATCTTTCCGAAGTATTTTTCCTCACTGGGAGTTCCTATAAATTTAATGGTTCCTTTAAGCTCTCCTTTTGCTATTAATTCTTTAATAGCAATAGCAGCACCCAGACTTCCTACTCCAAAAAGATTATGACCGCAGCCATGACCGGCAGCTCCTTCTTTTAAACTTGCTTTTTCGGGCTCAGCTTTTTGAGAAATTCCAGGCAGCGCATCAAATTCTCCCAAAACACTTATAACGGGTTTCCCGTTTCCATAAGTTGCTACGAAAGCAGTAGGTATACCTGCCACTCCCCTTTCCACTTTAAAACCTTGTTCTTCAGCATAATTAGCCAATAATTTTGCCGATTCGTTTTCCTCAAAAGCAGTTTCTGCCAATTCCCAGATCTTGTCGCTTAAAGAAATCATTTCCTCTTTATGCGTTTCTACAGATTGAACGACCTTCTGTTTGGTAGGAGGCAGTTTCTGACTAAAGGAATTTAAGCTTGCCAAAGTTAGTGCGAAGGCAATAATGTAATTTTTAATACTCATAAGTTTGAATTAGTTAGGAAATAAGTTGGAATATTATTTCTAAATATATTCAAATTTATTAATATCCTCACCTTAAGTTTTTTAAAGAATAAAGGGAAAATAAGAACCGGAAAAAGTTTTATTAACTTTTTCGTGTAACCACTTTATTGATAACCCGCAGCCTGAAGATTAAAAAGTTCTGAATAAAGAAGATCGTTCTTCATCAATTCTTCATGGGTCCCAATCTCAAGTACAGAACCATCTTTAAGAACCATAATCCTGTCGGCTATTCTCACTGTACTAAACCTGTGGGAAATGATAACGGCTGTCTTTCCTTCAGTCAGTTTTATGAATCTGTTAAAAGCTTCAGTTTCTGCCCTCGCATCAAGGGCAGATGTAGGCTCGTCAAGGATAAGGACTTCTGCATCCTTCATATAAGCCCGTGCAATTGCGATCTTTTGCCATTGCCCTCCCGAGAGATCTTTTCCCTGCTTAAACCTTTTTCCCAGCTGCTGATCATACCCTTTGGGCAAAGAAGAGATAACTTCGTTCGCAAGACTCTTTTCTGAAGCACTGTCTATACGCGGCTGATTGTTAATTTCACCTATTTCACCCATTGCAATATTCTCCCTTAAAGTCAGCTCGAACTTCACAAAGTCCTGAAAAATTACTCCGAAGTATTGCTGATAAGCTGTTTGATTATATTCCTTTACCGGAATTCCGTCTAATAAAATTTCTCCTTCCGTGGGTTCATAAAACCTCAGCAACAATTTAATTAAGGTCGTTTTTCCCGCACCATTTTCACCAACAAAAGCAAGCTTCTCTCCCGCTTTTAATTGAAAATTGATATTCCTCACTACCCATATTTCAGATTTGGGATATTTAAAACCAACATTTATAAATTGAAATCCTTCTTTAACTTTTTTAGGAAGTGCGAGTTTTTCTTCGGAATTGTCTTCAGAATATTTAAGATCCAGGAATTCAAAATAATCCTGAAGGTATAATGCACTTTCGGTAATTTGAGTAAAGCGCGTGAAGAACCCCTGTAGTTTTGCCCGCAACCGCTGAAAGGATCCAGAAAGGAAGGTTAGATCCCCTAAAGAAAATATTCCAGCCACAGTCCTGAAAACTATAAATACAAAAGCCGCGTAATAAGCCGTGGTTCCTATAACATTAAAAAAGGAACCCCAGCCGGCCCTTCTTTTTGCAAGGTCTTTGCTTTGTGCATAATATTTATCTGATAATCCTTTAAACCGCTGCGCCAGATAATCGGAAAGTCCAAATAACTTAACTTCTTTGGCGGTTACGTCACTTGCTCCCGCATATCGTAAATAATCCAGTTCCCGTCGCTCCTGCGTCCAGCTTCTTGCAAGGGAGTAACTGGTACCGCTGAATTTTATTTCGTTGATAATGGTGGGTATAATAGACACCACCAGCAAGATGATCAACCAGGGTTCGTATGCGACCACCCCTCCTAAAAGAGATAGAATTACCACTACATCTTCTCCCTGGGTAAGTATATTGGACATTAATCCTACCCTTCCCGTGGTTTGCTGCCGGGCCCGTTCCAGTTTGTCATAGAATTCAGAATCTTCCAGCTGATCCAGATTTAACTCTGAAGTTTTTTTAATGATTTTGACCGATGTATTGATAGAATATTGGTCTCCCAGCAAAGCATCGGTTAAACTTATCGCCCTGCTAATAAGATCGGAAATAACAGCAAGCCCAAATTCTACCGCCACCAAAATCCAAAGCCTGTCCAAATCTTTTACATCGGCCGCTATTTGAAGTACGACCTCATCGATAATTAATTTTCCCACCCAAAGCATTAATACCGGAATGGCAGCATTAATTACCCTGCATAAAATGTTGGTGTAGAATAGCAAGGGATTTACTTTCCTTATCTCTTTAAAAAACCGGGGAACAAATTTTAAGGAAGCAAAACTTTCCCTAAAATTTATTTTATCAGGCTCCAATGAATTCTTTGGTCTTGGCAAAAGCTAATTTTTTCTGCAAGTTAAGAATGAATTTGTTTGGACAACCAGATAAATGATCAGCAATTATTATTATCTCATTTTACTTCAGCTATACTGCAATTAACCTTTATTCCTTCTTCCTATCAACCCGCTATACTTTAAGCTTTGGAGATTGCCGGTAACAGTCGTTGCTGAAATTGTTGGGTCAAATATGTTTTCTGAGCAATTATTTATTTTAAATCTTATTGTTACTGCTTTACATCCTCAAATTCTTCCGAAATCAGCTCTTTATTAAGCATCATTCCGGCTACAGAACCGGCAGAAACCGCCACAGAGACCGCTCTTCCCAAACTGGAATTATCTCCTGCAGCATAGATTCCCGGCACGGTTGTTTTTTGAAAAAGGTCAACTTCAATCCTTCCGTGGTCGGTAAAGTTGCAACCCAGTTCTTTCGGAATTTCACTCTTCTGTTTTACCTCCGGAGAGGCATAAAGGGCTTTAAGAGGTTGTTTGGTTTTATCTTTAAAAACTATATTATTTATTTGCCCGTTATCGTGCTCAAACCCCTGGATTTCCTTTTCGACAATCTCAATATTATTATTTTTAAGATGTTTAGATTGATCTTTGGTTAAAGTGGAATTCCCGTTCGTATAAAGCACCAGGTCCTGCGTCCAGTTGGAAATAAATTTTGCCTGGTCATATCCTTTTTCTCCATTTCCAAATACCCCGGTCCTTTCTCCTTTAAATTCATAACCATGGCAATAAGGGCAATGTAAAATTGAAACTCCCCAGCATTCTGCAAATCCTGCTATATCAGGGATAATGTCGAGCACCCCGGTCGCAAAAATCAATTTTTTACCAGAGAAAATTCCATTTTCCTCAGTCTGCACATTGAAATAATCATCTGGTTTTGTAACAGCGGTAACCCTTCCTTTTTGAAAAGTAACCGAAGGATAATTCATTACCTCCTCCTTAGCCTTTGCTGATAGTTCCGCAGGGGATTCCCCGTCTCTCGTAAGAAAATTATGGGAATGA